>NZ_JBEYVS010000050.1:0-48369 GCF_040644095.1 Streptomyces sp. NPDC047028
TGTACACTCCTTCCCACCACCACGCTCTTCCGGGGTGTCCGCCCGCAGGGGCGGCGCGTCAACGCCCTCGCTGTTGAACACCAGATTTCGCGCCGTTCCGAGGACGGACACCCCCCGCCCCGCCCCCGCACCCCAGACCACGCGACGCGCACCGCGCACCCCCACACCCCGGCACATGCGCCGCAGGCAACCCCCCACCCACCGGCACCCGCGTCCCCACCCGCCACCACACACCGCACCGGGCCTCAGCCGCCACCACGCCCCGCACCGGGCCCCCACCCGCCACCACGCCCCGCACCCGCACCCCACCCAGCGCCGCAGGTACCCGCAGGCACCCGAAGGCACCCGCGGCCCCTCCCATCAAGCGCCGCAGGCACAGGCACGTCTCACGCCGGCCGCAAGTGCACGATGTCCCCCGCTCCCACCGGCTCCCGGACCCCCTCCTCCGTGGCGATGACCAGCCGCCCGTCCCCGTCCACGGCCACCGCCTCGCCCACCACGGCCCGCTCCCCCGGCAACTCCGCCCGCACGGTCCGCCCCAACGTCGCGCACCCCGCCACGTACGCCTCCTGCAACCCGCTGACCAGCGGGTCCCCAGCCGCCGCCCGCCACCGCCCGTACCAGGACTCCAGCGACCGCAGCACGGCGCGCAGCAGCGGATCCCGGTCGGTCCCCACCGCCCCGGCCAGCGCCAGCGACCCCGCCGCCGGTACCGGCAGCTCCTCCGCCCGCAGCGTGACGTTCAGACCGACCCCGACGACGACACCACCCTCCCCCGCCGCCTCGGCGAGGATCCCCCCGGCCTTCCGCTCCTCCCCACCCACGGTCACCAGCAGATCGTTCGGCCACTTCAGCGCCGTGTCCACGCCGGCCGCCCGCGACAGCCCCGTCGCCACCGCCACCCCGGTGAGCAGCGGCAGCCACCCCCACCGGGCCACCGGCACCTCGACGGGCCGCAGCAGCACGGAGAAGAACAGCCCGGAGCGCGGCGGAGCCGTCCACTGCCGGTCGAGCCGCCCCCGGCCGGCGGTCTGCTCCTCGGCGACGAGCACGGCCCCCTCCTCCACCTCACCCGCGACAGCCCGGGCGACCAGGTCGGAGTTGGTGGACCCGGTCCGCTGAACCACGTCGACACCGGTCCACAGACTCCCCTCCCGCACGAGCGCCCGCCGCAGCGAGCCCACGTTCAGGGGCGGACGGCCCAGATCGGACCAACGGCTGTCACTGGACGAAGAAGAGGCATCTCGCGGCGTCATGCAACCCACAGTAGGTGTGGGAAAGGCCGCAGTGCTGATCGCTGAGCCCAGCACTACTCTACGGATGAGTAACCGTCCCCCCTTTTGAGCAGGCAGGGAGCCGCATCCCGATGTCCGAGCCGGAAGAGCGTCAAGAGATCGACATCCACACCACCGCTGGGAAGCTCGCCGATCTCCAGCGGCGCATCGACGAGGCGACGCACGCCGGCTCCGCACGCGCCGTCGAGAAGCAGCATGCCAAGGGCAAGCTGACGGCCCGTGAGCGGATCGAACTCCTCCTCGACGAGGACTCGTTCGTCGAGCTGGACGAGTTCGCCCGGCACCGCTCCACCAACTTCGGCCTGGAGCAGAACCGCCCGTACGGCGACGGCGTCGTCACCGGCTACGGCACGGTCGACGGCCGCCCCGTCGCGGTCTTCTCCCAGGACTTCACGGTCTTCGGCGGCGCCCTCGGCGAGGTCTACGGCCAGAAGATCGTCAAGGTCATGGACTTCGCGCTGAAGACGGGCTGCCCGGTCATCGGCATCAACGACTCGGGCGGCGCCCGCATCCAGGAGGGCGTCGCCTCCCTCGGCGCGTACGGCGAGATCTTCCGCCGCAACACGCACGCCTCCGGCGTCATCCCCCAGATCAGCCTGATCGTCGGCCCGTGCGCGGGCGGCGCGGTCTACTCCCCGGCGATCACGGACTTCACGGTGATGGTCGACCAGACCAGCCACATGTTCATCACCGGCCCGGACGTCATCAAGACGGTCACCGGTGAGGACGTCGGCTTCGAGGAACTCGGCGGCGCCCGCACGCACAACGCCACTTCCGGGGTGGCCCACCACATGGCGGGCGACGAGAAGGACGCGATCGAGTACGTCAAGCAACTGCTGTCGTACCTCCCCTCGAACAACCTCTCGGAGGCCCCGGTCTTCCCGGAGGAGGCGGACCTCGCCGTCACGGACGAGGACCGCGAGCTGGACACCCTGGTGCCGGACAGCGCGAACCAGCCGTACGACATCCACACGGTGATCGAGCACGTGCTGGACGACGCGGAGTTCTTCGAGACGCAGGCGCTGTTCGCGCCGAACATCGTCACCGGTTTCGGCCGGGTCGAGGGACACCCGGTCGGCATCGTGGCGAACCAGCCGATGCAGTTCGCGGGCTGCCTGGACATCACGGCGAGCGAAAAGGCGGCCCGCTTCGTCCGCACGTGCGACGCCTTCAACGTCCCCGTCCTCACCTTCGTCGACGTCCCCGGCTTCCTGCCCGGCGTCGACCAGGAGCACGACGGCATCATCCGCCGCGGCGCGAAGCTGATCTTCGCGTACGCCGAGGCGACGGTCCCCCTCATCACGGTCATCACCCGCAAGGCGTTCGGCGGCGCGTACGACGTCATGGGCTCCAAGCACCTGGGGGCGGACCTCAACCTGGCGTGGCCGACGGCGCAGATCGCGGTCATGGGCGCGCAGGGAGCGGTCAACATCCTGCACCGCCGGACGATCGCGGAGGCGGAGGCCGCCGGGGACGGCGAGGCGACCCGCGCACGGGTGATCCAGGAGTACGAGGACACGCTCCTGAACCCCTACGTGGCGGCCGAGCGTGGCTACGTCGACGCGGTGATCATGCCGTCCGACACCAGGGCCCACATCGTCCGCGGCCTGCGTCAACTGCGCACCAAGCGGGAATCCCTGCCTCCGAAGAAGCACGGCAACATCCCCCTCTAGGTGCAGTCACCGGACCCCGGAGCCGACATGAACATCAAGGTCGTACGAGGCAACCCCACAGCGGAGGAGCTGGCCGCCGCCCTGGCGGTGGTCCACGCCCGCGCCGCGACGGCACAACAGCCGTCCGGCGCGCGAGGCGCGAGCGCAGCCTGGTCGGACCCCGCCCGTATCGCAACGACTCGGGTCCCCGCCCCGGGCCCGGCGTCCTGGACCCGCACCTACTGGCCGAGCTAAGCCCGACCCACCTCAGGGGCGCGGGGCTGTGTCGATATGCGGCTGAGCCGCGCGGGCGCACAGAAGTGAGACGTGGGGCGCCAACTTGAGTACCTCTACTCAGGCGCCCCACCGGCCGAAGCCCCACGCTGGTGGCATGCTGTGGTCAGACCCCGAGAACGAGCCCCCCAAAGAACTCCGCGACATGCAGGAGATGTTGCGGCGGCTCGGCCTCCTCATGGCCCTTGCCATGGTCCTGGCCATGATCGTGATCGGCCTGAGGTGAACCGGGATGATCCCGGAGGCGCCGGGTGACTAACCTGACCGCATGACTCCCACGTCGCCCAGAAGGCGCCTGATCCTCGCCTCCCAGTCCCCCGCCCGCCTCGGCCTCCTGCGCCAGGCGGGCCTCGCGCCCGAGGTCATCGTGAGCGGGGTGGACGAGGAGGCCGTCACCGCGCCCACACCCGCCGAGCTGGCCCTCGCCCTGGCCGAGGCGAAGGCGTCGGTCGTGGCGGCGAAGCCGGAGGTGAACGGCGCCCTGGTGATCGGCTGCGACTCGGTGCTGGAGCTGGACGGGCAGGCGCTGGGCAAGCCGGCCGACGCCGAGGAGGCGACCGCCCGCTGGAAGGCGATGCGCGGCCGGGCCGGGGTCCTCCAGACGGGCCACTGCGTCTGGGACACCACGGCCGGCAGGTACGTATCCGCGACCGCGTCCACGGTGGTCAGCTTCGGCAGCCCCACCGACGACGAGATCGCCGCCTACGTCGCCTCGGGCGAGCCCCTCCACGTCGCCGGCGCGTTCACCCTCGACGGTCGCTCTGCGCCGTTCATCGAGGGCATCGAGGGCGACCACGGCAACGTGATCGGCATCAGCCTGCCGCTCGTACGGCGGCTGCTGGCCGAACTGGGCGTCGGGATCACCGACTTGTGGGCACCGGCACCGCCGCGCTGA
Organism: Streptomyces sp. NPDC047028; assembly: GCF_040644095.1. Lineage (NCBI taxonomy): Bacteria > Bacillati > Actinomycetota > Actinomycetes > Kitasatosporales > Streptomycetaceae > Streptomyces > Streptomyces sp. NPDC047028. The sequence continues at coordinate 4,137 of NZ_JBEYVS010000050.1, forward strand.
GCCGCTGACCTGGCACGGTGTCCTGGGGCTCGTCCCCGTCCCGGGGCGGCAGACCCCCGCTCCGGGACCCCGCGCCCTTCTCCAGACTCGGCCCCGCGCCCACCGCCGCATCCGCGCCCGCACCCGGCTCGTTCTCGGCCGCGGGGTCACCCCCCTGCCCGGCAGCCCCGCCGGAGGCATCCTGCTCGGGGCCGGGCGCACGGTCGTACGTCATCAGGAGCAGGACGACGAGCGCGAACACGACCATCATGAACAGGAACGCCGAGAAGCTCACCATGGCCCAGACGAAGGCGCCGAGCAGTGCGTGCACCACGGCGACGCTGATCAGCAGGACGCGGCCGAGCCCGGCGGGGGCGCGGTCGCGGACGGCGACGAGGACGGCCACCACCGCACACAGCACGAAGTACAGGCCGAAGACCAGACCGCCGATCTTCGAGGACGTCGACATGACGTCGGGGTCGAGTCCGGCCAGGGACATCTTCTGCCGGTCGACGACGATGCCGAGGAACCAGTTCAGCCAGGCGACGCCGAACGCCTCGGCGAGGAGTACGACCGCCACGACCCACGCCACCGGTCTGCGCACCACCGGTCCCACCCACTTTCGCCGCGCCGAAGCCCCCAACAGGGCTGCTGTGACCGTTGTTACCCGCTGTTACCCGAAGTACGTTCGAGTCAGACCGAACGCTACTAACGGGTAAACCCTGGGACAAGAGTCCGGTCGGTGGCAAAGAATCATTGGGCCATTCGTAGGGACTCGACAAAGAAACGAAGTGGGCCGCGGCACGCCCTCACAGAGACCTTGACCACACGACAGCGCTAGGGTTGCCCGCAGGAGTCCTGCGTACCTCGGTGCGACAAGGGCTTTCGCGGGTCGAGCGAGCCTCGATTAACGCTCCGTGTGGGCAAGCTCACCATTGGGGACGGGTCGATGTGTCGTGTCGGCAGTCCCTAAACTCGGCTTGTTTCAAGGAGGGAGCCTCAATCGTGCGCAAGGTGCTCATCGCCAACCGTGGCGAAATCGCTGTCCGCGTGGCCCGGGCCTGTCGGGATGCCGGGATCGCGAGCGTGGCCGTCTACGCCGACCCGGACAGGGACGCTCTGCATGTCCGCGCCGCGGATGAGGCGTTCGCCCTGGGTGGTGACACCCCGGCGACCAGCTACCTCGTGATCGACAAGATCCTGAACGCGGCACGCGAGTCGGGTGCCGACGCCATCCACCCGGGCTACGGCTTCCTGTCGGAGAACGCCGAGTTCGCCCAGGCGGTCCTCGACGCGGGTCTGAACTGGATCGGCCCGCCGCCGCACGCCATCCGCGACCTGGGTGACAAGGTCGCCGCCCGCCACATCGCACAGCGGGCCGGCGCCCCGCTGGTGGCCGGCACCCCCGACCCGGTGTCGGGTGCCGACGAGGTCGTGGCCTTCGCCGAGGAGCACGGCCTGCCGATCGCCATCAAGGCCGCCTTCGGTGGCGGCGGCCGCGGCCTGAAGGTCGCCCGGACCCTGGAAGAGGTTCCGGAGCTGTACGACTCCGCGGTCCGTGAGGCGGTCGCCGCGTTCGGCCGCGGCGAGTGCTTCGTCGAGCGCTACCTGGACCGCCCCCGCCACGTGGAGACCCAGTGCCTGGCGGACAAGCACGGCAACGTGGTCGTGGTCTCCACCCGGGACTGCTCGCTGCAGCGCCGCCACCAGAAGCTGGTGGAGGAGGCCCCGGCGCCGTTCCTCTCCGAGGAGCAGGTCGCCGAGTTGTACCGCGCCTCGAAGGCGATCCTGAAGGAGGCCGGCTACGAGGGCGCCGGCACGTGTGAGTTCCTGGTGGGCCAGGACGGCACGATCTCCTTCCTGGAGGTGAACACCCGCCTCCAGGTGGAGCACCCGGTGACCGAGGAGGTCGCCGGCGTCGACCTGGTCCGCGAGATGTTCCGCATCGCCGACGGCGAGGAGCTGGGTTACGACGACCCGCCACTGCGCGGTCACTCGTTCGAGTTCCGCATCAACGGTGAGGACCCGGGCCGTAACTTCCTCCCGGCCCCCGGCACCGTCACCCGGTTCGACGCGCCGACCGGCCCCGGTGTCCGCCTGGACGCCGGAGTGGAGTCCGGTTCGGTCATCGGCCCGGCGTGGGACTCGCTGCTCGCCAAGCTGATCGTGACGGGCCGTACCCGCAAGGAGGCCCTGGAGCGGGCCGCCCGCGCGCTGGACGAGTTCCAGGTCGAGGGCATGGCCACGGCCATCCCGTTCCACCGCGTGGTGGTCCGGGACCCGGCCTTCGGCCCCGAACTGACCGGCTCCACCGAGCCCTTCAAGGTCCACACCCGCTGGATCGAGACGGAGTTCGTCAACGAGATCAAGCCGTTCGCGGCTCCGGCCGACGCCGAGGCGGACGAGGACTCGGCCCGCGAGACGGTCGTCGTCGAGGTCGGCGGCAAGCGCCTCGAGGTCTCACTGCCGTCCTCGCTCGGCATGAGCCTGGCCCGCACGGGCCTGGCGGCCGGCGCCAAGCCGAAGCGTCGCGCGGCCAAGAAGTCCGGCCCCGTGGCCTCCGGCGACACCCTCGCCTCCCCGATGCAGGGCACGATCGTCAAGATCGCCGTCGAGGAGGGCCAGGAGGTCAAGGAAGGCGACCTCGTCGTCGTCCTCGAAGCCATGAAGATGGAACAGCCCCTCAACGCCCACAAGGCCGGCACCATCAAGGGCCTCACCGCAGAGGTAGGCGCCTCCATCACCTCAGGCGCCCCCATCTGCGAGATCAAGGACTGACCCCCAGCACCAAGGCAACGACGCCCGGCGACCGAAAGTCCCGCCGGGCGTCAAGTCTTTTCCAGCGACGCCCTGACCAACGCCACCAGGGGCCAGCCACCGGGCGCCCGCGTCTCCGAGCGTGCCTTGTCAATGCCGCTCAAGGGCACCCACCCACGGGCGCGGAGCTGTACCAATATGCGACTCCGCCGCGCGAGCGCGACAAGCCACCAGGCGCCCGCGTCTACGAGCGTGCCCTGCCAACGCCGCTCAAGGGCACCCACCCAGGGGCGCGGGGCTGTAACAATATGCGGCTCCGCCGCGCGAGCGCGACAAGCCACAACGCGCCCGCACCCACCCACGCACCGAACCCCTAGGGCGAATACAACCCCTCACCGCCGCCGAAGATCGGCAACGCGTCCCCGCTCCGAACCCCCGGAGGGCTCCAGCACCCCCCGAAGCCCGCCACCGGCGCCAGGCACCCCCCGTCGAGGCCCCGGCAAAGGCGCCCTCTGCCGCCCGGCAGACGCCCCCTCACTCCCCGCCCCAGTCCCAGCGACAGCGACCTGCACGCCCTGATCCGCCAGCGCCTGCAACTCCGTACCCGCCCGGTCGTCATGCGCCGGCGGCTCATCGGTCACCAGCCGGTTGATCACATCCGTGGGCACGGTCTGGAACATCGTGTCGGCGCCCAGCTTGGTGTGGTCGGCGAGCACCACCACCTCCGCGGCGGCCTGCACCAGCGCCCGGTCGACGGACGCCGACAGCATGTTGGACGTGGAGAGCCCGCGCTCGGCGGTGAGCCCGCTGCCGGACAGGAAGGCCTTGGACACCCGGAGTCCCTGGAGGGACTGCTCGGCTCCGGAGCCGACGAGGGCGTAGTTGGAGCCCCGCAGCGTCCCGCCGGTCATCACGACCTCGACCCGGTTGGCGTGGGCGAGCGCCTGGGCGACCAGCAGGGAGTTGGTGACGACCGTCAGCCCGGGCACCCGTGCGAGCCGGCGGGCCAGCTCCTGCGTGGTGGTACCCGCCCCGACCACGATGGCCTCGCCCTCTTCGACGAGGCTCGCGGCGAGATCGGCGATGGCCGTCTTCTCGGCGGTCGCGAGATGGGACTTCTGCGGAAAGCCGGACTCTCGCGTGAACCCGCCCGGCAGTACCGCACCGCCGTGCCGGCGGTCGAGGAGTCCTTCTGCCTCCAGTGCGCGCACGTCCCGCCGTACGGTCACTTCGGAGGTCTGGACGACGCGGGCGAGTTCACGGAGCGACACGGCCCCGTTCGCTCGCACCATTTCGAGGATCAATTGGCGACGTTCTGCAGCGAACACGAAACTGACAGTAACCCCAACGACCGTCTGCTTTCAGCAGTTTGCGCCGAATAACAGAAGTTGTTCGCATGGTGGGGCGGGAGGTGGTATAGGGCCTACCCGCCCCGACTATGCCGTACGCATGCTCGACAACTCCCCGTGACCAGCGGGAACGTGCCAGAGGCCGGACGGGTCGTCAGCCCTCGCCGGTGGCCTTGCGGGTGTGCAACTGCCGTGCCACTTCCGCGATCGAGCCCGAAAGGGACGGGTACACGGTGAAGGCGTTCGCGATCTGTTCGACCGTCAGATTGTTGTCGACGGCGATCGAGATGGGATGGATGAGTTCCGAGGCGCGCGGCGCCACGACCACACCGCCGACCACGATCCCGGTGCCCGGGCGGCAGAAGATCTTCACGAAGCCGTCCCGGATGCCCTGCATCTTGGCGCGCGGGTTGCGCAGGAGCGGCAGCTTGACGACGCGGGCGTCGATCTTGCCGGCGTCGACGTCGGCCTGGCTGTAGCCGACGGTGGCGATCTCGGGGTCGGTGAAGACGTTGGAGGAGACGGTCTTGAGGTTGAGCGGGGCCACCGCGTCGCCGAGGAAGTGGTAGACGGCGATGCGGCCCTGCATGGCGGCCACCGAGGCGAGGGCGAAGACGCCCGTCACGTCACCGGCCGCGTAGACGCCGGGGGCGGTCGTGCGCGACACCTTGTCGGTCCAGATGTGACCGGACTCGCGCAGCTTGACGCCGGCCTCCTCCAGGCCGAGCCCGGCGCTGTTGGGGATGGCGCCGACGGCCATCAGGCAGTGCGAGCCGGTGATGACCCGGCCGTCGGCCAGCGTGACCTCCACCTGGTCGCCGACGCGCTTGGCGGACTGCGCGCGGGAGCGGGACATCACGTTCATGCCGCGGCGCCGGAAGACGTCCTCCAGGACGGCGGCGGCGTCGGGGTCCTCGCCCGGGAGCACCCGGTCGCGGGAGGAGACGAGGGTGACCTTCGAGCCCAGCGCCTGGTAGGCGCCGGCGAACTCGGCCCCGGTCACACCGGAGCCGACCACGATCAGCTCTTCGGGCAGCTCGGTGAGGTCGTAGACCTGGGTCCAGTTGAGGATGCGCTCGCCGTCGGGCTGGGCGTCCGGCACCTCGCGCGGGTGGCCTCCGGTGGCGATGATGACGGCGTCCGCGACGAGGGTCTCCTCGGTGCCGTCGGCGGCGGTGACGACGACCTTCCGGGACCCGTCGAGGGCCTGCATGCCGTCGAGCCGGCCGCGGCCGCGCATCACACGCGCGCCGGCCCGGGTCACGGAGGCGGTGATGTCGTGGGACTGGGCGAGCGCCAGGCGCTTCACACGGCGGTTGACCTTCCCCAGGTCCACGCCGACCACGCGGGCCGCCTGCTCCAGCGGCGGGGTGTCGTCGGCGACGATGATGCCCAGCTCCTCGTAGGAGGAGTCGAAGGTGGTCATCACCTCGGCCGTGGCGATAAGGGTCTTCGACGGCACGCAGTCGGTCAGCACCGACGCCCCGCCCAGACCGTCGCAGTCGACGACGGTCACCTCCGCGCCGAGCTGGGCGGCCACCAGGGCCGCCTCGTATCCGCCGGGTCCGCCACCGATGATCACGATCCGAGTCACGTACCCCATTGTCCCGCACGCCTCAAGGTGCTACTGCCCGGGGGCGTGCGGGGTGTGCGCGACAGGGGTCCGTGGGACCCGAGTGACGCAGGTTTCCACTGCCGTACCCTCTGTGCATGTCGCTCTATGCCGCGTACGCTGGCAACCTCGACGCGCGCCTGATGTCCCGCCGCGCTCCGCACTCCCCGCTGCGCGCCACCGGCTGGCTGAACGGCTGGCGGCTGACCTTCGGGGGCGAGCAGCTGGGCTGGGAGGGTGCGCTGGCGACGCTGGTCGAGGACCCGCTCTCGCAGGTCTTCGTCGCGCTGTACGACATCGCCCCACCGGACGAGGAGTCCCTGGACCGCTGGGAGGGCGTCGGCCTCGGCGTGTACCGGCGCACCCGGATCCGCGTCCACACCCTCGACGGCGAGGAGCAGGCCTGGACGTACGTCCTCAACGGCTACGAGGGCGGCCTCCCCTCGGCCCGCTACCTGGGCGAGGTCGCGGACGCGGCGGAATCGGCGGGGGCACCACACGATTACGTGATGGAGCTGCGCAAGCGCCCCTGCTAGGGCCTGTCATTTCGGTCCGGCAGACTCTGTCACCTCGGTCCGGCAGACTCTGCCGGGTGACGACTCCGGCCTGCTAGGTCTGCTAGGTCTGCTAGGTCTGCTACGTCGAACGAGTCGCGGCGGCGCGTGACCGCCTGGACGACCGGCGGCGTCCCGTCTTCGACCGGGGGATCGCCGCGCTGTCCCGCGATCCGTTCCCGGCCGTCTCCCGCCCCGTCGGCGCCACCGTGGAGACCCGCCTGCTGCGGCTCACCCGCGAGATCCTGGTCGAATACGTGGTCAGTCCGCGGCGCGTGCCGATCGTCACGGTCGAGGTCTTCGACGACGCGGACGTCCTCGTCCCGGACGCCTGAGCAGGGCCGGGAAGCGCCTCCTCGTCGGAAACAACAAGACAACGATCGCCATCCCGTGCGCTCTGTCATCTACGCGCGTAGGCGAAGAGCGGCTACGCTCGTCGCGTGAACGCATCTCTTCTTCCGGACGACATCCAGGGCGCCGCCCCCCAGGACCCCCGGGCCGCCGCCGACGCCGCCGCCGCGCGCCTACGCGAACTCACCGGCGCCGAGACCCATGACGTCGCCCTCGTGATGGGCTCCGGCTGGGCCCCGGCCGTCGACGCCCTCGGCGCGCCCGACGCCGAGTTCCAGGTCACCGAGCTGCCCGGCTTCCCGCCGCCGGCGGTCGAGGGGCACGGCGGCCGGGTCCGCTCGTACTCCACCGGTGACAAGCGCGCGCTGGTCTTCCTGGGCCGCACGCACTACTACGAGGGCCGTGGCGTGGCCGCCGTCGCGCACGGCGTCCGTACGGCCGTCGCCGCCGGCTGCAAGACCATCGTGCTCACGAACGGCTGCGGCGGTCTGCGCGCGGGCATGCGCCCCGGCCAGCCGGTCCTGATCAGCGACCACCTCAACCTCACGGCGACCTCCCCGATCGTCGGCGCCAACTTCGTCGACCTCACCGACCTGTACTCGCCGCGGCTGCGCGCCCTGTGCAAGGAGATCGACCCTTCCCTGGAGGAGGGCGTCTACGCGCAGTTCCCCGGCCCGCACTACGAGACCCCGGCCGAGATCCGCATGGCCCGCGTGATCGGCGCGGACCTGGTCGGCATGTCGACGGTCCTGGAGGCCATCGCCGCGCGCGAGGCGGGCGCCGAGGTGCTGGGCATCTCCCTCGTCACCAACCTCGCCGCCGGCATGACGGGCGAGCCCCTCAACCACGAGGAGGTCCTCCAGGCCGGCCGCGACTCGGCGGCCCGCATGGGCGCCCTGCTGACCGAGGTACTGGGCAAGCTGTAAGCGGCGGCCGGCCCGGCGGGGCGCGGTGCCGGGCGGGCTGTCGGCAGGCGCGGGAGCCACGGACCGGCCCACCGCGGGCCGCGGCGCCGGGCACCTGGCTGAGCGCCGCGCCGGAGACGGGGCTCCCGGGCGTTCACCCCTCGACCGACCGAGTCGGGTGGGCAAGTGGGAAAAGGGGGGACCGGGGGCGGAGCCCCCGGTGGACCACGCAAACACGGAGAGGTTGACCACGACGTGCACGACGATCTCATCGCCCGGGCCAAATCCTGGCTCGCCGAGGACCCCGACCAGGAGACCCGCGACGAACTGGCCCGGCTGATCGACGCCGGCGACACCAAGGAACTGTCGGCCCGCTTCGGCGGAACCCTGCAGTTCGGCACCGCGGGCCTGCGCGGCGAACTCGGCGCCGGCCCGATGCGCATGAACCGCACCGTCGTCATCCGCGCCGCCGCCGGCCTCGCCGCGTACCTGAAGAAGAACGGCACCCCGCACGGGGGCGACGACGCCGGTCTCGTCGTCATCGGCTACGACGCCCGCCACAAGTCCGCCGACTTCGCCCGCGACACCGCCGCCGTGATGACCGGCGCCGGCCTGCGTGCCGCCGTACTGCCCCGCCCGCTGCCCACCCCTGTCCTCGCGTTCGCCATAAGGCACCTCGGCGCGGTCGCGGGCGTGGAGGTCACCGCCAGCCACAACCCGCCCCGCGACAACGGCTACAAGGTGTACCTCGGCGACGGCTCCCAGATCGTGCCGCCCGCCGACACGGGCATCGCCGCCGAGATCGACGCGATCGCCTCGCTGCACGACGTACCCCGCCCCGACGCCGGCTGGGACACCCTGGACGACGCGGTCCTGGACGCCTACCTGGCCCGTACGGACGCCGTACTGACCCCCGGCTCCCCGCGCACCGCCCGCACCGTCTACACGGCCATGCACGGCGTAGGCAAGGACACCCTCCTCGCCGCGTTCGCCCGCGCGGGCTTCCCCGAGCCGGTACTGGTCGCCGAGCAGGCCGAGCCGGACCCGGACTTCCCGACGGTCTCCTTCCCCAACCCGGAGGAGCCGGGCGCGATGGACCTCGCGTTCGCCGCCGCCCACGCCACCGGCCCGGATCTGGTCGTCGCCAACGACCCGGACGCCGACCGCTGCGCCGTGGCCGTCAAGGACGGCGGCGACTGGCGGATGCTGCGCGGCGACGAGGTCGGCGCCCTGCTCGCCGCCCACCTGGTCCGCGGCGGGGCCACCGGCACCTTCGCGGAGTCGATCGTCTCCTCCTCCCTCCTCGGCCGTATCGCCGGGAAGGCGGGCCTGCCGTACGAGGAGACCCTGACCGGCTTCAAGTGGATCGCCCGCGTCGACGGCCTGCGCTACGGCTACGAGGAGGCCCTCGGCTACTGCGTCGACCCGGAGGGCGTGCGCGACAAGGACGGCATCACCGCCGCGCTGCTGATCACCGAGCTGGCGTCGGTGCTCAAGGAGGAGGGCCGCACCCTCCTGGACCTGCTGGACGACCTGGCCGTGGAGCACGGACTGCACGCCACCGACCAGCTCTCGGTCCGCGTCGAGGACCTCTCCGTGATCGCGGACGCCATGCGCCGGCTGCGCGAGCACCCGCCGACCGAGCTGGCGGGCCTGGCCATCACCCGGGCCGAGGACCTGACCCGGGGCACGGACACCCTGCCGCCCACCGACGGCCTGCGCTACACCCTCGACGGCGCCCGCGTCGTCGTCCGCCCCAGCGGCACCGAGCCCAAGCTGAAGTGCTACCTGGAGGTCGTCGTCCCGGTCGGCGACCACGACGCTCTCCCGGCCGCCCGCGCCCGGGCCACCGAACTGCTCGACGCGGTCAAGCGCGACCTGTCGGCGGCGGCCGGCATCTGAGACGGATCGGTGTACCGCGTCAACCCGCCTGCTGTTCCAGCCGGTTGACGCGGTACACGTCCGGCACGCACAGGTTGAGGACCACGGCCGCCGCGACGAGTCCGGCGCAGGCCAGCAGCACGGTCTCGTCGGCCCAGCTGTGCGCGGCGAGCGCGGTGACCAGGTAGCCGAGGGGGATGGCGAGCCGCTCGCCCACGCCGTTGAACGCGCTCATGCGCCCCTGCTCGTGCTGCGGGACGTGCTGCTGGAACGCGGTCGTCCAGGCGACGATCGCGATGTCGAGCCCGATCCCGGCGAGCAGGGCGGCCACCAGCACGACGGCCAGGGGCAGCCCGGCCCCCATGGTGGCCAGCGGCAGCGCGAGCCCCCCGCTCGTCACGACCGCGACGGTGAGCAGCCGGTACGGCTTCCAGCGCAGGCACACCAGCGTCCCGGCCAGCAGCCCGGCGGCGAAACCGGCCTGGATCAGCCCCCAGTCCCGCGCCCCGGCGTACTCCCGGGCGGCGACGAGCGGCCCGAGGAGCTGGAACCCGGCCAGCCACGCGGCGACGAGAACGGTCCCGGCGGCCGTGTAGGTCCACAGCCAGGTGCGCGACCAGAACCCGGTCCACCCGGCCCGCAGATCCGCAGCCACGCCGCCGACGGCGACCGGCGCGGCCAGCCGCAGCCCGAGCAGCAGTACGGCCGCGACGGCGAACGTGAGCGCGTCCCACGCCAGCGCCCAGGCCGGACCACTTGCGGCGACCACCACGCCCCCGGCGACCGGCCCCAGCACCTTCACGGCGTTGCCGGGCAGCCGCAGCAGCGCGTTGGCCCGCTGGAGCTGCTCGGCGGGCACGATCTGGGCGACGGCCCCCTGTGCGGCCGGCACGGTCAGGGACGTGGCCGTCCCCGAGAGGAAGCCGCAGACGGCGATCGACGCCGTGGTCGCGTGCCCGGCGGCGACGGTGACCGCGAGGGCGCCCTGCGCGAGGGCCGCCAGGAGATTGCCGAGGAACAGCATCCGGCTACGGGAGAGCCGGTCCGCCAGCAGACCGCCGGCCAACAGGAACACGATCGTCGGCACGGTGTTCGTGGCCAGCACGAGCCCCAGCGAACCGGCCCCGCCGCCCGCGTCGATGACGGAGTAGGCCAGCGCGAGCGGAGCCATGGCGGAACCGGTGGCCGAGATCAGATTGGCCCCGACGAACCGCCGGAACCCGGCGTTCCGCAAGGGCCCACCGCGTACCGCCCCCGCCCCCTCGACGACTCCGACCTCCGCACCGCCGCCCGCCACGCCGCTCCCCCTCCGCGCTCACCGAAGGGCGCACTCTAGCCCCGGCCGGTCTGACACGCGGGGAACCCACCGCTCACGCACGGCGGCCGGCACGCACCCCAAAGAGGCCCCGGCGAACCCACCGCCCGTACACGGCGGCCGGCACGCGCCCCAAAGGGGCGCGGGGAACTGCGCGACCAGCCGCAACGGGCCGGCGGCCGACACACAACCGAAGCGGCGCCGCAACCGAAGCCGCAGCCGCGCCCTCAGCCCCTGGCCAGCAGAATCGCCAGCACCACCGCTCCGGCCAGCGCGGGCCCCGCCACCTCGTAAGCCCAGCGCACGCTGATCTCGCCCTGGGCCGCCTCCGCCTCCCCGCGGCGCTCGTGGATCTCGCGGAGGTCGGCCATGGCCTGGTCCATGTCGGCGCGGGCCGGGCTGCCGGCGTCCGCGTCGGCGCCGCCGCCGAAGCCGCCGAGCCCTCCGATGCCGCCGAGGTTCATGCCGACGGGTCTGACCCGCTGGGACCGGCCGCCACGGGCCGCGTCCGACGCCGCGCGGGCCTGGCGCCGCTCGACCTTCTTGCGGGCGCGCAGCGAGACCGGGATGGCCCAGAGCTGGTACTTGGTGCCGGACTTCGCGACGACCTCGTTGGAGAAGCTCGATCGCAGGGTGGCGATCTCGCCCCAGGGCACGCTGATCACCCGGAACGGGTTGCGGATCCGCAGCCGGTCGTCACCGGCGAAGACCGCCGGGCGCAGGGTGAAGGCGATGACCAGCGGGAAGAGCAGGATCATCCCGGCGAGCGCCAGCCACTGCGTCCGGCCGTGGCCGCGGAACAGCGCGTCGAAGCCGAGCCAGCCGACGATCACGAGCAGCAGCACGCCCGCCACCAGGGCCATGGGCGAGCGGTAGATCCGGTCCTTGGCCGCGGGCACCGGAGGCTGTGGCGTGGGGGTCGGGTGGTCCGGGGTCGTCATGGTCCCGATTGTGCCCGACGCCACCGACAACGTTCCGCCGAGCCCCGTATCCGCCGCTCATCCGTGATCTCCGGCCGGAGGATGAGCGGCAAAGCGGCCCGAACCAGTCCCCGGGGCTATACATCCGCTACGCGCGTAGATATGCTCGTCTGGTGACCATGCCCACCACCGCACCCCACGCACTTGCTGACGTCACCGCGTCCGACAGCACGCTGCGCCGCTTCCTCCACGGGCTGCCCGGCGTCGACGCGGTCGGCCTGGAGGCGCGCGCAGCGTCCCTCGGCACCCGATCCATCAAGACCACCGCGAAGGCGTACGCCATCGACCTCGCCATCTCGATGGTCGACCTGACGACGCTGGAAGGCGCGGACACCCCGGGCAAGGTCCGGGCGCTCGGCGCCAAGGCGGTCCGCCCCGACCCGACGGACCGTACGGCACCGGCGACGGCCGCGGTCTGCGTCTATCCCGACATGGTGGCCGTCGCCAAGGAGGCCGTCGCCGGCTCGGGCGTCAAGGTCGCCTCGGTCGCCACCGCGTTCCCGGCCGGCCGTGCCGCCCTCGACGTGAAGCTGGCCGACGTGCGCGACGCCGTCGCCGCGGGCGCCGACGAGGTCGACATGGTCATCGACCGGGGCGCGTTCCTCTCCGGCCGGTACATGAAGGTGTACGACGAGATCGTCGCCGTGAAGGAGGCCTGCGGGGCGAGCGCCCGCCTGAAGGTCATCTTCGAGACCGGCGAGCTGTCGACGTACGACAACATCCGCCGCGCGTCCTGGCTCGGCATGCTGGCCGGGGCGGACTTCATCAAGACGTCCACCGGCAAGGTCGCCGTCAACGCGACTCCCGCCAACACGCTCCTGATGCTGGAGGCCGTGCGGGACTTCCGCGCCCAGACCGGCGTCCAGGTGGGCGTGAAGCCCGCCGGCGGCATCCGCACCTCCAAGGACGCCGTCAAGTTCCTGGTCCTGGTCAACGAGACCGCCGGCGGGGACTGGCTGGACAACCACTGGTTCCGCTTCGGCGCCTCCTCGCTCCTGAACGACCTGCTGATGCAGCGTCAGAAGCTGGCCACCGGCCGCTACTCCGGCCCCGACTACGTGACGGTGGACTGATCACCATGGCACCCGCATCCGTACCTTCATCCGCGTTCGAGTACGCACCGGCGCCCGAGTCCCGCTCGATCGTCGACATCGCCCCCTCCTACGGCCTGTTCATCGACGGCGAGTTCGTGGAGGCGGCCGGCGGCAAGGTCTTCAAGACCGTCTCCCCCAGCACGGAGGAGGTGCTGTCGGAGGTCGCGCAGGCCGACGCCGAGGACGTCGACCGGGCCGTGAAGGCGGCCCGCAAGGCCTTCGAGAAGTGGTCCGCGCTGCCCGGCTCCGAGCGCGCCAAGTACCTGTTCCGCATCGCCCGGATCATCCAGGAGCGCAGCCGTGAGCTGGCGGTCCTGGAGACGCTGGACAACGGCAAGCCGATCAAGGAGACGCGGGACGCGGACCTCCCCCTGGTCGCCGCCCACTTCTTCTACTACGCCGGCTGGGCGGACAAGCTCGGCCACGCCGGCCTCGGCCCGGACCCGCGCCCCCTCGGCGTGGCCGGCCAGGTCATCCCGTGGAACTTCCCGCTGCTCATGCTGGCGTGGAAGATCGCCCCGGCGCTGGCGACGGGCAACACGGTGGTCCTCAAGCCCGCCGAGACGACCCCGCTGTCCGCCCTGTTCTTCGCGGACGTCTGCCGCCAGGCGGGCCTGCCCAAGGGTGTCGTCAACATCCTGCCCGGCTACGGCGACGCGGGCGCCGCGCTCGTCGCGCACCCGGACGTGAACAAGGTCGCCTTCACCGGCTCCACGGCCGTCGGCAAGGAGATCGCCCGCACGGTGGCGGGCACCCGGAAGAAGCTCACCCTCGAACTGGGCGGCAAGGGCGCCAACATCGTCTTCGACGACGCCCCGATCGACCAGGCCGTCGAGGGCATCGTGAACGGCATCTTCTTCAACCAGGGCCAGGTCTGCTGCGCGGGCTCCCGACTCCTGGTCCAGGAGTCGATCCAGGACGAGCTGCTGGACTCCCTGAAGCGCCGCCTGTCCACGCTGCGCCTCGGCGACCCGCTGGACAAGAACACCGACATCGGCGCGATCAACTCCGAGGAGCAGCTGACCCGGATCACCTCGCTCGTGGAGCGGGGCGAGTCGGAGGGCGCCGAACGCTGGTCTCCCGCCTGCGAACTGCCCTCCTCAGGCTACTGGTTCGCTCCCACCCTCTTCACGAACGTCACCCAGGCGCACACCATCGCCCGCGACGAGATCTTCGGCCCGGTGCTGTCGGTGCTGACCTTCCGCACCCCCGACGAGGCCGTCGCCAAGGCCAACAACACCCCGTACGGACTGTCGGCGGGCATCTGGACCGAGAAGGGCTCGCGGATCCTCGCCGTCGCGAACAAGCTGCGCGCCGGCGTCGTCTGGTCCAACACGTTCAACAAGTTCGACCCGACCTCGCCGTTCGGCGGCTACAAGGAGTCGGGCTTCGGCCGCGAGGGCGGCCGCCACGGTCTGGAGGCGTACCTCGATGTCCACTGAATCAATCAGCGGCTCCGCCGCGGGACGACTGTCCGTCCTCAAGACCTACAAGCTGTACGTCGGCGGGAAGTTCCCGCGTTCCGAGAGCGGCCGGGTGTACGAGGTGACCGACGCAAAGGGCAAGTGGCTGGCCAACGCGCCGCTCTCCTCCCGCAAGGACGCCCGGGACGCGGTCGTGGCCGCCCGCAAGGCGTTCGGCGGCTGGTCGGGCGCGACGGCGTACAACAGGGGCCAGGTCCTCTACCGTGTCGCCGAGATGCTGGAGGGCCGCCGCGAGCAGTTCACCCGCGAGGTCGCCGACGCCCAGGGCCTGTCCAAGTCCAAGGCTGCCGCCCTGGTGGACGCCACCGTCGACCGCTGGGTCTGGTACGCCGGCTGGACCGACAAGATCGCCCAGGTGGTGGGCGGCGGCAACCCGGTCGCGGGCCCGTACTTCAACCTCTCCTCCCCGGAGCCGACGGGTGTCGTGGCCGTCCTGGCCCCCCAGGAGTCCTCCTTCCTGGGCCTGGTCTCGGTCCTCGCCCCCGTGATCGCCACCGGCAACACGGCGATCGTCATCGCCTCCGAGAAGTCCCCGCTCCCCGCTCTCTCCCTCGGCGAGGTCCTGGCCACGTCCGACGTCCCGGGCGGCGTGGTCAACGTCCTGTCCGGCCGTACGGCGGAGATCGCGATCCCGCTGGCCGCCCACCAGGACGTCAACGCGATCGACCTCGCGGGCGCGGACGAGGTGCTGGCCAAGGAGCTGGAGATCGCCTCGGCCGACAACCTCAAGCGCGTCCTGCGTCCACAGCCTGTGGACGACTGGTCGGCGACCCCCGGCATCGACCGCATGACGGCCTTCCTGGAAACGAAGACGGTCTGGCACCCCACGGGTTCCCTGGGCGCGTCAGGCTCCGCCTACTGACCCTCGCCTTCCAGTCTCCGGGCGGCAAGCCGCCACACAGACGAGAGCCGCGCTTCCCCTCCGTCCAGGGGAAGCGCGGCTCTCTTCGTCAGAGCACCTCACCTCGACTGCGCGCGTTGGCCTCGGCGACCCGCGCCCGAACCGCCGCCCCCTCCCCGCCCTCCGGCTCGACGTCACCGGGCAACGCCGTCCACTCGACACCTCCGGCGGGCGGCCGCAGCCACACGTACCCGTCGAGGTGGTCCATGACGATCCCGCGCCGGTCACGCCGGGTGTCGTAGGCGGGCAGCCCGACGGGAAGGGGACGGGGGCTGGTGGAGCGGCTCAACGGTGCCTCCTCGGCGGCGGTGTCTGCTTCTCGCCATTCAGCGTCACGGCCCACCGCCAGGCAGACCAGGGTGAAGCCGTTCCGCACCCACATCCGGAACGGCTCCCACCTGCCCCCTTTCACGTTTCGCATCCAAACTGTCACTGAACGCGACTACCGTGGCCCGGAGATGACGTCCCCTCAGGGACGCGGAACGACCAGGGGGACCCCATGACCCAGCCCGCCCGCGACCTCAACCCCGCCCGCTCGGCCCGCGAGCTCTACGGCGTCGAACTCCACCGCCAACGCCAACTCGCCGGCCTCTCCCTGGACCGCCTCTCGGACATCGTCAACTACAGCAAGACGCACCTGCACGGGGTGGAGACGGGCGAACGGCTCCCCCTCCCCCCGATCTCGGAGAAGCTGGACGTGGCCTTCGGCACGGGCGAGTTGTTCCAGGGGCTGTGGGGGGCGGTGAAGAGGGAGCACACGGCGCGTCGGTTCGATCATTGCCTGGAGTTGGAGGTACGGGCGGCGCGGATCCAGGCGTTCGGGGCGAGCCTCATCCCGGGACTGCTGCAAACGAAGGCGTATATGCGGGAGTTGTTTCTGCGAGCCGATCCAGGAAGGACCCCGCAGGAGATCGACGGCCTGGTAGCGGCCCGTCTGGGCCGTCAGGAGATCCTGCGACGCGACTGCCCACCGGACTTCTGGTGGATCCTCGGCGAGGCGACCCTGCGGCAGGCCGTGGGTGGGCCGGCGGTGATGCGTGAACAACTCACCTCGCTCCTGCCCCTGGTGTACGGGCGCCACACGACGATCCAGGTGGCTCCGTTCCAGTTGGGTGCCTGCGCCTTGATGAACGGCACCCTCATCATGCTCACGCTCCCGGACAACTCCACGACCGTGTACCACGAAGGGCCCTGGAACGGGGAGATCTACGACGACCAGGAGACCGTCCGCCGCTGTATGCGAGAGTACGATCGGATGAAGGCCTGCGCCCTCTCTCCACATGAGTCGGCGGCGTTGATCGAAGCAGCGATGGAGACATACGAGCCATGCGAGTCACCCAGGACCTGAGCACCGCCCGCTGGCGCAAATCCTCCTACAGCGGAGGCCAGGAGGGGGCCGAGTGCATCGAGATCTCCGACGACCTCCCCGGCACGATCCCCGTCCGCGACAGCAAGAACCCGACCGGCCCGGTCGTCCTGCTGACCTCCGCGGCCTGGCATCCGTTCATCACCGGTGTCACGAACGGCACCCTGTAAGCCGTACGACAAGAACGGGTCCTGGAAGTCGTTCCAGGACCCGTTCGGAACAAGGCGGCCGGCGAGACACTCAGCCCGCCTCCGTACCCCTCATTCGTCCTCGACGAGGTACTTGACGTTGTCCACGACAAACTCGCCGTACTGAAGCGCCGAGCCGATGGACTCCAGCCTCGCGTATTGATCCGGATCGAGCGAGGCACCGGACAGTAGCCCAACCTCCGAGATCGCCCTAAGCAATAGCCTGAACGCGAGGTCGGGGCTACAGCGGCGGACGCACTCGGCCAGCGCATGTCTGGTGACGTCCGGCAAGAACCGAGTGCGATCGATCTCGGCCAGAACAGCGTCCGCCATGTCCGCGCCGTCCGCCGCACTCTCTCCGGTGAGCGGTCGGACGTCCGGTTTCACGGCCAGCCATGCATCGCACAGCTGGATGAGGGTCTCCATCCATACGGGGCCCGTCGTGAAGCCCCACCTTGGGTTGAAGAACTTGCCCTCCGGACAGGTTCCTGCCTGCCACACTGCTTCGATCTCTGCCGCATCGAGGTTGTCCAGGAGACTCTGCGCATCCTGGCGGATGGCCAAGACCGCTTCAGGTTCGAGGTCCGGGACCAGGTGATACCTGGCCGCCTCCTCACCGGTGGCTCCGTTGTGTGACCAGTCCTGATGAAACATAGCCATCAGCCATGTGAGGCCGAAGTCGCTGTCATCGAACCGTTTCATTTGCCGCTCACCTCCTAGACTGGGAACGCGGTGTACACGTAGTAGCCGAATCTATGTCCTGGCGCCCGCTTGAGGATGATTCGGTAAGCATTGCCTGCGTCAGTGAAGGTTCCATCCGCGTGCGCCACGTACCCGAGGGAATTCTTCGCTCCGAAGGATCCCGTCAGGACCTTCTGCTGCTGGTTGCCGCGCAACCAGTTGGCGATCTCTTGAGCCTTGCCCGCCAGTGCATAGTCCACGACTTGCTGAGCCGTCTGGAGATCGACGAAAACACCGTTCTTGAGCGACGACTTACCTGTAGCCAGCTCCACGGCCCGTGCCCGGCTGACATATCCAGCGGTGTGCTCATCGAGGGAATGCGCCAGACCGGGAAACCTCTGTGCGTCAGCCACAAGGTCATCGCAGTTGTGGACCAATACCGGACTTGCGCCGGCCACCGCGTAGAAGGTGTGCAGGCCCGACACTGTCAGGTCGTACACCGCCCGGGGCCGCAACTGTTCCCGGTCGAGCAACGCGGCCACCGTACGGACAGCTCCGTCCGGGCTGCGCAGACCGTCACCGCGCCGCAGATCGGACACCAGGATCCAACCACGCCCGATGACGAAGAACCGGTGACCCGGGGTGCTGGTCAGGTGCCCGCCGTCGGTGAGAGCGACATCGACCAGGTCTTCGGTGACGTGGTGGAAGGTGCGCGTGACCGGCTCTCCCTGAGCGCGGCCCGTGGCCGGATCGGTGGCCAGCAGCAGGTCGCCGACACGGACATCACGGAGTGCCTTGTGGCCGCCGTTCGCCAGAAGCACCTCGGTCGAGCCGGGGAAGCTGTTGACCGAGCAGGCGGTCCGCGCCTCCTCGTAGACCTTCGCCTGCCGCTCGATTTCGGCCAGCGTCTTCGCGTCCACGTCCAGCGCCTTCAGGGCCTTCAGGGCGTCTTCCACCCCCTTCCCTGACCGCATCGCGGCGTCCACGCTTCGGATCGCCTCGGTGATCTTCCCGAGCGGGCCGCCGAGCGGCAGCCAGGTGGCAGCCCAGGCGCAGTCGCTGAGGCTGCCGTCGCCGTCACCGGTGACCTTGTGGTAGCAGCCGGTGAAGTCCCCCTCGATCGACTTGGCGATGCCTTTCCAGACGTCGAACGTCACGTCCAGGGCGGATACCTTGACCTTCTTGCTCAGACCCTTGACCGTCACCGTCTTGATGAAGACCGTGTCCTCGGCCGGGCACCCGGATTCAGTGGCTGGAACGTCCGGGTTGAGGCACAGGTAGTAGCTGACCACCGCGTCGAAGTGCGCGATGAACACCAGCGTGTTGCAGTTGAAGCCGTGGCACTCATTGGGCAGGCGTTCCGGGTCACCGTCCTGCTTGATCTCATCGAAGCTTCGGGATTGGTTCGCTCAGGTCGTGCGCGGTGCTTCTGCGGTGGCCAGGGTCTCCAGAGCGTCCTCGGCGAGTTGGCGGGGCGTGACCCGGGCCCGGGTGGCCACCAGTTCGCGGAGGGTGTCGCCGTGGTCCCAGGAGTTGACGTTCAGGGCGGCGGTGATGTGGCCGTCGCGGAGCCAGAAGGCGAGGAACTCGCGGGTGGTGGGGTCGCCCCGGAGGACGAGTTCGTCGTGGTCGGGGTCGGCGAGGCCGCGGTACTCGCAGCCGAGGTCGTACTGGTCGGAGAAGAAGTAGGGGTCGGCGGTGTAGGGGGCGTCGGCGCCGAGGAGGTTGGCGGCGACGTGGGCGCCCTGGTTCTTGGCGTTGGCCCAGTGGTCTACGCGGACGCGGCCGTCGTAGCGGGGGTGGTCGTGGGCGGCGATGTCCCCGACGGCGTAGACGTCCGGGGCGGAGGTGCGCAGCGTGGCGTCGACGGCCACGCCGCCCGCCGCGAGGGTCAGGCCGGCCGCTTCGGCCAGTTCGGTGCGGGGTACGGCGCCGACTCCGGCGATCACGACGTCGGCGGGCAGTTCCCTTCCGTTGGTCAGACGCACCACCCCGGTGTCCGCTCCCGTGACGGCCGCGCCGAGGTGGAAGGTGACGCCGTGGTCCGTGTGGAGGGTGCGGAACACGTCGCCGATCTCGTCGCCCAGGACCCGGCGCAGGGGCGTCCGGCCGGGGTCGGCCAGGGTCACCTGCGCCCCGCGGGTGCGGGCCGCGGCGGCGGCCTCGCAGCCGATCCACCCTGCGCCGATGATGACCACACGGGCGTCGGGGGTCAGTTCGGTGCGCAGGGCCAGGGCGTCGTCCAGGGTGCGCAGGAGGTGGACCCCGGGGCCGGCGAGGCCCGGCAGGGTGCGGGGGCGGGAGCCGGTGGCCAGGAGGAGGCGGTCGTAGGGGTGTTCCGTGCCGTCGGCGTCCACGACGGTGTGCTCGGCCGGGCGCAGTGCGGTGATGGCGGAGCCGCGGCGCAGGTCGATCGCGTGGTCGCGGTAGTAGCCGTCTGCGCGGACCCAGTCGGGTTCGTCGCGCTCGCCGAGCAGGATGCCCTTGGACAGCGGCGGGAGTTCGTAGGGGTGGTGGGCTTCCCGGCCGAACAGCGTCACTTCGCCGGTGAAGCCCTGTTCGCGCAGTGCGGCGGCCGCCGACGCGCCGGCCAGTCCCGCTCCGACGATCACCACGCGGTGCGGTGTGCTCATGACGTCTCCTGTACGAAGGATGCGGGGCGCTGCTATCGGTGCACGCCGGTGAGGGCCAGGAACTCGTGCCGGGAGGCCGGGTTGTTCCGCAGGGTGCCGAGCAGGGTGGAGGTGACGGTCCTCGATCCGGTGGCCTGCACCCCGCGCAGGGTCATGCAGGTGTGTTCGGCCTCGATGACCACTCCGACCCCCTTGGGCTGGAGGTGGTCGGCGAGCCAGTCCGCGGTCTGTTTGGTCAGCCGCTCCTGGACCTGGGGCCGGCAGGCGAAGTGCTCCACGACCCGCGCCAGCTTCGAGAGGCCGAGGATCCGGGCGCCGGGCAGATAGCCGACGTGGGCCACGCCGACGAAGGGCAGCATGTGGTGCTGGCAGACCGACCGGACGGGGATGTCCCGGGCCAGGACGAGTTCGTCGTAGCCCTCCTCGTTGGGGAAGGTGGTCATCCGGAACGGGCGCGCGGTCAGCAGTTCGGCGTAACCGCGGGCCATCCGGCCCGGTGTGTCCCGCGTCCCCTCGGTGTCGTCCAGGACCCCGAGGGCCCGCAGGAACTCCCGGGCCGCCTGTTCGGCGGCCTCCAGGTCGGGGCCGGTCGACTCCTGCACCACCTGCAGCACGGCCGTGGCGTTCACTCGCCCACCCCCGCGCCGGTGCCGCCGCGGCGTCCGTGCCAGGCGGTGTCGTAGACGACGGCGAGCCGGGCCAGGGTGAGCGCGCCGAGGAGCAGGCCGAAGTCGCGGAGCGCCACGTCGTAGAACCCGGAGTAGGTCAGCAGGTTGACGATGATGCCGGTGAGCCAGAGGGCGACGACGTACGCCGCGTAGCGCGGCTTGATGGCCACGGCGATGCCCGCGACGATCTCGATCGCGCCGACGACGTACATGGCGGTCTGCGCGGAGAAGGGCAGCAGGTCGACGATCCAGGGCGCGAGGTAGTGCGGCCAGTCGGTGAGGGCGTTGGCGAACTTGTCCGCGCCCATCCAGATCGGCAGCACCGCGTACCCGATGCGCATCAGCCAGAAGGCGCCGTAGGCCGGTTCGCGGCGGGCTCGGCGCAGGATCTCTTCCCCGGAGCGCGCGCTCGGGGGGTCCACGGGCACAGCAGGAGCAGCCATGACGGCCTCCTTGTGTCGACGGGCCGAATGTATCGGCAACTTCTTTTGTTTTTAGAGATTGGTCACACCCGCTCCCATTTGTCAAATCTCATTGGTGTTACAGTTGACGCGTGGGTACGAGCGAGGGCCGTGACAGGGATGCGATCAGCGAGCTGAGCAGCCTGGAGGACGCGGTGCGGCGGCGGCTGTACGAGTACGTCGGCAGCTGTGACGACCCCGTGGACCGGGAGGACGCCGCGAGAGCGGCGGGCATCAGCCGCACACTGGCCGCCTACCACCTGGACAAGCTGGCCGACGCCGGACTGCTGGACATCAGTTACGCCCGCGCCGCCGGCCGGGGCGGACCGGGCGCGGGCCGGCCCGCCAAGCGCTACGCGCGCGCGGAGCGCGAGCTGACCGTCAGCGCGCCCCCGCGCGACTACGGCCTGCTGGCCGAGGTGCTGGCCGGGGCGATGGCCGCCGACCGGTCCGGCACCGCGCGGGAGGCGGTGGCCGAGGCCGCGCGCGCGACCGGGCGGGCGGCGGGCGGCCCGGACCTGACGGCCGCGCTGACCGCGTGCGGCTACGAACCCTCACCCACCGACGACGGCACCATCGACCTGCGCAACTGCCCCTTCCACCGGCTCGCCCGCGAGCACACCGAACTGGTCTGCTGGCTCAACCTGCACCTGGTGCGCGGCATGCTCGAAGCGGGCGGCCAGCCTCCCGCCCGCGCGGTCCTGGCCCCCCGTCCCGGCCGCTGCTGTGTGGTGGTCGACCCCGCCCAGCCAGAGCCGGAGCCCGAGTCATAGCCGCTGGTACGCACGACCACTGCGTCAGCGCACGGAAAGGGCCGCGCCCCCCGTCAAGGGGAACGCGGCCCGCCGCTGCTCGCGTGCTCAGCCGCCCAGCAGCTGCGTCACGCCGCTCACCACGGGGATCTCGCCCACCGACTCCGCCTCGGCGACGGGTGCCGTCACCATCCGGGAGCCGACCGGCTTGAAGTCGGCGAGCTGGGTGCCGACGCCGTTGTCGAGGGGGTCGACGCCCGTGCCCGCCAGCGGGTTGGGCTTGAGGCCGGCCACCGGGCCGGTGACGTAGCCGGCCGTGCCGGTCAGGCTCGCGAGACCGGCCTCCGGGTTGATGTTGCCGAGCGAGGTCGGGCGCCAGGGCACGTTCACGAGCTCGGCGGCGCCCGAGTCCGCGTGGGCCGTGGCCGCGCCCGCCCCCAGGGCCGCGCCGGCGGTCGCCAGGGCGATCAGGGCGCGCTGTGCGACCGGATGCTGGGACGAAGTGTGTCGGGCCATCGCTGGTGCCGCCTTCTGGTGCGCAGGGTAATACGGTCGACACGTAGGGTAGTTGAGGTGTGACGCGCACACCAAAGCCGACCCGCGGGGTCGGCAGCGGCGCCCCCATGCGTCAAACTGGTGTTCCGTGAGCCCTCTTCCGCCGTCTCCCGCCCGCGTCGTGCTGCTCTGCGGCCCCTCGGGCTCGGGCAAGTCCCTCGTCGCCGCCCGCTCCGGGCTGCCCGTGCTGCGCCTCGACGACTTCTACAAGGAGGGCGACGACCCGACCCTGCCCCTGGTGGACAGCAGTTCGGACATCGACTGGGACCACCCGCTTTCCTGGGACGCGGACGTGGCCGTCGACGCCATCGCCCGGCTGTGCGCCACCGGCTCCACGCCCGTACCGGTGTACGACCTCTCGCTGAGCGCCCGCACCGGCGAGGAGGCCCTGCACATCGGACGCACCCCGCTGTTCATCGCGGAGGGCATCTTCGCGGCGGAGATCGTCGAACGCTGCCGGGAGCGGGGGGTCCTCGCGGACGCGCTGTGCCTGTCCCGCGGCCCGGTCACCACCTTCCGGCGGCGCTTCCTGCGCGATCTGAAGGAGGGCCGCAAGTCGGTGCCGTTCCTGCTGCGCCGCGGCTGGCGGCTGATGCGTGCCGAGCGGTCGATCGTGGCCCGCCAGGTGTCGCTGGGCGCGCATCCCTGCGGGCGCGAGGAGGCCCTCGGCCGGCTGGCGGCGGCCGCGGGCCGGCAGGTGCGGCAGCGCCAGACGGCGGCGTGACGCAAAGAACGACCGCAAGGAAAACGGGACCGGATCGGCCTTCGGCCTTCCGGTCCCGCTCCCTTTTCTCCCCCGTGAGCCCCGATCCTCGTGGGATCCACCCCCCAGTGGCTCCCCCGTGGTCCCCCGTGACCCCGTTCCCCCCGGTGCTCCCCCCTGACCTCAGGCGACCAGTTCGCCGAAGGCGCTCTCCTCGTCACGGCCGAAGCTGAGGACCTCGTCCTCGCGCAGCCGGCGGAGCGACCGCCAGATGCTGGACTTCACCGTGCCGACGCTGATGCCGAGGATGTCCGCGATCTCCGGGTCCGTGCGGCCCTCGTAGTAGCGAAGGACCAGCATGGTGCGCTGGAGCTCGGGCAGCCGTGCCAGCGCCTGCCACAGGACCGCGCGCAGCTCGGTGCCGCGCATCGCGTCCGTGTCGCCGGGCGTCTCCGGCAGCTCCTCGGTCGGGTACTCGTTCAGCTTGCGGCGGCGCCACGCGCTGATGTGCAGGTTCGTCATGGTGCGACGCAGGTATCCGCCGACGGCGGCCTTGTCGCTGATCCGGTCCCACGCCCGGTACGTCGAGAACAGCGCGCTCTGCAGCAGGTCCTCGGCCTCGAAGCGGTCACCGGTCAGGTGGTAGGCGGTGGCGTACAGGGAGGCGCGGCGCTCCTGGACGTAGGCGGTGAACTCCGCCTCCGACAGCGAGCGACGACACTCCCCCGAGTCCTCCCTGTACGCGGAACCCCCGTGCGTTCCCCCCTCGTGCGCGTCAACCACCGTCATGTACCCGGTGTGCTGACGCCCGGCGCCGCGAGCGCACCCCCGTCCGCTCACTGCGCCGGACTTCTCCGAACCCCGGCCCCCGTTCAGTCCCCCGTTCACGTCGTGCAGACGCGTGATCACTGCGCTGGTGCTGGTGCTGTGCAGCGTGTTCATCTCGCGCCCCCCGTCGTGGACTTCCGGTAGTTCGTCTTGCCTGTGGTGCGGTGTCGCCGTGTTGCGGTATTGCGGTGTTGCCTTGTGCCGAAAAGCTTGCCCGGGGCACTTCATCGCCGTGTCCGCCGACTGTCACAGACCTGTCACAGGGGTTCGTCACATGGTCATCACACGGGGCACACAGGTGGTCGCCGTCCGCGCGGTATCGGGCCCACAGGTCGTACGGCACCCCCTTCATGGGCCAGAATGAGCCTCGTGCCTTCCCTGTTGCTGATCGAGGACGACGACGCCATCCGTACGGCCCTGGAGCTCTCCCTGACCCGCCAGGGACACCGCGTGGCCACCGCTGCCAGCGGCGAGGACGGTCTGAAGCTGCTGCGTGAGCAGCGGCCGGACCTGATCGTGCTGGACGTGATGCTGCCCGGCATCGACGGGTTCGAGGTGTGCCGGCGCATCCGGCGCACGGACCAGTTGCCGATCATTCTGCTGACCGCGCGCAGCGACGACATCGACGTGGTCGTGGGGCTGGAGTCCGGCGCCGACGACTACGTGGTCAAGCCCGTGCAGGGCCGCGTGCTGGACGCCCGGATCCGGGCCGTGCTGCGGCGCGGGGAGCGCGAGTCCACGGACTCGGCGACCTTCGGCAGCCTGGTCATCGACCGGTCGGCGATGACCGTCACGAAGAACGGCGAGGACCTCCAGCTGACGCCGACCGAGTTGCGGCTGCTGCTGGAGCTGAGCCGGCGGCCCGGTCAGGCGCTGTCCCGGCAGCAGCTGCTGCGGCTGGTGTGGGAGCACGACTACCTGGGCGACTCGCGCCTGGTGGACGCGTGCGTGCAGCGGCTGCGCGCCAAGGTGGAGGACGTGCCGTCGTCCCCGACCCTGATCCGTACGGTCCGTGGTGTCGGCTACCGCCTGGACGCGCCTCAGTGACCGACACGCAAGGGGGGCTGCGCGGCTGGGCCGCGGGGCGCAGGGGAAGTCTGTCGCGGCTCAGGTTCACCAGCCTCCGGCTGCGTCTCGTGGTGGTGTTCGGGCTGGTCGCGCTCACCGCCGCGGTGTCGGCGTCGGGCATCGCCTACTGGCTGAACCGGGAGGCGGTCCTCACCCGCGCCCAGGACGCGGTGCTGCGCGACTTCCAGCAGGAGATGCAGAACCGGGCGGGCGCGCTGCCGGCCCATCCCACGCAGGACGAACTGCAGCGCGCGGCGGGCCAGATGGCGGGCAGCAGCCAGCGCTTCAGCGTGCTGCTGGTCGGGCAGGACGCGAACGGCAAGACGGTCTACGGCAACTCGGGCGCCCTGAACGGGTTCTCGCTGGAGGACGTGCCCAGGTCGCTGCGTACGGCGGTGAACAAGCGGCAGGAGGTGTCCGACGGCAACAAGTCGGCGTACCACCTGTACTGGCAGCGGATCGTCGACCACGGCACGCCCTACCTGGTGGCCGGCACGAAGGTCATCGGGGGCGGTCCGACCGGCTACATGGCGAAGTCGCTGGAGCCGGAGGCGAAGGACCTCAACTCGCTGGCCTGGTCGCTGGGGATCGCGACGGGCCTGGCACTGATCGGCTCCGCGCTGCTGGCGCAGGCCGCCGCCACGACCGTACTGAAGCCCGTGCACCGGCTGGGTGTCGCGGCGCGGCGGCTCGGCGAGGGCAAGCTGGACACCCGGCTCAGGGTCTCCGGGACCGACGAACTCGCCGACTTGTCGCGGACGTTCAACAACGCGGCCGAGGCGCTGGAGAAACGGGTCGCCGACATGGCGGCACGGGACGACGCGTCCCGCAGGTTCGTCGCCGACATGAGCCACGAGCTGCGGACGCCGCTGACCGCCATCACCGCCGTGACGGAGGTGCTGGAGGAGGAGCTGGAGTTCGAGAGCGGCGGCATCGACCCGATGATCGAGCCCGCGGTCCGGCTCGTGGTGAGCGAGACCCGGCGGCTGAACGACCTCGTCGAGAACCTGATGGAGGTCACCCGTTTCGACGCGGGCACGGCCCGGCTGGTCCTGGACGACGTCGACCTCGCCGACCAGATCACCGCCTGCATCGATGCCCGCGCCTGGCTGGACGCGGTCGAACTGGACGCCGAGCGCGGTATCCACGCCCAGCTGGACCCGCGCCGCCTCGACGTCATACTCGCCAACCTGATCGGCAACGCGCTCAAGCACGGCGGGTCCCCGGTCCGGGTGTCCGTGCGCATCGACGGGGACGACCTGGTGATCGCCGTACGCGACCACGGGCCCGGCATCCCCGAGGACGTGCTGCCGCACGTCTTCGACCGCTTCTACAAGGCCAGCGCCTCCCGGCCGCGCTCCGAGGGCAGCGGCCTCGGCCTGTCCATCGCGATGGAGAACGCCCACATCCACGGCGGCGAGATCACCGCGGCCAACTCCCCCGAGGGCGGCGCGGTGTTCACGCTGCGGCTGCCGAGGGACGCGGCCCGGCTGACGGAGGAGGGCGCCGCGGACGCCGGGGACACCGGGGGTGCCCGGGGCACGGAGGGGGAAGGGGCATGAGCGTACGACGCCTGCCGACACTGCCCCTCCTCGCCGCGCTCCTCGCCGCGCTGCTCACCGGGTGCGGGATCCGGGCCACCGAGGTGCCGACCGACTTCGGTGGCGCGCCCTCGCGGACGCCGTGCTCGCTGGCGAGCCCCGACACGTCCACGCAGACCGCGCACGGGGTGCCCGTCCAGATTTTCCTGCTGTGCGGCTCCTCCCTGGTGACGGTCGACCGCACGGTCCGGGTCCCGGAGGGCACGCCGGACGCGCGGCGCCGGGTCATCGTGGCGCAGGGTCTGCTGGACCAGCTGGCCGCGTCCCCGTCGGCCGCGGAGAAGGCGGCGGGCTACCTGACGTACGTGCCCGGCGGCATCGGCGTGACCGGGCCCGGCCCGAAGGACCCCGAGGACACCCTGCGCCTGAGCACACCCCCGGCCGGGCTCACGTCGTACGCCCTGGCCCAGTTGGTCTGCACCCTCTCCGACTCCTCCGCGACCGAGGGCGACGGCTCGGTCATCCTGGGCGGCCCCGCACCCTCCCCCCTACGCCGCTACGACTGCACCGACGACGTCCGCTCCCACCCGGGCGAAACGAAACCGCCGTCCGGCGAGGTCAAGAGCGGCTGAGGGATCCGCGTGCGCGGGGCTGGGGCGACTCGGGGGCCAGGTGGGCTCCGGGGGCGGGAAGCCAGGGCCGGGAGGCTAGGGCCCGGGAGCCGGGAGGCTAGGGCCCGGGAGCCGGAGACCGCGGGCCGGGAGCCGGAGACCGCGGGCCGGGGGCGAGGCCGCGGGGCCCGGGAGCCGGGAGCCGGGGGCCGGGGGCCGGGGGTCGAGTACTACGACATGGGGCAGCCGCCGAAGGCCGGGGGCCGCAGGGCCACCCGAGGACCGCAGGGCCACCCGAGGACCGCAGGGCCACCCGAGGACCGCGGGGCCGCCCGGGGCCGGGGGTCGAGGGGCGCAGGGCCCGGAGGCCGCGGTGAGCTTGCGGCCGTGGCCGGTGGAGCGTGGGCGGTTCCGTCGCGCGGTGGTGGCCGTTTCGTGGGTTGGCGTCCAGTGGGGGTGGCCGGGCGGGTGTGGCGGGTGCCTCTTGCGCCGGGGCGTGGGGGTGGGGAACCGATCGTGTGTGGGGGTGCGTCTAGGGGGGCGTGCAGCGTCAAGGCTTCATCGGTGACAGCGCCGCGGTCCGGGTTCGCGCGGCGGGGGGTGTCCTCCTCGTCGTCCATCTCGCGTTCGTCGCCTGGCTGATGCTGCGGCCCCTGGACGTGCCGTGGGTGACGCCACCCAATCTGCACCCGCTGGCCGGTATCCGTGCCGACCTGGCGCTGGGCCGGCCCGAGGCGGCCCGGCGGATCGGGGAGGGGCTGGCGCTGCTCGCCCCCCTGGGCGTGCTGCTGCCGATGGCGCACGGCAGGCTCACCGGGTCCCGTCTGGCATCCCTGGTCCGTACCACGGCCGCGGGCGCCCTCGTCTCGGTCGGCATCGCCCTGCTGCAGACCGGTGTGCCCGGCCGGATCGTGGACGTCGACTCGGTGCTGCTGAACACCGTGGGCGTGGCCGTGGCCCATCTGGCCGTGGTGCCGGCGGGACGGACCTGGCTGCTGCGCCGGCGGGGCGCGCGGGACGGCGGTGCCACGAGCGGTCGTACGACCGTCTTCCAGGAGGAGCCGGCTCAGGGTAGGACCCCGACGATTCCCAGGGTCGGGATCGCCCCGTAGAGCGACTCTTCGCCCCGTTCGTCTCCGTACCGTTGAGGGCAGATGAGGCAGCCGGCCGGCCGCCTCGCCGGTACTCACGAAGGAGTCGCGGATGTCCCGCCTTGCCCGCCCCACCCACGGCCGCATGATCGGCGGAGTGTGCGCAGCGCTGGCTCGGCGCTTCGGCACCTCGGCGACGACGATGCGGGTGATCTTCCTGCTGTCCTGCCTGCTGCCGGGCCCGCAGTTCCTGCTCTACATAGCCCTGTGGATCCTGCTCCCGGCGGAGGACAAGGCCCGGACGGCCTGGTGACGCGGCCGCACACCAGCAGCGAACGCACACGCCGTTGGGGCGCCCCCGGTTCCGTACCGGGGGCGCCCCAACGGCGTCATGGGGGTTCGGGGCGGGTCAGCCCACCGGGATCCCGTTCACGGGCAGGCCGTGCGTCGGGAGGCCCTTGACCGGCAGCCCGCCGAGCATCCCGGCGACCGGCGCGGTCGGGCCCTTGCTGAGCACCTGGTCGGCGGTCGGCTTGGCCGCGGCGACCCCGGCGCTGAGCGCGCCCTGGCCCTGGCTGAGCGCCTCGGTGGCACCCGGCAGCGCCTGGGAGACGTTCTCGGCCGGCAGCGTCCGGGTGACGGAGTCCAGAGCCTGGGACTGCGGGACGGCCGGGGCCGCGTCGGCCGCGCCCGCGCCGACGGCGGCGAAGGCGGCACCGAGGGCGGCGACACCGAGGGTCTTGGCAGCAGACTGCTTCATGGTGAATGCGTCCTTGAATGCGGAGACGGGTGATCACTGACGATCTGAGCGGTGCCCGACCGTAAACACGGCGGACCTGGCCCCGCAAACACCGAAATGCGGACGACCCGTGAAAGGCCGTCCGCATTCCGTGCGCACCTTCTCCCTAGCCTACTTCTCCGAACCGGAAGAACCGCTGGTGGAGGCGGTCTCCCTGAACAGCCATTCGGATTTCAGCTCGGCATACCCGGGCTTCACCACGTCATTGATCATGGCGAGTCGTTCATCGAAAGGAATGAACGCTGATTTCATCGCATTGACGGAGAACCATTGCAGGTCATCGAGCGTGTATCCGAATGCCTCGACGAGGTGCTCGAATTCCCGGCTCATGCTGGTGTGGGACATCAGCCGGTTGTCGGTGTTGACCGTCGCCCGGAAGTGCAGCCGGCGCAGCAGCCCGATGGGGTGCTCGGCGTAGGAGGCCGCGGCCCCGGTCTGCAGGTTGGAGCTGGGGCACAGCTCCAGCGGGATCCGCTTGTCCCGGACGTACGACGCCAGCCGCCCGAGCCGTACGGAACCGTCCTCACCGACCTCGATGTCGTCGATGATCCGCACGCCGTGCCCGAGCCGGTCGGCGCCGCACCACTGCAGGGCCTGCCAGATGGAGGGCAGCCCGAAGGCCTCCCCGGCGTGGATGGTGAAGTGGTTGTTCTCCCGCTTCAGGTACTCGAACGCGTCCAGGTGCCGGGTGGGCGGGTGGCCGGCCTCGGCGCCGGCGATGTCGAAGCCGACGACGCCGAAGTCCCGGTAGCGGTTGGCGAGTTCGGCGATCTCCAGGGACCGGGCGGCGTGCCGCATCGCGGTGAGCAGGGCGCCGACCCTGATCCGGCGGCCGCTCTCGCGGGCCAGGCGCTCGCCCTGCCGGAACCCCTCGTTGACCGCCTCGACGACCTCTTCGAGGCTCAGTCCGCCGTCCAGGTGCTGCTCGGGGGCGTACCGCACCTCGGCGTAGACGACCCCGTCCTCGGCGAGGTCCTCGGCGCACTCGCGGGCGACCCGGACCAGCGCGTCCCGGTTCTGCATCACGCCGACGGTGTGCGAGAACGTCTCCAGGTACCGCTCGAGCGAACCGGAGTCGGCGGCCTCCCGGAACCAGAGGCCCAGCTTGTCCGGGTCGGTGTCCGGGAGCTGGGTGTAGCCGGCCTCGTGGGCGAGTTCGACGACGGTTTCGGGGCGGAGACCGCCGTCGAGATGATCGTGTAGCAGAACCTTGGGAGCGCGTCGGATCTGATCCTCGGTCGGGATGTTCCTCGGAGCGTTCCCCGGGCTACTCCCCGTCGGTGCAGTCTGGCTCGTCATCTCCGCACTTTATCTCCTACGCGCGTAGAGAGCGCCGTGTCGGCGCGATGTCACGTGATGTCGCGGCCTTGGCCGCTCGACACGCCCCGGATTTCCGCCGATACGCAACAGTGACCGCCGGGACAGGTTTGGACCACGGCGCCTTCTGACACTGTTCTGGCATGGGAGAGCGAACGACGCCGGCCCGAACGGCCAGGCTCGGCAAGGCAGTCGGAGCACAACCGGCGACCGCGTGCGGGGCGGTCCTGCTGCTCCCCGGCGGTGAGGAGACCTCCGTCCGCCGGCCGTCCGCCGTCCGGGCGACGGTCCACATCCGCTCCCTCGGCCGCCGGCTCGCCCGCGCCGGGCGGCCGGAGGGGCTCGCCGTCCACCCCGTCCACTACCGCTACCGGGGCTGGAACGGCACCGACGCCCACCCCGCCGCCGACGCCGCCTGGGCCGTCGACGAGGTCGTACGACGCTACGGCGATGTCCCCGTGTGCCTGGTCGGACTCGACATGGGCGGCCGCGCGGCCCTCCGCTCGGCCGGGCACGAGGCCGTCAACTCGGTGGTGGCCATCGCGCCCTGGCTTCCCGAGGACGATGTGGCCGCACCCGTCGAGCCGGTGAAGCAGCTGGTGGGGCGGCGGGTGCTGATCGTGCACGGCACGAACGACGAACGGACCGACCCCGAGCTGTCGTTCCGGCTGGCGGCGCGGGCGAAGAAGGCGAACCGGGACGTGTGCCGGTTCGAGGTCCATTCGGACGGGCACGGGTTGCGGCAGCACCGGGAGGAAGTGCGGTGCCTGGCGGTGGACTTCGTGCTGGGGGCGTTGTTCGGGTGCCGGGTGTCCCGGCCGGTCCAGGACGCGTTGGCTGCGCCGCCGCCGATCGGTTTGAGGATGCCCTTGGCTTCTGGGTTCGGGAAGTCTGTGCGGCGGTAGAGCTCGGGGGGCTTGGGTTGGATTCGGGGTGCGGGTGTGTGTGGGGGGGCTTGTCGCGCAGTTCCCCGCGCCCCTAGGTGGGTAGTAGTTGGCCCCTTTTGGAGAGGAGGAACTTTTTGAAGGCGGCGACGGGTGGGGTGTCCGGGCGGTCGGCGAGCCAGGCTACGCCGATTTCGCGGGCTGCCTTGGGGGCGGTGACCGTGAGTTCCACGACACCGGGTCTTGGGACCGTGGGGGGCGGGAGGAGGGCGACGCCGAGGCCGGCCGCCACCAGGCCGCGCAGGGTCTCCGCCTCCTCGCCCTCGAAGGCGACCCGGGGGCGGAAGCCGGCCTGGCTGCAGAGGTCGTCGGTGATGCGGCGCAGGCCGTAGCCGGGTTCCAGGGTGACGAAGGTTTCGTCGGCGGCCTCGGCGAGGCGGATGCGCCTGCGGACGGCCAGGGAGTGGTCCGCGGGGACGACCAGCCGGAGTTTCTGCTCGTCCAGCCGGCGGGCGACGAGGTCGGGGGCGTCGGGGACCGGGGAGGTCAGGCAGAGGTCGAGTTCACCGGCGCGGAGGCGTTCCAGCATGGCCTCGCCGTAGTTCTGGACGAGGCTGAAGCGGATGCGCGGGTGGTCGGCGCGGAAGGCGTGCAGGAGGCCGGGTACGGTCTCGGCGCCCATGGTGTGCAAGAAGCCGAAGGCGACCTTGCCGGTGGCCGGGTCGGCGTCGGCGCGGACCTCTTCGGCGGCCCGCTCGATCTCGGCGAGGGCCCGCTCGACCGAGACCAGGAAGGTGCGGCCGGCGGGGGTGAGGGAGACGGTACGGCCGTGCCGGGCGAACAGGTCGACACCGAGGTCCTGTTCCAGGCGGCCCATCGCGCGGGACAGGGTCGACTGGGGGACGTTCAGGTCCCGGGCGGCGCGGGTGACGTGCTCGGTGCGGGCGACCCCGGCGAAGTGGGCGAGCCGTGGCGCGAGCAACAGCGCCATGTCTTCTGTGTCACCGGACGGTGACAGGCGGGGCTGTGACCTCTGCTGATGCTGCATGGGAACGATTATGACGAATCCATGCATTGGACGGATGAGCGGCCCGTCCGTAGCTTCGAGGCATGTCTCCCGCCAGTACCGGGGCGCTCACCCGCGTGAGCGCCGCACCGTCCGCCTCCGCCCCCGACTCCGACGCCGCCACGACCGTCGACGCGCGCATGTTCCCCGGCGGTCCCGGCTACCGCCGGATGAGCTTCGCCCTGTTCCTCGCCGGTGTCGCGACCTTCGCGCTGCTGTACTCCACCCAGGCCCTGCTGCCGTTGATCTCCGGGGAGTTCGGGGTCGCGGCGGGCGAGGCGAGCTGGACGGTGGCGGCGGCGACCGGCGGTCTGGCCCTGTTCGTGCTGCCGATGAGCGCCCTGTCCGAGCGGTTCGGACGGCGTACGGTCATGACGGGATCGCTCGCCGTCGCGGTGGCCGTGGGACTGGTGGTGCCGTTCGCGCCGTCGATCGGGGCGCTGGTGGCGTTGCGGGCGGTGCAGGGCGCTGCGCTGGCCGGGCTGCCGGCGTCGGCGACGGCGTACCTGGCGGAGGAGGTCCGGCCGAAGGCGCTGGTCACGGCGATCGGGCTGTTCGTCGCGGGCAACAGCGTGGGCGGGATGAGCGGCCGGGTCATCACCGGCTGGGTCGCGCAGGCGTGGGGCTGGCGGGTGGCCGTCGGTGTCGTCGGTGTGATCGCGGTGGGGTGCGCGGTGGCGTTCCGGCTGCTGCTGCCGGCGCCGCGGCACTTCACGGCCGGCTCGCTGCGGCCGCGGGTGCTGGCCGGTACCGTCCGCGACCATCTGGCCGACCCGCTGCTGCGCCGGCTGTACGCGATCGGCGCGCTGTTCATGGTGGTGTTCGGCGGCGTCTACACGGTGATCGGCTACCGCCTGACGGGGGCGCCGTTCGGTCTTCCCCAGGGCATCGTCGGCTCGGTCTTCCTGGTCTACCTGGTGGGGACGGTGTCCGCGTCGACCGCCGGGCGCCTGGTGGGCCGGCTCGGACGCCGGGGCGCGCTGTACCTGGCGGCCGGGAC
Organism: Streptomyces sp. NPDC047028; assembly: GCF_040644095.1. Classification (NCBI taxonomy): domain Bacteria; kingdom Bacillati; phylum Actinomycetota; class Actinomycetes; order Kitasatosporales; family Streptomycetaceae; genus Streptomyces; species Streptomyces sp. NPDC047028. The sequence continues at coordinate 37,511 of NZ_JBEYVS010000050.1, forward strand.
GACGGCCGCGGGGCTGCTGCTGTCCCTGGCCGGCTCGCTGCCTCTGGTGCTGCTGGGTCTGGTGCTGATCACGGCGGGGTTCTTCGCGGGCCACGCGGTGGCGTCGTCGGCGGTGAGCAGGACGGCCACGCACGGCCGCGCCCAGGCCGCCGCGCTGTACCAGTCGACGTACTACATCGGTTCCAGCGCGGGCAGCACGGTGGGTGCGATGGCGTTTCACGCGGGCGGCTGGGGCGGCACGGTCGGGGTGGGTGGCCTGGCGGTGCTGGGCGTCGTGGCGATCACGGTCCTCGGCTCCCGGGCGGCCCGGGCGGCGGCGACGGGCGCGGAGCCTACGGCACTGCGCTGACCTCCTGTTTCCCCATTCCGCAGGCCGAATGTCAGTGGGGCACGGTAGCGTCCGTCTTGTCATTGAAGGAGCGCACCGGCGCTGCGGGACGGCCACAGGGGCGGGTGGACGACGATGGGCAACGGCACGGCGACGGCGGATCTGGACGTCGCACTGGAGAAGCACCGGACCGAGCTGACCGGGTACTGCTACCGGATGCTCGGCTCGTCCTTCGAGGCCGAGGACGCGGTGCAGGACACCCTGGTGCGGGCGTGGCGGAGCTACGAGAAGTTCGAGGGCCGCTCGTCGCTGCGTTCGTGGCTGTACCGGATCGCGACGAACGTGTGCCTGGACATGCTGTCGGCCGGGAACAAGCGGGCCCGGCCGATGGACCTGACGGAGTCGACGCCGCTCGCGCAGGCGGCCCTGGCACCGCGCCCGGACAACACGTGGCTGGAGCCGGTGCCGGACGCGCGCGTGCTGCCGACGACCGGTGATCCGGCGGAGGCCGCCGTCGCCAAGGAGTCGGTGCGGCTGGCGTTCATGGCGGCCCTCCAGCAACTGCCGCCCAAGCAGCGGGCGGTGCTGATCCTGCGCGAGGTGCTGGCCTGGCGCGCGAGCGAGGTGGCCGAGCTGCTGGGGACCACGGTCGCGTCGGTCAACAGCGCGTTGCAGCGGGCGCGGGCGACGCTCGCCGAGCGCGGGGACGCGGGGCCGGCCGGGGCGGTGTCCGATCCGCTGGACGAGGAGCAGCAAAGACTCCTGGAGCGCTATGTGAAGGCGTTCGAGGGGTACGACATGTCGGCGCTGACGGCGTTGCTTCACGAGGACGCGGTGATGACGATGCCGCCGTTCGACCTGTGGCTGCGCGGTCCGTCCGACATCACCGGTTTCATGACGACGCTGGGCGCCTCCTGCGCGGGTTCCCGTCTGCTGCCGGTCACGGCGAACGGGCTGCCGGGCTTCGCCCACTACAAGCCGGACGAGGAGGCGGGCGGCTTCACTCCGTGGGCGGTGCAGGTGCTGGAGCTGTCAGAGGGCCGTATCACCGGTTTCCACTGTTTCCTCGACACCAAGCGCTGGTTTCCCCTCTTCGACCTGCCCCTCCACCTCGAGGCGGAGCCCGACGAGGTCCAGCAGGGCGAGTAGGCCCGGGGCGGGTGCGCGCAGCCGGATCCGCCCACCGCCGCGCCGGGCGGCCAGCTCGAGCCGGGCCAGCACCTCGACGACACCCAGCGCCGGCGCCCTGACCGCCCCGACGTCGCACACCACGACCCCGCCGCCCCCCACCAGCTCCCGCACGGCGGCACACCACCCCGCCACCTCGTCCGCCGCGAGCGGATCGGGGCCGGGCAGCACGAGTACGGGCGGTGTCCTGGCATCCACGTCCGGTAGACCGCGGTGACGGGCGGAACTCATCGGCCGGGGTCCGGCGAGAATCACATTGACCTGGCGGGGCCGCGCCCCGGAGGGTTGGGGCGTGCAGGGGGTCTTGAGCGGGTTCGCAGTGATCGCGGTCGTCATCGGGGTGGGCTATGTGCTCGGGTGGCGTGGGCTGCTCGGTGAGCAGGCCGGGGAGGTACTGACGCGGCTGGCGTTCACGGTGGCCGGTCCGGCCCTGCTCTTCACGACCCTCGCGAAGGCCGATTTGACGCTGCTGTTCTCCAGCCGGCTGCTGGTGACCGCGTTGAGCACGGTGGCCGTCGCCGGTGTGTTCCTGGCGGTGGGCGCGGTACGGCACTGGGGCATCGGCCGGACCACGATCGGCGCCCTGTGCTCCGGTTACGTCAACTCGGGCAACCTGGGGATTCCCATCGCCGCGTACGTCCTGGGCGACGCGTCCCTGGTGGCACCGGTCCTGCTGTTCCAGGTCGTCCTGGTCACGCCGGTCGCGCTCACGGTGCTGGACCTGTCCGGCATGGGCGAGAAGGGCACGCTGTGGCGTCGTCTGCTGACCCCGCTGCGCAACCCCATCGCGGTGGGCTCCCTGTCGGGTGTGGTCGTCTCGGCGGCGGGCTGGCGCATTCCGGGCCCGGTGCTGGAGCCACTCACCCTGATCGGCAACATGTCCGTGCCGGCGGCCCTGCTGGTCTTCGGCATGTCCCTGCACGGCAGCGCGGCCCCCGGCCGCGGCCGGGACCGCAGCCTGGTCCTGCTCTCCGTGGCCCTGAAGTCAGTCGGCCAGCCCCTCGCGGCCTGGGCCCTGGCCAGTGCCGTCTTCGGCCTCCACGGCGCGCCCCTCCTCGACGTGGTCGTCACCTCGGCGCTCCCCGCCGCCCAGAACCTCTTCACCTACGCCAAGCGCTACCACGTCGCCGAATCCCTGGCTCGCGAGTCCATCCTGCTGTCCACGGTGGTATCGGTACCGGTACTGGTGGGGGTGGCGGCGGTGCTGGGGTGACTGGCGTCAGTCCAACGGCAGGATCCCGGTGTCGAGGACGAGTTTGAACGGCGCGGGCAGTGTCAGTTCCTCGCCGTACTCGACCGAGGCAAGGACGCGGTACGTACCCTTCTGCGGTTCCCCGTAGAGCGTTGCCGTGGGACGACCCGACTGCCAGGCGTCCAGGAGTAGGTAGAACGGCACACCGGCCACGGCGTAGCCATGGGCCTTCTTGATGCGATCGTGGTTCGCATTGCTCTTCGAGGTGACCTCGACGACCAGTTCGGCTTCGCCGGCGTGTACCCGTGTCTTGCGGCGTAGGGCACTCCGCGGCACCACACACAGGTCGGGGACGAACAGACCGCCCGTCTCTGGACACAGCAGCCCGAGTGTCTGGTAGATGCCCCAGTCACTGCCCTGCGGGATGGCGCCGTAGAGACGTTCGTGAAGCAGCTCGGTGGTGTCGTTGTGCTCTTCGGTCGGTGGCGGCGACACGGTGACGATCCCTTCGATGATCTCCACCTTGCTGCCCTCGGGTGCGCCCGTCTCCTCCCAGACACGGACGATCTCGTCCCAGCCCGATCCCTCAGGAAGCTCGGACTCGACGCTGAGTGCGCTCATGGCGGTTTCTCCCATCGGTGCGTCACCGATCCCAGCATGCCGAACGGGACCGGCGTCGGTCCACCGGCCCCGTTCACCCGAAGGGGGAAAGCACTGGTCAGGCGATGCGCTCCAGCACCACCGGGGACGGGGTGAAGCCGGTGCCCGGGGCTGCGACGTCGTAGGAGCCCTCGACCGCCTGGAGGGCGTAGTCGAAGCGGTCCGGGGTGTCGGTGTGGAGGGTGAGGAGGGGCTGGCCCGCGGTGACGGTGTCGCCGGGCTTGGCGTGGAGTTCGACGCCGGCGCCGGCCTGGACCGGGTCCTCCTTGCGGGCGCGGCCGGCGCCGAGGCGCCAGGCGGCGATGCCGATGTCGTAGGCGTCGAGGCGGGTGAGGACGCCGGAGGAGGGGGCCTTGACGACGTGCTGTTCGCGGGAGGTGGGCAGGGGCGCGTCGGGGTCGCCGCCCTGGGCGGTGATCATGCGGCGCCAGACGTCCATCGCGGAGCCGTCGGCGAGGGCCTTCGCCGGGTCGGTGTCCTTCACCCCGGCCGCGTCGAGCATCTCGCGGGCCAGGGCGAGGGTCAGTTCGACGACGTCGGCGGGGCCGCCGCCGGCCAGGACCTCGATCGACTCGCGGACCTCCAGGGCGTTGCCGGCGGTGAGGCCGAGGGGGGTGGACATGTCGGTGAGGAGGGCGACCGTGCGGACTCCGTGGTCGGTGCCCAGGCCCACCATCGTGGAGGCCAGCTCCCGGGCGTCGTCCAGGGTCTTCATGAAGGCGCCCGAGCCGACCTTGACGTCCAGGACCAGGGAGCCGGTGCCCTCGGCGATCTTCTTGGACATGATGGAGGAGGCGATCAGCGGGATCGCCTCCACCGTGCCGGTGACGTCCCGGAGGGCGTACAGCTTCTTGTCGGCCGGGGCGAGCCCGTCGCCGGCCGCGCAGATCACCGCGCCGGTGCCGTCCAGGACCGAGAGCATTTCGTCGTTCGAGAGCAGGGCCCGCCAGCCCGGGATCGACTCCAGCTTGTCCAGGGTGCCGCCGGTGTGGCCGAGGCCGCGGCCGGAGAGCTGGGGGACGGCCGCGCCGCAGGCCGCGACCAGGGGGGCCAGCGGGAGGGTGATCTTGTCGCCGACGCCGCCAGTGGAGTGCTTGTCGGCCGTCGGGCGGGTCAGGGAGGAGAAGTCCATGCGCTCGCCGGAGGCGATCATGGCCGCGGTCCAGCGGGCGATCTCGCGCCGGTTCATGCCGTTGAGCAGGATCGCCATGGCGAGCGCGGACATCTGCTCGTCGGCGACCTCGCCGCGGGTGTACGCGTCGATGACCCAGTCGATCTGCTCGTCGGTCAGCTCGCCGCGGTCCCGCTTGCTGCGGATGACGGAGATGGCGTCCATGGCCATGACTTTCCCTTCCGGGGGTGTGGAACTGTACGGCCCCTGCCGCGCGGGGCGGAGGGGCCGTACCGGAGTTACTTGGTGAGGTGGTCCGGGCCGAAGGCCTGCGGGAGCATCTCGGAGAGCGGGAGGATCCCGCCGGGGGTGTCCATGAGCAGGCCGGCGCCGCCGAACTCGTACAGCAGCTGGCGGCAGCGGCCGCACGGCACGAGCAGCTCGCCCTCGCCGTTCACGCAGGTGAAGTGCGTGAGGCGGCCGCCGCCCGTGCGCTGGAGCTGAGAGACCAGGCCGCACTCGGCGCACAGGCCGAGGCCGTAGGAGGCGTTCTCCACGTTGCAGCCGGTGACGGTGCGGCCGTCGTCGACGAGGGCCGCCACGCCGACCGGGTAGCCGGAGTAGGGGGCGTAGGCGTGGGACATGGCGTCCCGTGCCTCGGCGCGCAGCGCCTCCCAGTCGAACCCGGCCGCCCGGTCCGCGGCGGTCACTTGCCCTGGCCCTTCCGGTACCGCATGCCGTCCGCCTTCGGCATGCGCAGCCGCTGGGCGGACAGGGACAGCACGAGGAGCGTGACGACGTACGGCGTCGCACCCACGAAGTCGCCCGGGACCTCGTCGGTGACCAGGTACCAGACGAGGACCAGCGCGGCCATGACGGCGCTGATCACGCCCTGCCACAGCGCCTTGCGGTACATCTTCCAGCCGGCCAGGACCGCGAGGAGGACGACCAGCAGCAGGAGCAGGGCGTGCACGGTGACGCCGCCGTTGCGCAGCTGGAGCGCGTCGGAGTAGCCGAACAGGCCGGCGCCCATGGCGAGGCCGCCGGGACGCCAGTTGCCGAAGATCATCGCCGCGAGGCCGATGTAGCCGCGGCCGCCGGTCTGGTTCTCCAGGTAGATGTGCGAGGTGACCAGGGAGAGGAAGGCACCGCCGAGTCCGGCGAGGCCGCCGGAGACGGCGACGGCCGCGTACTTGTAGCGGTAGACGTCGACGCCGAGGGACTCGGCGGCGGTCGGGTTCTCGCCGCAGGAGCGCAGCCGCAGGCCGAACGGGGTGCGCCACAGGATCCACCAGCTGCCGACGAACAGGACGGCGGCGAGGATCGTGACCACGGACAGGTTGGTGACGAGGCCGCCGAGGATGCCGGCGATGTCGGAGACGAAGAACCAGTGGTGCTTCTCGATCGACGCGAGGCCGTCGGAGAGGCCGGGCACGGTGACGTTGGGCAGCGAGTCCACGGGCGGGGACTGCTTGGGGTCGCCGCCCGCCTCCGCGGCCTTGCCGGTGGCGAAGAAGATCTTGGCGAGGTACTGGGTGGCGCCGAGCGCGAGCAGGTTGATCGCGACACCGGAGACGATGTGGTCGACGCCGAAGGTGACGGTGGCGACGGCGTGCAGCAGGCCGCCGAGGACACCGAAGCCGATGCCGCAGAGCAGGCCGAGCCAGGGGCTGGTCTGCCAGCCGATCCAGCCGGCGCCGAAGGTGCCGAGGATCATCATGCCTTCGAGGCCGATGTTGACCACGCCGGACCGTTCGGCCCACAGGCCGCCGAGTCCGGCGAGGCCGATGGGTACGGCCAGGCCCAGCGCGGCGCTGACCTGTCCGGCGGAGTCGAGCTGGTCGGAGCCGGTGATCATGCGGATCGCGGCGAGGAGGATCAGCGCGCCGGCGACGAGCATGAGGATCTGGCCGAGGGAGCGGCCCGAACGGGTGGCCGCGGCGTCCGCCTTGGGCGCCGCGGGCGGCGGCGCGTCGGTCATCGTGGCAGTCATCACGCCACCTCCTGCTTCTTCGTCGTGGCGGCGGCCTGGGCGGCGAGTTCGGCGCCGACCCGCTGCTGCTGGCGCTTGAGGCCGTAGCGGCGTACGACTTCGTAGGCGATGACGACGCAGAGGACGATGACGCCCTGGATGACGCCGAGGATCTCCTTGTCGTAGCCCTGGAACTCCAGGTGGTTGGTGGTGCGCTCCAGGAAGCCCCAGAGCAGGGCGGCGAGCGCGATGCCGATGGGGTGGTTGCGGCCGAGGAGCGCGATCGCGATGCCGGTGAAGCCGATGCCCGCGGGGAAGCTGTTGTCGAACTGGTGGCTCTCGTTGAGCAGTGTGGGCAGGCCGACCAGGCCCGCCACCGCACCGGAGATGATCATGCTGGTGGCGACCATCTTCTTCACGCCGACACCGCTCGCGGCGGCGGCCGTCTCGGACTGGCCGACGGTGCGCAGGTCGAAGCCGAAGCGGGTGCGGCCGAGGACGAACCAGTAGGCGACGCCGACGAGCACGGCGAGGATGATCAGGCTGTCGACCGAGCCGGCCGGGCCCGCGTTGATGTTGGGCAGGAACGAGGCGTGCGGCAGCGGCTTGGTGGAGACCAGGGTGCCGCCCTGCTGGAGTTCGCCGAGCTTTCCGGGCTGGAGCAGGTAGGCGATGATCGCGGTGGCGATCGAGTTCAGCATGATCGTGGAGATGACCTCGCTCACCCCTCGGGTCACCTTGAGGACACCGGCGATGCCCGCCCACACGGCACCGGTCGCCATGGCGCAGATGATGATCAGCGGGATGGCGAGCCAGCCGGGCACGGCGAGCGCGCCGCCGAGGACGGCGGCGAAGAACGCGGCGAGCCGGTACTGGCCGTCGACGCCGATGTTGAACAGGTTCATCCGGAAGCCGATGGCCACCGAGACACCCGCGAGGTAGTAGGTCGTCGCCTTGTTGAGGATGTAGACCTGGCTGTCGCTGGCGGAGCCGTAGTTCAGCATGTCGCTGAAGGCGGGGCCCGGGTTCTTGCCGGTGGCGAGGATCACCAGGGTGGTGACGATGATCGCGGCGACGATCGCCAGCAGCGGGGCGGCGATCCCGAGGAGCAGCCGCTCCTTGTCGATCCGTGCGGTCAGCTTCTTCATCGCTCGTCGTCCTCTGTCTGCTCCGGGCCGCCCGTCTGCTCCGGGTCCGTCTGCTCGCCATGCTCCAGGTGGCCGGCCGCGGCGCCCGTCATGGCGGAGCCCAGCTCCTCGGGGGTGATGGTGGCGGGGTCGGCGTCGGCGACCAGGCGGCCGCGGTACATCACCCGCAGGGTGTCGGACAGGCCGATCAGCTCGTCCAGGTCGGCCGAGATCAGCAGCACGGCCAGGCCCTCGCGGCGGGCCTCACGGATGTGGTCCCAGATGGCGGCCTGCGCGCCGACGTCCACACCGCGGGTGGGGTGGGCGGCGATGAGCAGCTTGGGGCTGTGGCTCATCTCGCGGCCGACGATCAGCTTCTGCTGGTTGCCGCCGGACAGGGAGGCCGCGGTGACCTCGATGCCGGGGGTGCGGACGTCGTACGCCTGCACGATCCGCTCGGTGTCGGAGCGCGCGGCCCGGGGGTCGAGGAGTCCGCCGCGGGAGTTGGGCTTCTCGGTGACGTGCCCGAGGATGCGGTTCTCCCACAGCGGGGCTTCCAGCAGGAGGCCGTGGCGGTGGCGGTCCTCGGGGATGTACCCGATGCCGGCCTCGCGGCGGCGGCGGGTGGCGTCCTGGGAGATGTCGGTGCCGTCGAGGGTGATGGTGCCGGCGTCCGGCTGCCGCATGCCCATGATCGCCTCGACCAGTTCGGACTGGCCGTTGCCCTCGACGCCGGCGATGCCGAGGACCTCGCCCTTGTGGATGGTCAGGGAGATCTGGTCGAGGATGATGCGCTCGATGCCGTCGAGGTCGGTCTGCGCCAGGTGCAGTCCGGCGACGTCCAGCATCGGGACGTCGGTGACGGTGGACTCGGCGGTCTCGGGGGTGGGCAGTTGGCTGCCCACCATCAGTTCGGCGAGCTGCTTGGTGGTGGTCGACTTCGGCTCGACCGTGCCGACGGTGGTGCCGCGCCGGATGACGGTGATCTCGTCGGCGACGGACAGCACCTCGCCCAGCTTGTGGGAGATGAAGATGACGGTGAGGCCCTCGGCCTTCAGCTCGCGCAGGTTGTCGAAGAGCGCGTCGACCTCCTGCGGCACGAGGACGGCGGTGGGCTCGTCGAGGATGAGGGTCTTGGCGCCGCGGTAGAGGACCTTGAGGATCTCCACGCGCTGGCGGTCGGCGACGCCCAGCTGCTCGACGAGGACGTCCGGGCGGACGTTCAGTCCGTACGCCTCGGAGATCTCTTTGATCTTTCCCCGCGCCTTGCCGCCGATGCCGTACAGCTTCTCCGCCCCGAGGACCACGTTCTCCAGGACGGTGAGGTTGTCGGCGAGCATGAAGTGCTGGTGCACCATGCCGATGCCGCAGGCGATGGCGTCGGCGGGGGTCTTGAAGGTGACCCGCTCGCCGTTCACGGTGATGGTGCCCTCGTTCGGCTGCTGCATGCCGTAGAGGATCTTCATCAGGGTGGACTTGCCGGCGCCGTTCTCACCGCACAGGGCGTGGACGGTGCCCGTGCGGACCGTGATGTCGATGTCGCGGTTGGCGACGACGCCGGGGAAGCGCTTGGTGATGCCGCGCAGTTCGACGGCAGCGGGAGGGCTGGACGCGTTGATGGCGCACTCTCCTCGGGGAAAGGGGCTGCGTAGGGGAGGGCAGGCGTCGGCGACGCTAGCGCGGCAACTCCGCGCTACACGCGTAGAGTTGACACATTGTTATGGCTCGGCGAGGGACGTGGCGTACAGGCCCTGAGGACTGGGCCGCGCCCCTGCGCCGAGCCGGGGCCCGGCGGGACCGGTGCGGGTCCCGCCGGGGTCGGACGCATCAGGTCACGGGGCGGTCTTGACCGTGATGGTGCCGTCGACGATCTTCTTCTTCGCGGCGTCCAGCTTGGGCTGGATGTCGTCGATGAAGCCACCGCTGGTGGCCAGCTTCACGCCGCCCTTGGACAGCGAGTAGACCTGGTTGCCGGTCAGCGGCTTGCCGTCGTGCACGGACTTGATGAAGTCGTAGACGCCGACGTCGACGTTCTTGACCATCGAGGTCAGGATCGAGCTCTTGTACTTGGCCAGACCCGGGATGTTGTACTGGTCGGAGTCCACGCCGATCGCCCAGGCGCCCTTGGTGCCGTTGACGGCCTCGATCGCGCCGTTGCCGGAGGAGCCGGCCGCCGTGTAGATGACGTCGGCGCCCTTGTCGAGCATGCCCTGCGCGGCGGCCTTGCCCTTGTCGGGGCTGGAGAAGCCGGACAGGTCGGAGCCGTGCGTCAGGTACTGGACGTCGACCTTGACCTTGGCGTTGGTGTCGTGCACGCCCTGGACGTAGCCCGCCTCGAACTTCTTGATCAGCGGGGTGTCGACACCGCCGATGAAGCCGACGTGGTCCTTCTTGGTCTTCAGCGCGGCGGCGACGCCGGCCAGGTAGGAGCCCTGCTCCTCGGTGAAGGTGATGCTGTCGACGTTCTTGGCGTCCACGACCGAGTCGACGATGCCGAAGCTGGTCTTCGGGTACTTCGCGGCGACCTTGCCCATCGCGGTGGCGTAGGAGAAGCCGACGGCCACGATCGGGTTGTAGCCGGCGTCCGCGAGGTCCGTCAGCCGCTGCTCACGGTCGGCCTCGGTGTCGGAGGTCTTGGCGGTCAGCTCCTTGATCGAGCCGCCGAACTCCTTCTCGGCCTTGTCGGCACCGCGGGCGGCGGAGTCGTTGAAGGAGCGGTCACCACGGCCGCCGACGTCGTAGGCGAGGCCGATCTTGACACCCTTGCCGCCGCCGGAGGACGAGGACGAGGAGGAGTTGTCGGAGGAGGTGCTGCCACACGCGGTGGCAGACATGGCGAGAGCTGCGGATGCGACAACCGCAGCGGAAAGCTTGGCTACCCGGCGCACGGGAAGGCTCCTTCACCTGACCTGAGCGCCATGTCGGCGCTTGATGTGAGCACCATGCCAGTGCTCGGGCCGAGACGCCCCGGCGGCGTCGGCTTCGCGGCATCGTAACGCGCGTAGATGTCAGAAAAACACCTCTCGCGACGCCGTTATCGAATAGAGGCAAACGGTGCGTGAACTCTGCGATCGGCGGGTGCAGGGGAGTGTCGCGGACCGTACACGAACGGCTGGGGAGCGTATTGCGCTGGGCGGGGGAACGGGGTGGGGCGGCCGGTCTGCATCTGCGGGTGCGCTGTGGCTGATCGCGCAGTTCCCCGCGCCCCTGATCGAAGGCGCGGCGCGCCACGGCCACGGCCCGGTCCACGTCCGCCCGGGAGGCGTGCGGCACCCGGCCGA
>NZ_JBEYVS010000051.1:0-45083 GCF_040644095.1 Streptomyces sp. NPDC047028
GGCGTGAGGACCTGGACGCGGTGGCGTTCCTCCAGGAGATGAACGCCACCGTGTACCGGCGCTGCCCGGGAGTGGTGACCATCGCCGAGGAGTCCACCGCCTGGGACGGGGTGACCCGGCCGACGGACGGCGGCGGCCTCGGCTTCGGGCTGAAGTGGAACATGGGCTGGATGCACGACTCGCTGCAGTACGTCCAGAAGGAGCCGGTGCACCGCAAGTACCACCACCACGAGATGACGTTCTCGATGGTGTACGCGTACAGCGAGAACTACGTCCTGCCGATCTCGCACGACGAGGTGGTGCACGGCAAGCAGGCCCTGGTCTCGAAGATGCCCGGCGACTGGTGGCAGCGCCGGGCGGGCCACCGCGCCTACCTCGGCTGGATGTGGGCGCATCCCGGCAAGCAGCTCCTGTTCATGGGGCAGGAGTTCGCGCAGGGCGGGGAGTGGTCGGAGCAGGACGGCCCCGAGTGGTGGCTGCTGGACCCGGAGTACTGCGCCCAGGGCGACCACCGGGGGGTGCTCGACCTCGTACGGGACCTGAACACGGTGTACCGGGACACGCCGGCGCTGTGGCAGCGGGACACGGATCCGGGCGGCTTCCGGTGGGTGCTGTGCGACGCTGCGGACGACAACGTCTTCGCGTTCCTGCGGTACGACGCCGGGGGCACGCCGCTGCTGGCGGTGTCGAACTTCTCCCCCGTCGTCCGGCACGACTACCGGGTGTGGGTGCCGGAGGAGGTCCCGGCCTGGCAGGAGGCGCTGAACACCGACGACGCCCGGTACGGCGGCGGCGGTGTCGCCGTCGGCGCCCCGGGGGCGCTCAAGCCCGAGGACGGGTCGCTGCGGCTCACGCTGCCGCCGCTCGCCACGGTCTGGCTGGCGCCGGTGCGCTGAGCCGCGCAGGTGTCGACCGGCGCCCGGGGGGCAGTCGGGGTCGTACAGACCTCCGGCCGCCCCTCGTGGCACGAGACGGCGTGCGGAGGCACGAGGAGGAGGGCGGCACCCGTGCGCACCGTCGGAGTGGAGGAGGAGCTCCTCCTGGTGGATCCCGGCAGCGGTGATCCGAAGGCGCTGGCCGCCGCCGTCCTCGCCCGTGCCGCCCACAGTGGTTCTGGACAGGACGTGTTCGAGAAGGAGCTGTTCGGGCAAATGCTGGAGTTCGCCACGCATCCGCAGACGGACATGGTGGACCTCGGGTCGGAGATCGTGCGCTGGCGCAAGGAGTCGGCGCGGCACGCGGGGCAGATCGGCTGCGCGGTGGCCGCGCTCGCCACCTCGCCGCTGCCGGTCAGCCCCTCCCTCACGGTGAACGACCGCTACCAGTGGCTGGCCGAGCGGTACGGGGTCGGCGCCCGGGACCAGCTCGTCTGCGGCTGTCATGTGCATGTGTGCGTGGAGTCGGACGAGGAGGGCGTGGCGGTCCTCGACCGGCTCCGCCCGTGGCTGCCGGTGCTCGCGGCGATCAGCGCCAACTCCCCGTTCTGGCAGGGCCGGGAGACCAGTTACGCCAGCTACCGCAGCCGGGTCTGGAACCGCTGGCCGTCGGCCGGTCCGACGGAGCTGTTCGGCTCGCCCGAGCGCTACCACCGCAGGGTGTCGGACATGGTGGCCAGCGGCGTCATCCTGGACGAGGCCATGGCGTACTTCGACGCCCGGCTGTCGGCGCACTACCCGACGGTGGAGATCCGGGTGGCGGACGTGTGCCTGCGTGCGGAGACCGCCGTCCTCGTCGCCACCCTGGCCCGCGGCCTGGTGGAGACCGCCGCACGGGACTGGCGCGCGGGCCGGCCGGCCCCCGACCACAGCGTGAGCCTGCTGCGGCTGGCCGCGTGGCAGGCAGCCCGCACCGGCCTGGAACAGGACCTGCTCGACCCCGTCACCCTGCGGCCGCGGCCGGCCGGGGACGTGCTGCGCGCGCTGCTGGAGCACACCGGGGACGCGCTCACGGAGTGCGGCGACGCGGGGCGTGCCGAGGAGGCCGTCGCCGCGCTGCTGCGGCACGGCAACGGCGCCCGCGAGCAGCGCGAGCTGCTGGAACGCACCGGCAGTCTGCGCGAGGTCGTCACCGAGTGCGTCCGCCACACCCAGGGGTGAGGCGGACCCCGGGGAAGGCCCCTCAGAAGATCAGGGCCAGCGCGTAGGCCAGGAAGAACGCCGCGAGCACGACGAGGCACAGGATGATGACCGTCATCGGCGCCTTCGACCAGCCCCGGGCGTTGCTGTCGGGCTGCCGGATCGCGGCCTCGGGCATGCTGCTCTCCGCGGGCGGGGTCTCGCCGGGCGGGACTCCTCCCCCGGGCTCCAGCCCTGTCGTGCGGTCGGGCTCCGGATCGGGGTTCACATAGGTCATGGGGTCCGAGTCCCCCGGACACGGCCAGATCATCAGCCGATCACGACTTCGCCGTTCCTGGCACCAGCACTCGCCCGCCTGGGCTACATTCGAGCACCGCCGACAGCAGAGGTGATCGGCGGAGTCACCCTCCGCACACCCCAGGAGCAGCGCATGCGCGATGTCGCCCTCGCTCCCACGGCCGCCCCGCCGCTGACCGGCGGGCTCGCCGACGCTCTCTTCGAGGCCGCCGAGCGGACCCCCGCCCTGCCGATGCTGGCGCGCCGGCCGGACGCTTTCGCCGGCGTCTGGGAGGAGGTGACGGCGGTGGAGCTGCGGGACGAAGTCGTCGACGTGGCCAAGGGGTTGATCGCCTCCGGCGTCTCCCCCGGCCACCGCGTGGCGCTGATGGCCCGCACCCGTTACGAGTGGACGGTGCTGAGCCACGCCCTGTGGACCGTCGGCGCGGAGGTCGTCCCGATCCATCCGACGTCGTCGCGGGAGCAGGTCGAGTGGATCCTGCGGGACGCCGGCTGCGTGGCCGTGGCGGTGGAGGACGAGCAGGGCGTCATGACCGTCGGCACCGCGTGCGCGGGGCTGCCCCGGCTGCGGCATGTGTGGCAGTTGGACGCGGGCGCGCTGGACCAGCTCGTCGAGCGGGGCCTGCCGGTGCCGCTGACCACGGTGGAGTCGCTGCGCCGGATCGTGCTGCCGGACTCGACTGCGGTGATCGCGTACACGTCCGGCACCTCGGGCCACCCGCTGGGCTGTGCGCTCAGCCACCGCGGCCTGGCGTACCCCTGCGACACGCTGCTGGCCGGTTGGCGCCACACGACGGCGCTGCCGGGCGAACAGCCGTCCGTGCTGGCGTTCCTGCCGTTCTCCCACGTGTACGGCATCATGATCCAGCAGATCTGTGTGCGCGGCGGGGTCCTGATGGCGCACGAGCCCGAACTGACGGAGGCCGCACTGGCCTCGGCGCTGCGGACGTTCCGGCCGACCTATCTGTACGGTGTGCCGTCGGTGTTCGAGAAGCTGTACAAGAACTTCCTGCGTACGGCCCAGCAGGCGGGCCACGGCGCCCTGTTCGAGCGGGCCGCCCGGACCGCGCGGGACTTCGCCGGGGCGGAGGAGCGCCGGCGGCTCGGCAGCGGTCCGGGCCCGGGTCTGGAGCTGCGGCTGCAGCACGCGCTGTACGAGCGGACGGTGTACCGCAAGCTGCGGGGGGCGCTCGGCGGCCGGGTACTGCGGGGCACCTCGGGCGGCTCCTCGCTCAGCCGTGAACTGTCCCTGTTCTACGAGGGCATCGGCCTGTACGTCCACGACGGGTACGGGCTGACGGAGACCTCCGGCGGGATCACCATGCAGCCGCTGGGCCGGGAGAAGTCGGGAACAGTGGGCCGGCCGCTGCCGGGCACGGACGTGCAGGTGGCGGACGACGGGGAGATCCTGGTGCGCGGGCCGTCGGTGTTCCAGGGGTACATCAGGGAGGAGGCCCGGACGCGGGCGGCGCTGCGCGGCGGCTGGCTGGGGACCGGGGACATCGGGCGGCTGGACTCCGAGGGCTATCTGACGATCACCGGGCGCAAGAAGGACGTCATCGTCACCAGCGGCGGCAAGAGCGTGGCCCCGGCCCCGCTGGAGCAGCGGCTGCGGCTGCATCCGCTCGTCCACCAGGCGGTGGTCGTCGGCGACGACCGGCCGTGCGTGGGCGCCCTGATCACCCTGGACCCCGATTTCCTGGCGCACTGGCGGGCCGCGCTGGCGCTGCCGGGCGACTCGGCGGGCCGGGAGACCCGTGAGGAGAACGCGCTGCGGGAGGAGATCGCGCGGGCCGTGGCCTCCGCCAACAGCGCGGTGTCCCGGGCGGAGTCCATCAGGGTCTACCGTGTCCTGCAAGAACCGTTCGCCCCGGGCAACGGACTGCTGACGCCGTCGCTGAAGCTGCGCCGAGAGGCCATAGCGCGGCACTACGCGGCCGAGATCGAGGCGATGTACGAGGCCCGTTCCCGCGCCGCCCGGCGGCCGGGACCGGAGGAGCAGGCCGACTGGGACGAGCCGGACAGTGTGTTCCGGTGATCCGTGGGGAAGGAGCCACCTGTCCGCACGACAGACCGGCCCCATGACGGACGCTTTACCCGGCCGGGCGAGGGAACCCGCAGCGTTGAAGAGATCAGCGACCACGACTGCCCTGGTCGGAAGGGGTCCACGAGGGACCGGTCCGGCGGGGCCGGGGAATGCGACATGTCGACGGAGCCGCGTTGGAACGACACACCGCCCCCGGAGGAGAGGCACGAGCGCACCTTCTCCTTCGCGGGTGAGCTGCGCAATGTCACGGGCGCGCGGCTCGCCGCGGAGGGATTCCTCGACGACCTGGCGATCGACGCCCCGCCGGGCGCCCACGAGTACTGGGACGACATCCTGCTGGTCGTCACCGAACTGGCCGCCAACGCCGTCCAGTACGCGCCCGGCCCGTTCGACCTGCACATGCGCCGCACCTTCGACGGGGTGCACGTCACGATGCACGACACCAGCACGACCCGGCCGGAGCCGCGGCCCTTCCACCCCCGCACGGGCGGCGGCGGCATCGGCTGGCACCTGGTGCACACGCTGTGCGACCAGGTGAGCGTCGTCGTCACCGACCGGGGCAAGGACATCCACGTCTTCCTGCCCTGGTGACCGGCCCGGTCAGACCGGGCGGTGGGCGACGACCCCGAACATGGTCACGGACATGTGCAGGGCATGGCGTGCGGCGGCCTCGGTCAGCTCGGCGTAGGCCGCGTCGCGCTGCGCCTCGGTGAGCGCCCCCTGGCGGACGGCCGTCTCGCCGAGCATCCGCACCAGCGGCCAGGCGACCGACGTGTGGTCCTGGAGGAGGGCCTGGGAGCCCCGGTCGTCCACGACGAACCCGGCCTCGCCGAGCTGTCCGACCAGCCGCCGCCCGGAGCGGGGGTTGGCCGCGCCGGACAGGATGGCCGAGGTCAGCGCCTCCATCACGGCGGGGTCGCCGGGGTACAGGATGGCGGTCGCCCAGTCGGTGTCGAGGAGTGCCACCCGGCCGCCCGGGCGCAGCACCCGGGCCATCTCCTCGACCGCCCGGCCGGGTTCGGTCAGGTGCTGCAGGACCCGTTCGCACCAGACGACGTCCATCGAGGCGTCCGGCACCGGCAGGTCCAGCGCGTCGCCGTCGACGAAGCGCGCCGGGGTCCCGGCGGCGCGTTCCTCGGCGGCAGCGCGCAGCCCGGGGTTGGGTTCGACGCCCAGCGCGGACCCCTTCGGGCCGACGGCGGCGGCCAGGGCGCGGGTGTGGGTGCCGGTTCCGCAGCCGATGTCCAGCGCCCGTTCCCCGGGTCGTACGGCGAGCGCCTCGGCGGCCCAGGCGCGCAGCCGCCGTACGCCGTCGTTGGCGTCCTGGGCGTCGAGGGCGCCCACGAGGCGGGCCACGTTCGCGGGGTCGATGCCGCTCTTCTGGAAGCCCGTACCGGGCCGCGGGTCCGTCATGACGGCACTGTACGGCCCGGGCCGGCCACAGAGGAGCCGGACGTGTATCTGTGCGACTTCCGGTTACTTGGGCGGGAAGCAGGGGCATGCTGGTGCCCACGCGTTCGTCTGCCTGCCGCAGCCGACTGGCGCGGCTGCTCGGGCCACGGTGGGATCGGTTGTGGTGCGCAGCGGCGGTCCGGGGCATGCGAACGGCGTCGAGTCGGACCGCCTGGAGCCGCAGAAAGGGATGAACACCGTGACACGACCCAGGATCCTGGTGGTGGGCGCAGGCTTCGCCGGAGTGGGGTGCGTGCGCCGTCTTGAGCGCAGGCTCGGCCCGGACGAGGCCGACATCACGCTGGTGACGCCGTTCTCCTACCAGCTCTATCTCCCGCTGCTGCCCCAGGTCGCCTCCGGCGTGCTCACGCCGCAGTCGATCGCGCTGTCGCTGCGCCGCAGCAGGAAGTACCGCACCCGGATCCTGCCGGGCGGGGCGATCGGGGTGGACCTGCGGTCGAAGGTCTGCGTGGTCCGCACGATCACCGACAAGATCGTCAACGAGCGGTACGACTACATCGTGCTGGCGCCGGGCAGCGTGACCCGCACCTTCGACATCCCGGGGCTGACGGAAAACGCCTTCGGGATGAAGACGCTCGCCGAGGCCGCCTACATCCGCGACCACGTCATCACGCAGCTCGACCTGGCCGACGCCAGCGACGATCCGGCGGAGCGGGCCGCGCGGCTGCAGTTCGTGGTCGTCGGCGGCGGGTACGCCGGCACCGAGACCGCGGCCTGTCTGCAGCGGCTCACGCACGCGGCCGTCCAGCGCTATCCGCGGATCGACCCGGGCCTGATCAAGTGGCACCTCATCGACATCGCGCCCAAGCTGATGCCGGAGCTGGGCGACAAACTGGGCCGCAGCGCGCAGGAGATCCTCAGGCGGCGCGGCATCGACGTGTCGCTGGGCGTCTCGATCGACAAGGCGGGCGCGGAGGAGGTCACCTTCACGGACGGGCGGGTGGTGCCGACCCACACGCTGATCTGGACGGCCGGCGTGGTCGCCAGCCCGCTGATGGCCACGCTGGGCGCGGAGACCGTCCGCGGCCGGCTCGCGGTGACCGCCGACATGTGCCTGCCGGGGTACGACGGTGTCTTCGCGCTCGGCGACGCCGCCGCCGTGCCCGACCGGGCCAAGGACGACGAGGGCGCGGTGTGCCCGCCGACGGCCCAGCACGCCATGCGGCAGGGCGGGGCGGTCGCCGACAACGTCATCGCGACGCTGCGCGGGCAGCCGATGAAGCCGTACGAGCACAAGGACCTGGGGCTGGTCGTCGACCTCGGCGGGAAGGACGCGGTGTCGAAGCCGCTCGGGGTGGAGCTGCGGGGCGTGCCCGCGCAGGCGGTGGCGCGCGGCTACCACTGGTCGGCACTGCGCACCAATGTCGCCAAGGCCCGGGTGATGACGAACTGGATGCTGAACGCGGTCGCCGGCGACGATTTCGTGCGCACCGGCTTCCAGGCCCGCAAGCCGGCCCGGCTGAAGGACTTCGAGTTCACGGACGCCTATCTGACGCCGGACCAGGTCCGCGAGCGGGTGGAGGGCAAGCCGGTCGAGAGCCCCTGAACCGGCCGGCACCGCCGGGGGCCGTGCCATGCTGGGGTCGCGACACGATCATGGGCCGGACGGAAGTGGGCGCGACGGCGTGAGGGCAGCGGTTCGGGTGGGGTGGGCACGGGTGTGGGACCGGCTCGCGGCCTCGGACCCCGGGCTGCTGCGGCTGACCGCGGGGCTGCGGACCGTGGCCGCCATCGCCGTCACGCTCCTCGTGCTGGCCGTGCTCGGGGCGCCGGTGACCCATCTGGTCGCGGGCGCCATCTCGGCGATGGCGGCGACGTTCGCCATCCGGGAGAAGCAGCGTTCGCGGCAGGCGGTGACCCTCGCGCTGGGGCTGCCGACGGCGCTGGCGTCGATGTCGCTGGGCGCGGTGCTGAACCAGCGGGTGGTGGCGGGCGACGTGTTCTTCGTCGTCCTCATCTTCTGCGCGGTCTACGGCCGGCGGTTCGGCGACCGCGGCACGGCGCTCGGCCTGATCGGCTTCCAGGTCTACTTCGTCTCGTTGTTCGTGCGCGCCACCCCGCACATGCTGCCGGCCCTGTACGGCGTGCTGATCGTGGCGTTCGCGAGCAGCGCCGCCGCCCGTTTCCTGCTGTTCCCGCAGACCCCGGCCGGGGTGTTGGACCGGCTGCGGCGGGCCTTCAGGGCCCGGCTGGGCCAGTTGGTCGGCACGCAGGCCGAACTGCTGGACGCCGGGCCCGACGAGGTGGACAAGGTCCTCGCCGACCTGCGCACCGGCACCGCCCGGCTGCACGACACGGCGCTGCTGATCCAGGGCCGGCTGGCGGACGGCACGTCCGACGAGGGAGTGGCCCGGCTGCTGCAGCGCCGGATCGCGGACGCCGAGATCGCCGCCGAACGGCTCGGACTGCTGCTGCTCACCGCGCGCAGCGCCGAGCGGACCGAGACGCTCACCCTGCATCTGCCGGGCGCCCCGCTGCCCTCGGGCGGGGAGCTGCCGGTGCGGGACGAGGCGAGTGCCGTGCTGCGCCGGGACCTGGCGGCGCTGCGCCTGCTGGTGCAGCGCCCGGTCGGCGAGGCCTCCGGGACGGCGCTGGCGCACGTGCGCAACCGGCTGCTCGGCTACCGCGAGGAGGAGAACCTGCCGCACGCCTCCCCCGCCGTGCAGGACGTGTTCCGGGGGCTCGGCGAGGCGGCGCGCGCCTCGCTGGGGCTGCGGATGGCCCTGGACGGGCCGCTGGACGAGTCCGACGACTCCCCGGCGACGGCCCGCTCCCGCGAAGAGCTGGACGCCGAGGACGCGGCCATCGAGGGCAGCGAGGACGAGGAAGGGGAGCAGGCCGACCGGACCGGGCTGCGGCGCCCCACCACGCGGGCCGCGGTGCAGGTGGCCGTGGGGTCCTCGCTGGCCATCCTGGGCGGCGAACTGCTGTCCACGCAGCGCTGGTACTGGGCGGTTCTGACCTGCTGGATCGTCTTCATCAACACCTCGTCCACCGGCGAGATCCTGGTCAAGGGGTACCGCCGGCTGCTGGGCACCGTACTCGGCGTGGTGGCCGGCATCGGGCTCGCGGGGCTGGTCGGGCACCACACGTGGACGGCCTTCGGGCTGGCGCTGCTGTTCGTCTTCGCGATGTTCTACAGCGCGCCGCTGTCCTACACGCTGATGTCGTTCTTCGTCACGGCGATGCTGGGGCTGCTGTACACGCTGCTGAACTCCTACAGCGCCTCGGTGCTGCTGCTGCGGGTGGAGGAGACCGCCCTGGGTGCGACCTGCGGGGTGATCGCGGCGGCGGTGGTGCTGCCGGTGCGCACGGACCGCCGTACCGACGAGCTCCTGGTCGCGGTCCTGGACCGGCTGGCCGACGTGACGCGGGCCGCGGTCGACCAGCTGAGCGGGGACGCGCCGGGTGAGCTGGTGGACAAGGCGCGCGCCCTGGACCAGGCGCTGGCCGATCTGCGGGCCGCCACCCAGCCGCTGACCCATCCGATCACCCCGCTGCGCTCGCGCCGGGACAACGCCCGGTACATCGTGGCACTGTTGGAGACCTGCGCGTACCACGGCCGTTCGCTGGCGGCCACGGCGGAGCTGCTGCCCACGCATCCGTCGATGGCGGCGGATCCGCGGCTGCGCGGTGCAGGTGACCGGATCGTGCACAACATCGAGACGATCGCCGCGCACGTCTCCGACCCGGGGTCCGCCGCCCGCATGCAGACCGGCTCCAGCATCGCGTCGATGCTGGAGCCGGGTACCCTGCGCACACCCCGCTACGGCCGGGTGACCGACCGGGTGCTACGGCATCTGCAGCGCCTGGACGAGGCCGTGTCGGGCCTGGCCCGCCCCCTGGGGATGGCACAGGACCAGCCGGAGAAGTGACGGCGGGCACCTGGGCCGGGGAGACTCCCGAGGGGGGCGGCGGACACCTTCAGGCCATGGGCCGGCCGCCCGGGTGCCGGCCCATCGCCTCGTCGCGGACCCGGGCGCAGCTGCGGCTGATGAGCCGGGAGACGTGCATCTGGGAGATGCCGAGGCGGTCTGCGATCCGGCTCTGCGTCATGTCCTCGAAGAAACGCATGTAGAGGATGGCCTGTTCACGCTCGGGCAGGCGGCGCAGCCCCTCCTTGGCGGCCTCGCGGTCGACGACGGTGTCGAAGGAGGAGTCGGCCGCGCCCAGGGTGTCGGCCAGGCTGTAGCCGTCGTCGCCGCCGGCCAGCTCGGCGTCCAGCGACAGCGTGCTGAAGCTCTCCAGCGCCTCCATGCCCGCGCTCACCTCGTCCTCGGTGAGGCCGGTGTGGGCGGCGATGTCGGCGACCGTGGGCTCGCGGCTGCCGGGGTTCTGGGTGAGTTCGCGGCGGGCCAAGCGGACCCGGTTGCGCAGCTCCTGCACCCGGCGCGGCACCCGCAGGGCCCACATCCGGTCCCTGAAGTGCCGCTTCACCTCGCCGGTGATGGTGGGCACGGCGTAGCTCTCGAACGCCCCGCGCGAGGGGTCGAACCGGTCGACCGCCTTGACCAGCCCGAGGGCCGCCACCTGCCGCAGGTCCTCGACCGCCTCCCCGCGGTCCCGGAACCGGCCGGCGATGCGGTGGGCCATGGGCAGCCAGGCGGCGACGAGTGCGTCGCGCACCTCGTCCCGTTCGGGGCCGTCCTCCAGGGCGGCCAGCCGGGTGAACAGGGCGGCGGTGTCGGGGGCGTCGTCGTGGGCCCGCCGCGCGGGGGCGGCGGCAGTGCGGTCTGTCGTGCCGGAACGGCTTGTCGACATGTCGGTCAGCATGCGGAATCGCTCCTGAACGTGGTTTCAGGGTACGGCCGGAACGGCGTGGTTCCGGGTCCCGCCCGAACGGTGGTGTCAGGGGGGTCGCCGCGGGATGGCCGCCGGGCCCGCCGGGAGGCGGGCCCGCCTCAGCCATACGTCCCGCTGGGCGCGCGCCTCCGGTCCGAAGCACGAGATTCCGTCTGCCCGGCGGACCCGCCCGCAAACGCCGCCTGCGGAACTTCCCCGGCGTCAGTGCAGGGGCACGACGGCGGTGATGCACTTGCCGCCGCAGGGCAGGCCGGCCACCCGGACGTCCCGCGCCAGCCGGCAGACGATGGGCCAGCCCCGGCCGCCGGCCGCGCACCGGTCGGGTTCGTCCGGCCGTGCGGTGGCCACCGGGACGTCGTCGCTGCGGTCGCTCACCGAGACGCGGACCCCGCCGCTGTCGACGGCGACGTCGAATGCGGTGATCCCGCCGCCGTGCAGGATGGCGTTGGTGGTGAGCTCGGAGGTGACCAGCAGGGCGTCGTCCAGTGCCTGGCCACGGCAGATGACGGCGCCGTCCCGGCAGCGTTCGGCCACCGCGTGCCGGACGGTTCTGCGGGCGTCGGCCGGCCGACACGGCACGAGCCGGGTGTCCCTGGTCGCGGTGGCGGAGTCGGTCCTGTGCGGCTCGCGCATCCCTTCCCTCCCTGGCTCCGCCCGGGGGGGGATCCCCGGGTGATACGGGTCTACTGGTTCGGCTGACCCCTGTGGGCGCCGTCAAACACCCTCGGTGCCGTGTCATCACGGGGCGGCGGCCGGGTACCCGGAGCGCATGACCGATGTCGTGGACGCGGACGAGCTGTTGCGGCGCATCCAGCGCGGCCGGGACCGGGCGGCCGGGGAGGCGCGGAGCTGGCGCGAGCGGGCACAGAGCCTGACGGCGACCGATCCGGACGGGGCGCGGGAGGCCTCCGTCCGGGCGTCGGCGTACGAGGCGGTGCTCGACGCGCTCCAGGAGATCGCGGCCCCGGGCGCGCCGCCGCCCGCCCCGCCGGCCGGGGCGGAGGGCGGGGCGGGGGTGAAACAGGTCACCTGAGCGGGGTCCGATGCCGCGAATGAACGCCAGATGGTTTACCGTTCATCCATAAGTGGTCAGGGGGTCGACCGGAACCGTCCCCTCTGCGCCACTGCACACGGCCCTGGCCGGCCTCCCCCGTCCGGCCAGGGCTTTTTCATGCCCCGGGGACGCCGGCCGGACGGAATGCCGGGTCCTTCGAGGTGCCCGGAGCGGCGGCAGCGGCTCAAATGGAGGAGAACCCCTCGAACCCTCGCCGGTGAGGAGCCCCCATGACCAAAGCGATCAAACTGCTGACCGCCCTGCCGCAGGCGCAGCGCGAGCGCCTCATGGAGCTGGCCAAGGAGGTCTCCTTCCCGGAGGACACCCGGATCTTCGAGGCGGGGGGCACCGCCGACCGGTTCTGGGTGATCCGCTCCGGCGCGGTCTCCCTGGACCAGGAGGTCACGTCCCGGCAGCAGGTCACGGTGGCCACCCTCGGCGCGGGCGACATGCTCGGCTGGTCGTGGCTGTTCCCGCCGTACGAGTGGGACTTCGGGGCGCTCGCCTTCAGCAACGTGCGGGCCTACGAGTTCGACGGGCCGTCGGTACTGGCGCTGAGCGTGGAGGACCCGCTGCTCGGCCTGTCCCTGGTGCGGACCGTCGCCGAGGTCCTCGCCCACCGTCTGGAGACGACCCGCGGCAAGCTGATGGACCAGTACGCCCTGCGCCGGCGGGGCTACGCGTAGGGCCCCCGGAGCCCCTGAGCCCGGGGGCCGGGGAGCGCTTCAGATCCGGTAGCGGCGCAGCGCCGGGACGGCGGCTGCCAGGACCAGCATCAGCACGACGACCAGGGCGCCCCCGCCCGCCACGGCGGCCCGGGGGCCGAACGCGGAGCCGGCGGTGCCGTGCAGGACGTCGGCCAGGCGCGGGCCTCCCGCGACGACCACCGTGAACACTCCCTGGAGCCGGCCGCGCATCTCGTCGGTCGCGGCGGTCAGCAGGATCGCGCCGCGGAACACCATGGACACCATGTCGGCGACGCCCGCGGCGGCGAGGAAGGCCATGGCCACCCAGAGGTTGCGGCTCAGCCCGAACCCGGCGACGGCCACGCCCCACCCGACCACCGCCCCGATGACCATCCAGCCGTGCCGCCGGGCCCGGGAGAACACGCCGGAGAACAGCCCGCCGAGCACGGCCCCGACGGGGATGCCGGCGAACAGCACACCGAGCGCGAGCCCTTCGCCGTAGGGCGCGAACGTCTGGGCGGCGAGCTGCGGGAACAGGGCGCGCGGCATGCCGAACACCATGGCGACGATGTCGGCGAGGAAGGACAGGAGCAGCACCTTGTGCCCGGAGATGTAGCGGAACCCGGCGGCGACCTCCCTGAGGCCCGCCCGGCGGGACCGGGACGCGCCGAGCGGCGGCAGCGCGGGCAGCCGGAAGACGGCCCACACGGTGACGCACAGGGCGAGGGCGTCGATCAGGTACAGCTCAGGCAGCCCGATGACCGGTATGAGCACACCGGCGAGCAGCGGACCCGCCACCAGGCCGGTCTGCATCACCGTGGAGCCCAGCGCGTTGGCCGCCGGCAGTTCCTCGGCCGGGACCAGCCGGGCGATGGACGCGGTGCGCGCCGGGGAGTTGAGCCCGAAGAACGCCTGCTGCAGCGCGAGCAGCGCCATCAGGACGACGACCGAGTCCAGGCCGGACGCCGCCTGAGCCCAGAACAGCAGCGAGGTGACGGCGATCCCGGTGTTGGTGACCAGCAGCAGCTTGCGGCGGTCCACCGTGTCGGCGACGGCCCCGCCCCACAGCGCGAACACGACCATCGGCAGCAGACCGGCGAGGCTCGCGTAGCCGACCCAGGCCGAGGAGTGGGTGATGTCGTAGATCTGCTTGGGCACGGCGACCGCGGTGAGCTGGCTGCCGACGGCCGTCACGATGGTGGACGACCACAGGCGCCGGTAGGCGGGGATGCGCAGGGGGCGGGTGTCCATCGCCCAGCGGCGCCAGCCGCGCCGGGGCGGGTCCGCCGTCGTACCGGGGTCGTCGGTGCCGGGTTCGGCCGTGCTGCTCTCGCTGGTGTCCACCGTGTCCTGCTCGCTCGACAGAGGTTGCTCGATACATCTTTCGATGCGGGCCCACTATCGCAGCAACGCGCCCGGACGCCGAACCCGATTCTCAGGCGCCGGCGACCAGGCTCGCGCCGAGGACCAGCATCGTGACGGCGACCAGGCCGTCCAGCACCCGCCAGGCGCCGGGCCGGGCGAGGAACCGGCCGAGCAGCCGGGCGCCGAAGCCGAGCCCGGCGAACCAGCACAGGCTGGCCAGGGCGGCCCCCAGCCCGAAGGTCCAGCGCAGCCCGCCGTGACCGGCCGCGAGGGAGCCGAGCAGGAACACCGTGTCCAGGTAGACGTGCGGGTTGAGCCAGGTCATCGCCAGGCAGGTGAGCACCGCCCGCCGGCGGGAACCGGCCGCCTCGCCCGCGGCCCGCAGTCCCGCGCCGGGCCTGAGGACCCGGCGGGCGGCGAGGGCGCCGTAGCAGAGCAGGAAGGCGCCACCGGCCAGGGCGACCGCCCTGAGCGCGCCGGGCCAGGCCACCACGACGGCGCCGACCCCGCCCACCCCGAGCGCGATGAGCACCGCGTCGGACAGGGCGCAGATGCCGACGACGGCCAGGACTGCGTCCCGGCGCACCCCCTGCCGCAGGACGAAGGCGTTCTGGGCGCCGATGGCGACGATCAGGGAGAGGCCGGTGCCGAATCCGGCGGCAGCGGCGGTCAGTGCGGCGTTCATGCCGTCGAAACTAAGCGAGGGATCACCTGGCGTACAGCTAAAGATTCTTACGTACCTTTAGCTAGTCTTAGCCATTGTGATGGACGAGCTTCCGGTGGACCAGGTGCGCACACTGCTCGCCGTGGTGGACGAGGGCACCTTCGACGCGGCGGCCGAGGCCCTGCACGTGACGCCGTCGGCGGTCAGCCAGCGGGTCAAGGCGCTGGAGCAGCGCACCGGCCGGGTGCTGCTCCAGCGCACCAAGCCGGTGCGGCCCACGGAGTCCGGCGCGGTGCTGGTCCGGTTCGCGCGGCAGCTGGCCCGGCTGGAGCGGGACGCGCGCGGCGAGCTGGGGCTGAGCGGCGCCGGGGAGCCGACGCGGGTGTCGGTCGCGGTGAACGCGGACTCGCTGGCGACCTGGTTCCTCGGCGCCCTGACCCGGGTGCGGGGGTTCTGTTTCGAACTGCACCGCGAGGACGAGGCGCACACGGCCGCGCTGCTGCGCGAGGGCCAGGTGATGGCGGCCGTCACCTCCTCCCCCGACGCGGTGCCCGGCTGCTCCGTGCGGCCGCTCGGGCGCATGCGCTATCTGCCGGTGGCCGAACCGGAGTTCGCCGAAGGGTACGTGAGCGGGCGGCCCCTGGCGGAGGCGCTGTCCGAGGCCCCCGTCGTGGTCTTCGACCGCAAGGACGACTTCCAGGACGGCTTCGTACGACGGCTGGGCCGCGGGTCCGCCGGTGCCCTGCGGCACTATGTGCCCACCTCGGAGGGGTTCGTCACCGCGGTCGCCGCCGGGCTCGGCTGGGGCCTGGTGCCGCAGACGCAGGCCGACCCGCTGCTGCGCGAGGGCCGCCTCGTACGGCTCGCGCCGGACCGGTGGATGGACGCCACGCTCTACTGGCAGCAGTGGAAGCTGGATTCGCCCGCGCTGGCGGCCCTGGCGGAGGCGGTGTCGCTGACCGCGGCGGAGGCCCTGCTGAACTGACGGGCAGGAGACGCTGCTGGGAGACCGCGCCGAACCGACGGTCAGGGGGGTGACGGGCGGTCAGGCCAGGAGTCGCCGGGCCGGAGGGGCGCCCCCGGAGTACGGTGGTCGGGCGGTGGCGCGGCCGACGGGGTGCCGTCTTCGCCCTCGAACTCGACGTCACCGGTGCCCGGTCGGGCCCGGACGCCGCCGGCGGCGCGCGCACGCCCCCGCGTCCGTTCCCCGGCCCGTCGACCCGTCGACCGCGTGTGTCTGAGCAGTTTCACACCGCCGCGACCGGTCACCCGACCCAGCGGAACACATCCGGCAGGGCACGGACGACTTCGATCCCAGGAGACTTCGATGGATTACTGGCGCGACCATGCCGCGTGCCGTCACGAGGACCCCGACCTGTTCTTCCCCATCGGTACCACCGGACCCTCCCTGGTGCAGGTCCAGCAGGCCAAGGCGGTCTGCGAGGGGTGCCCCGTGCGGGAACAGTGCCTGGACTGGGCGCTGGACACCGGACAGAGCATCGGCGTCTGGGGCGGGACCACCGAGGCGGAGCGCCGCCGGCTGCGGCGCCGCGCGGGATCCCGGCGCGACTCGGGTTGACCCGGGCGGCCGGGCCCGGGGGTCAGCGGCCGGAGCGGCGCAGTGTCCCCACCGCCGTTCCTGGCGCTCGACCTCCGCCCTGGCCTCGTCGATCACGGGGCCGGCGAGCCGGCACATCGGCTCGGCATCGGCGACGAGCGGCTCGTTGTAGGGGCCCCGGCCCGCCTCCCGGCCCCTCAGGGCCCAGGGGCGGACGCCGGGGCCCTTGCCGTGCGGCAGGTGGGAGTAGTCGTACCGCCGGCGGGCCACCCACAGCTCACGGACCGGCCCCGCCAGCACCCCTCGACGTCGAGCGGGTTGGCGGACAGCCCCGGCAGGGGGACGCCGGTGAGATCGTCGGTGCTGGTCTTCTCGCCGAGGTCGGGCCCGGGCCCCTTCGACCAGCGCACGTACAGGCCCCGGTGCCGCTCGACCGGTGCGGCCAGTTCGGCGAGCGTGGACGTCCGGCAGGTCGTCCGGTGCGCTCATGGCGCACCTCCCTCGGCTGCTCCGTCGGGCCTCCGCGGTACCCCCGGTTGTGTCCGGGAACCCGATCGCGGGCCGCGGGCCGCCACTCCGTCCGATCGCGGGCCGCAGGCCGTCACGCCTCCCGGTCGGGCGGTGCGGCGGCGGGCAGCCGGAGGGTGAAGACCGCTCCCTCCCCGGTTTCGCTCGCCGCCCGTGCCGTACCGCCGTGGGCGGCGACGAGGTGGCGGACGATCGCCAGGCCGAGGCCGCTGCCGCCGGTGCGCCGGCTGCGGGACTTCTCGGCACGCCAGAACCGCTCGAAGACGTGCGGAAGATCCTCGGCCGCGATGCCCGTGCCGGTGTCGGTGACGGTGAGCAGCAGGTCGTCGCCGTCGCGGTGGGCGGCAAGCGTGACGGTGCCGCCGGCGGGGGTGTGCCGCAGCGCGTTGGAGACCAGGTTGCCCAGCGCCTGCCGCATCCGCACCGGGTCGGCGTCCAGCCAGGCTGCGGGGTCGGCGTCGGTGCCGAGGACGACCCCGGCGCCCGCGGCGGCGACCCGGTGCGCGGCGGCGACCTGGTCCAGCAACTCGGCGGCGTGCAGCGGCTCGCGGTGCAGGCGCAGGGTGCCCGCGTCGGCGGCAGCGATGTCCTGCAGGTCGTCGATGATCCGCTGCAGGACCAGCGCCTCGTCGTGCAGCGAGCCCAGCAGGGCCGGGTCGGGGTCGACGACGCCGTCCCGGGTGACCTCCAGCCAGCCGCGGATGTTGGTGAGGGGGCTGCGCAGTTCGTGGGCGATGTCGCTGACCATCGCCTTGCGCTGGGCCTCCAGCCGTTCGCGGCGCTCGGTGAGGTCGTTGAAGGCCTCGGCGAGGATGCCCGTCTCGTCCCGCGTGGTCACCGGCACCCGGACGTGGAGCTCGGGCGGCTGCTGGGCCGCGGCGGTGAGCGCGCGCAGCGGCCGCACCAGCCGGACGGCGACGACGGCGGCCACCGCGACGGTGACCGCCAGGACCAGTCCGGCCGCGCCCGCGACCTTGGCCTTGTTGGCCGTGGACATGTCGAACCGGACGGTGTCGCGGTCGCCGATGCCGAGGAACAGCTGGGCCGACGGGGCGACGTAGGGCCTCAGCTGGGTGCGGCGGGCGTCGAGGACGCAGGTGCGCGCGGCACGGGTGTCGTCGGCGCCCGTCTTCGCCTTCTGCCTGGCGACGACGTAGCCGCCGGCCAGGAGGTCCCGGCCGGTCGGGTCGAGGGTGACGAAGGCCGGTCCGCCGAGGCCGAGGCGCCGCAGGCAGGGCTGGGCGAGTTCGGAGAGCCGGTCGAGGGCCTTGCGCTCGGTCGGAGTGGGGACGTCGAGCGCCCCGTCGTCGCACTTCTCCGCGACGTAGCCGGCGATGTCGGCACCCTGGCCGGGCCCGGTGACCAGGGGGCGGCCGCTGGGGATCCGGGTCACGGTGGGCCGCAGACCGAACGCCTCGTAGCAGGCCTTGAGCCGGCCGGCCAGGGCGTCCAGCTTGGCGCGTTCCGCGCCGGTGATCCGGTACGGGCCGACCACGCGGGGGTCGATGCCGCTGAGCTGCGCGCCGGAGTCGGTGTAGGTGTCGGTGTGCAGCGGGTCGACGGAGGCGGCGGGCCGGGGCGGCAGCGGGGTGCCGCGCGCCGCCGAGTCGGCGACCGGGGTGCGGTCGGCGGTGGTGAGGGCGATGCGCCGGCCGGTCTCGGCGGCCAGGGTCCGGACGGTGTCGCGGACGCCCGCCCAGTCCGGGTGCATGGCGGCGTAGCCGCTGAGCCGGGCGAGGATCTGGTTGTCGGCGGCGAGGTCCTGGCCCTGTTCCTCCTTCAGCGCGCTGGTGGTGGTCGTCACCGCGAGCCAGGCGGTGGCCGCGACCGAGCAGACGGCGATGAGCGCGGAGACGAACAGCAGCCGGACGAGGAGCCGTTTGCGCAGGGGCACGCGGCGCGTCCCGAGCGGCCGCCGGCCGGTGTCCTCGACGGATGGCCGCCGGACCCGTCGCTTCATGTCCGGCCGCCGCTGAGCTTGTAGCCGACGCCGAAGACGGTGAGCAGGCGGGCCGGGCGGCGGGGGTCGGCCTCGATCTTGCGGCGCAGGTTCATGATGTGCACGTCGACGGCCCGTTCGGTGGAGGCCCGGTCGACTCCGCGCGTGCACTGCAGCAACTGCCGCCGGGTGAACACCCGTTCCGGCTCACCCGTCATGGTCAGCAGGAGCTGGAACTCGGCCGGCGTGCACTCCACCGGCACGCCGTCGCGGCGCACCTCGTGCCGTACGGGGTCGACGGCGATCCCCCCGGCCCGGACGACCACGTCGTGGTCGCGGCCGGCGCCCCGGCCGCTGCGCCTGAGCACCGTGCGGATGCGGGCCATCAGCTCGCGCGGGCTGTAGGGCTTGGTGAGGTAGTCGTCGGCGCCCAGTTCCAGGCCGAGCAGGACGTCGTCCTCCTCGGCGCGGGCGGTGAGCATCACGACGGGGATGTCCGGGTCGGCGCCGGTGCGCAGCACCCTGCAGACGCCGAATCCGTCGACGACCGGGAGCATCAGGTCGAGCACGACGAGGTCGGGTCCGAGCCGGCGGGCCGCGTCGAGCGCGGCCCCGCCGTCGTGGACCACGGTGGCGGTGTGTCCCTCGGCCAGCAGGGACAGCCGGATCAGTTCGGCCTGCTTCTCGTCGTCCTCGGCGACCAGTACATGTGCGCACACGAGTTCGGATCCTAGGCCGTTCAGCCGGCGAGCCAGTCGGCGTGCCCCATGACGGCGACCGGCTGGGCGCCGACGGGGCTGTGCAGGTCCCCGGCCATCTGGTGGGCGCTCCAGCCGCGCAGGGCGTCGTGGGCCGGCCAGGCGGGGCCGGGCCACCAGCCGGCGGCGGCGGTGCGTTCGTGCAGGACGACCGTGGAGACCGGGGAGTCCTCACCGCGCCCGGTGACGACGACCGCCTGCCGGCAGTGGTCCGGTATCGCGGCGCTGCGCCTGGGGCCGAGCCCGGGTATGCCGGGACGCGCGGGTTCCGCCGCGGTGCGGGTGAGGGGGGTACCCGCCGGCGCCGGGCCGGTGCGTGTCGTCTCCGGTGCCGGGCCGGCGGCGCTGCGGCGCCCGGTCGCCTCGGCTCCGGCGCCGCAGCCCGTGAGCAGCGGCGGGGAGGCGAGGAGGGCGACGACGGTTCTGCGCGTGATCATGCGTCGAGCCTGGCCGACAGATGTGTGGAAGCTGTGAGTTCAGGCGTGACCGGGCTTGCCGGCGGTCTCCAGCCAGGTGTGGAACAGGCCGGTCAGGTCCTTGCCGGAGGCGCGCTCGGCGAGCCTCTCGAAGGCGGCCGTCGTTCCGTGGCCGTACCGGTGCTCGCCCGCCCAGGCGCGCAGGATCCGGAAGAAGGTGCGGTCGCCGACGGCCCGCCGCAGGGCGTGCAGGGTCATGGCGCCGCGGGCGTACACGGGGGTGCCGAAGATGTTCGCCCCGCTGCCGGGGTTCCCGGCGGGGTAGGCCCACAGGTCGTCGCCGGCGGGGGTGGCGTAGAGGGCGTCGAACGTCTGCTGGGCGCTCTCGCCGCCGTGCTGTTCGCTGTAGAGCCATTCGGCGTAGGTCGCGAAGCCCTCGTTGAGCCAGATGTCCTTCCAGGTGGTCAGCGAGACGGAGTCGCCGAACCACTGGTGGGCGTTCTCGTGGACGAGGGTGGCGAGGTCGGGTGCCCGGTCGTAGAGGGGCCGGGTCTGGGTCTCCAGGGCGTAGCCGACGTCGTGGGCGTGGTCGACGATCGCCCCGGCGGACCGGAAGGGGTAGGGGCCGAACAGCGTGCTCTCCCACCGCAGTACGGACGGCAGCTTCTTCAGCACGGGCGCGGCGGCGGCCGCCTCCCGGGGGTCGACCGCGTTGTAGACCCGGATGCCGTCGGGGGTGGTGTAGCGCTGGACCGTGAACTTCCCGACGGTGGCGGTCGCCAGGTAGGCGGCCATGGGCCGGGTCTCGCGCCAGTGGAACGTGGTGCGGCCGTGCACGGTGCGCTGCCCCACCAGGGTGCCGTTGGAGACGGCGGTCCGTCCCTGGGGGACGGTGATCGTGATGTCGTACGACGACTTGTCGCTGGGGTGGCTGTTCGCCGGGAACCAGGTCATGGCGCCCTGGGGCTCGCCCGCGACGAACGCCCCGTCGTCGGTGGGGATCCAGCCGTCGGCGGAGCCGTCCGGGTCGCTGACCGGTCCGGGGGTGCCGTGGTAGGCGACGGTGACCTGGAACTCCTGGCCCCGGCGCAGGGTACGGGCCGGGGTGACGACGAGTTCCTGCCCGTCGCGCCGGAAGCGGGCGGTGTCGTGGCCGACGGCGACGCGGGTGACGTGCAGGCCCGTGAGGTCCAGGTCGAAACGGCTGAGCCGCTGGGTGGCGCGGGCGGTGAGGACGGCCGTGCCGTCGAGCCGGCGGGTGGCGGTGTCGTAGCGGAGCGCCAGGCCGTAGTGGCGGACGTGGTAGCCGCCGTTGCCGCTGAGCGGGAAGTAGGGGTCGCCCGCGCCGGCGGCGCCGATCGTGCCCGGCCCGGCGGCTCCGGCCTCGGTGGGGCCGGCCGCTGTGGGCCCGGCGGCACCGAGCAGCGCGGCGACGGTGAGCGGGACGGTGGCGAGGACCGCCCGGCGGCGCAGGGCGGCGGTACGGCGTCTCACGGGCTGCCTGCCAGGTGGCGTCACGTGCACTCCTCGGGGTCGGCCGGCCCACAGAGTAACTGCGCCGAGGGCTCCGACCGCCCCTGATTCCGGTCATGTCGCGTCGCCGTCCGTCCGGCCGCGGGGGGCGGCAGTAGGCTCGGAGTACCGTCCGTGACCCGGGAGGTACTTCACCGTGAGCGTGCGCGTGCGCCGGATCTACGGATCGCCCGACCCCGACGACGGCCTGCGGGTCCTGGTGGACCGGCTGTGGCCGCGCGGGGTGTCCAAGGAGGAGGCCCACGTCGACGAGTGGCCGAAAGGGCTCACCCCGTCGACGGAGCTGCGCAAGTGGTACCACGGCGGCGGGGGCTCCTACGAGGAGTTCCGCCGCCGGTACGAGGAGGAGCTGAAGGCCCCCGAGGCCGCTGGACTCCTCGACGGGCTGCGGACGTCGGTCCGCGAGGGCCCGGTGACCCTCCTCACGGCGTCCAGGACGCCGGAGGAGAGCCAGGCCTCGGTGCTGGCGGACCTGCTGAAGCGCACGGGCTGAGCCCGGGCGGCACCGCCGCGGGCTGAGCCGCGGTCAGGCCGTCTGCCGTGCCGCCGCCCGGCCGGCCGCGCGGCCCGAGAACAGGCAGCCGCCGAGGAAGGTGCCCTCCAGGGCGTTGTAGCCGTGGACGCCGCCGCCGCCGAAGCCGGCCACCTCGCCCGCCGCGTACAGGCCCTCGACGGGCGTGCCGTCGGCGCCCAGCGCACGGGAGTCGAGGTCGGTCTGGATGCCGCCGAGGGTCTTGCGGGTCAGCACGTGCATACGGACGCCGATCAGCGGGCCGGCGGCCGGATCCAGGAGGCGGTGCGGTGTGGCGACGCGGCCGAGGCGGTCGCCGATGTAGCGGCGGGCGTTGCGGATGCCCTGGATCTGCGAGTCCTTGCTGTAGGGGTTGGCCAGTTGCAGGTCGCGGGCCTCGATCTGACGGCGGACCTCGGCCGCGTCCAGCAGGGGCTTGTCGGTGAGGCCGTTCATCTTCTCGACCAGGTGCTCCAGACTGCCTGCGGTGACGAAGTCGGCGCCCTTGTCCAGGAACGCCTGCACCGGAGCCGGGGCGCCCTTGCCGAGGAGGCGGTCGCGGAGCACGGCCTTGCGGTCCTTGGCGGTGATGTCGGGGTTCTGCTCGGAGCCGGAGAGCGCGAACTCCTTCTCGATGATCTTCCGGGTGAGGACGAACCAGGAGTGGTCGTAGCCGGCGATGTCCTCGGTGGTGCGCAGGTGCCGGAGCGTGCTGAGGGTGTCGTAGCCGGGCAGGCAGGGGTCGGGCAGGCGGCGGCCGAGGGCGTCGAGCCAGACGGAGGACGGGCCGGGCAGGATGCGGATGCCGTGGCCGGGCCAGACCGGGTCCCAGTTCTGGATGCCCTCGGTGTAGTGCCACATCCGGTCGCGGTTGACCAGTCGCACGCCGGCCTCGGCGCTGATGTCGAGCATCCGGCCGTCGACGTACGCGGGCACACCGGTGACCATGTGCGCGGGTGGGGTGCCGAGGCGTTCGGGCCAGTAGCGGCGGACGACGTCGTGGTCGGCGCCGATACCGCCGGAGGTGACGACGACGGCCTGGGCGGTGAGTTCGAAGTCGCCGGTCCGGTCCCGGTTGGAGGCCACGCCGCGCGGTGAGTCGTCGGCGGCGAGCACCGTGCCGCGCACCCCGCGCGCGGTGCCGTCCTCGACGACCAGTTCGTCGACCCGGTGGCGGTGGTGGAAGGTGAGCAGACCGTCCCGGGCGGCCTGCCGGGCGTACCGGACGAAGGGTTCGACGACGCCGGTGCCGGTCCCCCAGGCGATGTGGAAGCGCGGGACGGAGTTGCCGTGCCCGTCGGCCCTCAGGTCGCCGCGCTCGGCCCAGCCGACGGTGGGCAGCAGGCTGATGCCGTGCCCCTGCAGCCAGGACCGCTTCTCGCCGGCCGCGAACTCGACGTAGGCGCGGGCCCAGCGCACCGCCCAGGAGTCCTCGTCGGCGGGCCGGTCGAACTGCGCGCTGCCCTGCCAGTCGCTCCAGGCGAGGTCGAAGGAGTCCTTGATGCCGAGGCGGCGCTGTTCGGGCGAGTCGACGAGGAACAGCCCGCCGAAGGACCAGAACGCCTGACCGCCGAGGTTGGCGGCGTTCTCCTGGTCGACCAGGGCGACCCGCCGGCCCCTGCTGGTGAGTTCGTGCGCCGCGACCAGGCCGGCGAGGCCCGCTCCGACGACGATGACGTCCGCGTCCATGGCGTTTCGTTCCCTTCCCTCTACGACTCGTCCGGGGTGCCGCTGCCGTCGGTCAGCAGGGCGGTGAGCAGCTGCTTCAGCCAGGCGCGGGCGCCGTCGACGTCCTTGTCCAGCAGCAGCCGGGTGGTGACGCCGTCGTACGCGGCGACCACGGCGTGCGCGGCGCCGTCGGCGCCGCCGAGCACGGCGGGCAGTTCGGTGGGGACCCGGCTCCGGGAGAGCCGGTCGGCGACGGCCTGCCGGAGCCGGGCGCGGTGGTCGAGGAGGGTCTCGGCGACGGCGGGGTCGCGGGCGGCGTGGACCAGGAAGTCGGTCTTCACCAGCAGCCAGTCCACGTCGAGGAGCAGCACCTCCGTGACCCGGTCCACGGAGGCGGGCACGTCGAGGCCGGGGCCGTCCTGGGCCAGGGCGTCGGCGACCTGGGCGGCGATGAGGTCGGCGCGCTGCTGGTAGAGCGCGAAGAACAGTTCGTCCAGGGTGGCGAAGTTGGAGTAGAAGGCGCCCCGGCTGTAGCCGGCGGCCTCGCAGACCTCCTCGATGGAGACGCGGCCGAACCCCTTGGCGGCGAAGACCGCGAAGGCCGCGTCGAGCAGGTTGGCGCGGGTACGGACCCGGCGCCGGGTGACGCGCCCGGCCGTCTGTTCCATGACTCTCCCTCGTTCGATACACGAATGTATCGGATACATCGCTGTATCGATAGGGCTCGCGACGCCGGCCCCGCCTCCAGTCCGCGACTCCCCCCTGATCAGTTGGAACACATTTTCGATTAAGGAGTACATTGATCCCATGTCCACGCACCTCCAGGGCTCCCTGTTCGACCAGACCGACGAGCTGCGGCTCGGCCCCCTCGACGGGCTCGCCCGGACCGAACTGGGCTCCGGCGCCTGGATCGACGTCCTGCCCGGCTGGCTCAGCGGCGCCGACGCCCTGTTCGAACGACTGGCCGCCGAGGTGTCCTGGCGGGCGGAGCACCGGAAGATGTACGACAACGTGGTGGCCGTACCCCGGCTGCTCGCCTTCTACGGCGAGCACGACGCACTCCCCCATCCGGTGCTGGACGAGGCCCGCACCGCCCTGTCCGCGCACTACGCCGGGGAACTGGGCGAGCCGTTCACCACGGCCGGGCTGTGCTTCTACCGCGACGGCCGGGACAGCGTGGCCTGGCACGGCGACCGGACCGGGCGCGGCTCCCGCCAGGACACGATGGTCGCGATCCTCTCCGTGGGCGAGCCCCGCGACCTGCTGCTGCGCCCCGCCGGCGGCGGCGCGGCCACGGTGCGCCGCCCGCTCGGGCACGGCGACCTCATCGTGATGGGCGGCTCCTGCCAGCGCACCTGGGAGCATTGCGTGCCCAAGACGGCCCGCCCGGCCGGACCGCGTGTCAGCGTGCAGTTCCGGCCGCACGGGGTGCGCTGACCGTCCTGCCACCCTCCCGGCGCGTTCCCGCGCGGACTCTGGTTGGCTGTGCGACGACGATCGACACTCAGGGGCTCGGGGAGATCATGCGGCCGGACGTACAGCAAGTCACCGACACCACCTACCTGGTGCACGGGCACGACACCAACTGGGTGATCCTCAAGGACGGGGACGCCGTCACCCTGGTGGACACCGGCTATCCCGGGGACCGGCAGGGCGTGCTGGACTCCCTCGCCCAGGTGGGCAGTTCACCGGAGGCGGTGGCCGCCGTGCTGATCACCCACGCGCACAACGACCACGTGGGCTCGGCCGAGCACCTGCGCGCCACGTACGGCACGCCGGTGTATCTGCATCCGTTCGAAGTCCCGCACGCGCGGCGGGAGTTCCTTCAGCAGGCCACCATCGGCGACGTGGTGCGCAACGCCTGGCGGCCCGGTGTGGTGCCGTGGGCGGTGCACGTGATCCGCGTGGGCGGCACCGAGCACAACCCGGTCACCGCGCCCGAGCCGTTCCCTGCCGAGGGCCCGCTCGACCTGCCCGGCCGGCCGGTACCGGTGCACACCCCCGGCCACACGGACGGCCACTGCGTCTACCACCTGCCCGACTCCGGGATCGTGATCTCCGGTGACGCCCTGATCAGCGGCCACGCCACCTCCCGGGTCAAGGGTCCGCAGCTCCTGCACGACTTCTTCCACCACGACCGGGCCCGCGTGATCGGCTCCCTGGACCTGATCGCCGCCCTGGACGGCGACACCCTGCTGCCCGGTCACGGCCCGGTCCACCGGGGCGCCGTCGGCGCGGCCGCCGAACTGGCCCGGGAGCGGGCGGCATAGGGGGACGCGCGTGGCCTTAGGGTTCGTCCCATGGCCCTGCAGATCAACGCCACCAACCCGGAGCACCCCGCGCTTCTGCTCGCGCTGCCCTGGGACGTGCCCCTGGCGGAGTGGCCCGAGGAGTACCTCGTGCCACTCCCCCGCGGCATCTCCCGGCACGTCGTGCGGTACGCGCACGCCGGCGACGAGGTGATCGCCGTCAAGGAGCTGGCCGAGCGGCCCGCACGGCGCGAGTACGAACTGCTGCGCGACCTGGACCGGTTGGGCATCCCGGCCGTGGACCCCCTGGCGGTCGTGACCGGCCGCACCGACCGCACGGGTGCCCCGCTGGAGCCGGTGCTGATCACCCGCCATCTGCGCGGGTCGCTGCCGTACCGCTCGATGTTCGAGACGACGATGCGCCCGGCGACCATGCACCGCCTGATGGACGCGCTCGCGGTGCTGCTGGTGCGGCTGCACCTGGCCGGGTTCGCCTGGGGCGACTGCTCGCTGTCCAACACCCTGTTCCGGCGCGACGCGGGCGCCTACGCCGCGTACCTGGTGGATGCCGAGACCGGCGACCTCCACCCCCGGCTCAGTCCCGGGCAGCGGGAGTACGACCTCGATCTGGCCCGTGTGAACATCAGCGGCGAGCTGCTGGACCTGGAGGCGTCGGGCGCGCTGCACCCCTCCGTGGACCCGGTCGAGTTCGGTCACGAGATCTGCACGCGCTACGGCGGGCTCTGGCAGGAGCTGACCCGCACCTCGGTGTACCCGGCGGGCAAGTACCACTACATCGAACGCCGGATACGGCGGCTGAACGACCTCGGCTTCGACGTCGCCGAGATGCAGATCGAGCACTCCTCCGGCGGCGACACCGTCACCTTCGTGCCCAAGGTAGTGGACGCCGGCCACCACCAGCGGCAGTTGCTGCGGCTGACCGGGCTGGACACCGAGGAGAACCAGGCGCGGCGGCTGCTGAACGACCTGGAGAGCTGGATGGCCACCCAGGACGACTACGCCCCGGGCGACCCCCTCGCCGCCCGGCCCGAGGTGCTGGCCCACCGCTGGGTGCGGGACGTGTTCCGGCCGACCGTGCGCGCCGTGCCGGCGCCGGCGCGCGGCTCCATGGATCCGGCCGAGATCTACCACGAACTGCTGGAACACCGCTGGTTCCTGTCCGAGCAGGCGGAGGGCGACGTCGGCCTGGACGCGGCCGTACGCGACTACGTCGACCACGTCCTGCCGAAGGCCCGCGCGACCCTGGAGCCCACGACCCCCGCATAGCCCACCCCCGGCCCGCGTCACTCGTGCGGGACGACCGCCACCGGGCACCGCGCGTGGTGCAGCACCCCGTGCGCCACCGAGCCGATGCGGGCGCCGACCGCCGTACGGCGTTCCCGGCGCCCGACGACCACCAGCTGGGCGCCCTCGGCCATCGACAGCAGCACCTGGCCGGCGCTGCCCATCTCCACGTGCTCGGCCACGGGCACCTCCGGGAACCTCTCCCGCCACGGCCCCAGGGCCTCCGCGAGGGCCTGTTTCTCGTGCGGTTCGAGGCCCCCGGCGTCGTCCAGGAGCTTCATCGAGCCCGGGCTGTAGGCGAAGACGGGCGGCAGGGTCCAGGCGCGGACCGCGTGCACGGTGGCACCGCGGGCCACCGCCGTCTCGAACGCGAACCGCAGCGCGGCCGCGCTGTCCTCGGGGGTGCCGTGCTGGCCCACCACGACGTCCCGGCCCGCGGCCTCCGCCGCCGCGTCGTCGCCGGCCCGCACCAGCACCATCGGCCGGGTGGCTTCCGCGACGACCTGCTGTCCGACCGAGCCGAGCAGGAACCCGACGACCGTGCCGTGCCCGCGCGAGCCGAGAACCAGCAGCTCGGCCCCGGCCGACGCCTCCGCCAGCGCCGTGGCGGCCCGGCCCTCGACCACGTCGACGCTCACCTCCAGCCCGGGGTGCCGCTCCGCGACGGCGCGGACGGCCTCGGCCGTGCCCTCGGCCGCCCAGCCGTGCTGGGTGTCGCGGTCCGCGACCGCCAGGTCCGCCGTGTACCGCCAGGCGTGCACCACCCGCAGCGGCAGTCCCCGGCGTACGGCCTCCCGGCCCGCCCACCGGAGCGCGGCGAGGCTCTCCTCCGTACCGTCCACCCCTGCCGTGACCGGGCGTGTCATTCCATGGCCTCCTCGTTGTCCGGGGACGGGTGATCAGTCTTCACCCATGCCCCGTGGGGGCGGCGGAATACCGGAGCGCGCCGGGGCGATCGAACATACGATGGGCGGGAACCGACCACTCGGGGTGGGAGACGCATGGCACAGGCCGCCGAGACAGCGCGGACCGTCATTCTGACCGTGGACGACGATCCGGGGGTCTCCCGCGCCGTCGCCCGTGACCTGCGGCGGCGCTACGGCGAGTCGTACCGGATCGTGCGCGCGGAGTCCGGCGAGTCGGCGCTGGACGCGCTGCGCGAGCTGAAGCTGCGCGGCGACCTGGTGGCCGTGATCCTCGCCGACTACCGCATGCCGCAGATGAACGGCATCGAGTTCCTGGAGCAGGCCCTGGACGTGTACCCGGGCGCGCGCCGGGTGCTGCTGACCGCGTACGCGGACACGAACGCGGCGATCGACGCGATCAACGTCGTCGACCTGGACCACTATCTGCTCAAGCCCTGGGACCCGCCGGAGGAGAAGCTCTACCCGGTGCTGGACGACCTGCTCCAGGCGTGGCGGGCCGGCGACCACCGGCCGGTGCCGAGCACCAAGGTCGTCGGGCACCGCTGGTCGGCGCGCTCCTCCGACGTCCGCGAGTTCCTGGCCCGCAACCAGGTGCCGTACCGCTGGTACTCGGTGCAGGAGCCGGAGGGGCGGCGGCTGCTGACGGCGGCCGGGCAGGACGGTGAACGGCTGCCGGTGGTGATCACCCCGGACGGCACCGCGCTGGTGGAGCCCGAGGCACCCGAACTGGCCGCGCGGGTCGGCCTGGCGACAACGCCCACCTCCGACTTCTACGACCTCGTGGTCATCGGCGGCGGCCCGGCCGGACTCGGCGCGGCCGTCTACGGCGCCTCCGAGGGCCTGAGGACCGTGCTGGTGGAACGCTCGGCGACGGGCGGGCAGGCCGGACAGAGCTCCCGCATCGAGAACTACCTGGGCTTCCCCGACGGCGTCTCCGGCGCGCAGCTCACCGAGCGGGCGCGGCGGCAGGCGGCCCGGTTCGGCGCCGAGATCCTCACCGCGCGCGAGGTGACCGGTCTCGAGGCGTGCGGGGCGGCACGGGTCGTACGGTTCTCGGACGGCTCGGCGGTCGCCGCGCACAGCGTGATCCTCGCGACCGGCGTGCAGTACCGGCAGCTGGACGCGGCCGGCTGCACCGACCTGACCGGGTGCGGGGTGTTCTACGGCTCCGCGCTCACGGAGGCGGCCGCCTGCCAGGGGCACGACGTGTACATCGTCGGCGGCGCCAACTCGGCGGGCCAGGCGGCGATGTACCTGTCGCGGTTCGCCAAGTCGGTGACGCTGCTGGTGCGCGGACCGGACCTGTCGGCGTCGATGTCGCACTACCTGATCCAGCAGCTCGACGAGGCGCCGAACATCTCGGTGCGCTGCCACACGGCGGTGGACGCCGCCCACGGCACGGACCACCTGGAACAGCTGACGCTGCGCCACACGCGCACCGGGGAGAGCGAACGGGTCGACGCGCAGTGGATGTTCGTGTTCATCGGTGCCGCGCCGCTGACCGACTGGCTGGGCGAGACGGTGCTGCGGGACGAGCGCGGGTTCATCCTGGCCGGCCCGGACCTGGCCGTCGAGGGGCGGCCGCCGGCGGGCTGGGAGCTGGACCGGGCGCCGTACCACCTGGAGACCAGCGTGCCCGGGGTGTTCGTGGCGGGTGACGCGCGCGCCGAGTCCGCCAAGCGGGTCGCGTCCGCCGTCGGAGAGGGAGCCATGGCCGTGATGCTCGTCCACCGGTATCTGGAGCAGTCATGAGCGGGCAGGTGATGCCGTGCAGCCCCAAGGAGATCGGCTCCCTGTTCCTGTTCGAGAAGCTGGCCCCCGAGCAGTTG
This sequence comes from Streptomyces sp. NPDC047028, assembly GCF_040644095.1. Lineage (NCBI taxonomy): Bacteria > Bacillati > Actinomycetota > Actinomycetes > Kitasatosporales > Streptomycetaceae > Streptomyces > Streptomyces sp. NPDC047028. The sequence goes on from NZ_JBEYVS010000051.1 coordinate 29,685, forward strand.
GGGCGGCTGTGCGGCGAGGGCCGGGTGGAGCTGTTCCAGCCCGGCCCGGTCTACGCCGAGGGTGACCCGGCCACCTGTTTCTTCGTGATGATCGAGGGCACCGTCGTACTCTCGCGGCGCGTCGGCCAGGACGACGTGGAGGTCTCGCGGACCGCGCAGCGCGGGGTGTACGCGGGCGCCACGCAGGCGTATCTCGGGGACGCGGCGGGGCAGGTCTACCGGAACTCGATGCGGGTGACGGAGCCGACGCGGTTCTTCGTGCTGCCGGCGGACACCTTCGCGCAGATCATGGCCGAGTGGTTCCCCATGGCGGTCCACCTGCTGGAGGGCCTGTTCTTCGGGTCGAAGAACACCCAGGCCGCGATCGGGCAGCGCGAACGGCTGCTTGCGCTCGGCTCGTTGTCGGCCGGGCTCACGCACGAGCTGAACAACCCCGCGGCGGCGGCCGTCCGGGCCACCTCGACCCTGCGGGAGCGGGTCGCGAAGATGCGGCACAAGCTCCATGTGATCGCCGAGGGCCCGTTCTCCCGGGACGCGCTGGCGGATCTGATCGAGATCCAGGAGCGCACCGCCGAGCGGGTCGCCAAGGCCCCGGCGCTCAGCCCGCTGGAGGCGTCCGACCGGGAGGACGCGCTGACCGAGTGGCTGGAGGACCGCGGCATCGACTTCGGCTGGCAAGTGGCGCCGACGTTCGTGCAGGCCGGTCTGGACACCGACTGGCTGGAGCAGGTCGCGGCCGCGGTCGACGAGGAGGTGCTGGCCGGGGCGGTCGCCTGGCTCAACTACACCATCGAGACCGAGCTGTTGATGAACGAGATCGAGGACTCCACCACCCGGATCTCGCACCTCGTGGACGCCGCCAAGCAGTACGCGCAGCTGGACCGGGCCCCCTTCCGGGTGGTCGACGTGCACGAACTCCTCGACAGCACCCTGCTGATGCTGTCGGGCAAGATCGGCTCGCGCGTCGAGGTCGTCAAGGAGTACGACCGCACGCTCCCGCCGGTACCCGCCTACCCGGCGGAGCTGAACCAGGTGTGGACGAACCTGATCGACAACGCGGTCTCCGCGATCGCCGGCGCGGGCGGGGACGGCACCCTGACCGTGCGGACCGCGCGGGACCACGAGCGGCTGCTGGTGGAGTTCCGGGACACCGGACCCGGCGTCCCGCCGGAGATCAAGGGCCGGATCTTCGACCCGTTCTTCACGACCAAGCCGGTCGGCGAGGGCACGGGGCTCGGCCTGGACATCTCCTGGCGGATCGTCGTCGACAAGCACCACGGCAGCCTGCGGGTCGAGTCGGTGCCGGGCGACACCCGCTTCCAGGTGCTGCTGCCGCTGACCGCCGGGACGGCCGACGACCCGGCCGCGGATTCACCGGCTGAGGAGGCCGTATGAACGAGGTGAGCGGGATCGACCCCGGCGTTCCGCCGAGCGGCACCGGGTGCGTGGAGTGCGAGGCCGCCGGCGGCTGGTGGTTCCACCTGCGCCGGTGCGCGACGTGCGGGCACATCGGCTGCTGCGACGACTCCCCCGCCAAGCACGCCACCGCGCACTACCGGGAGACCGGCCACCCGGTGATCCGCAGCTTCGAACCGGGCGAGCACTGGTTCTGGAACTTCGCCACGGAGGAGCTGTACGGCGCCGGACCGGACCTCGCTCCCCCGGCGAGCCGCCCCGCCGACCAGCCGGCCCCGGGACCGGCGGGCCGGGTGCCGGCGAACTGGGCGGAGACGCTGCGCTGACGCGCGGGCGGTGAGGGCGGCCGGCGCGTGGTCGGCCCGGGCGGGCCGGGGCCCGAACCGGCGCAGGTCACGGGCGGGTTGTCGGTGGTGCGTGTCAGGATGGGGCCGTGTCGCAGACCGCGTTCAGCACATCGCCGCTGGTCGGCCGGGGCGAGGAACTGGCCCGGCTGTCCGGCGTGCTGGAGCGCGCCCGGGGCGGTGAGCCGCGGGCGGTGCTGATCGCCGGGGACGCCGGGGTGGGCAAGACACGGCTGCTGGACGAGGCCGCCGGCAGGGCCGGCCGGGCCGGAGTGAGCGTGGTCACCGGACACTGCGTCGACCTCGGGGACGTCGGCCTGCCGTATCTGCCGTTCACCGAGATCCTGGGCGTGCTCGCCGACGACGAGCGGTTCTCCGGGGTGCTGGCCGGGCATCCGGTGGTGGACCGGCTGCTCGGCGCCGGCACGGACACGGCCCGGGACCCCGACGCCCGGCTGCGGCTCTTCGAGGGCGTCGCGGGCCTCCTCGCCGACCTCTCCGCGCGGGCCCCGCTGCTGCTCGTCCTGGAGGACCTGCACTGGGCCGACCAGTCCTCCCGGGACCTGCTGCGGTTCCTGCTCAGCCGGGGCGTGCCGCACCGGCCGGTGCCGGGCGCCGCCGACCGCCGACTCGCGGTGTTCGCCTCCTACCGCTCCGACGACCTGCACCGCCGCCATCCCCTGCGCCCCCTGCTCGCCGAGCTGGTCCGGCTGCCCGCCGTGGAACGCCTGGAACTGCGGCCGCTGCCCGACGCCGAGGTCGACCGGCTGGTCCGGGCACTGCGGGAGAGTCCGCTGCCCGAGTCCACGGTGCGCGGCATCGTGGAGCGCGCGGAGGGCAACGCCTTCTACGCGGAGGAACTGGTGGCGGCGGCCGGCGCGGACTCCGGCGGGATGCCGAGCGGGCTGGCGGACGTGCTGCTGATCCGGGTCGAACAGCTGCCGGACACGGCACAGCGCGTCCTGCGGACCGCCGCGGTGGCCGGCCGCCGCGTCGGGCACGACCTGCTGCGGGACGCGGCCGGGCTGCCCGAGGACGCGCTGGAGTCGGCGCTGCGCGAGGCCGTCGGACGGCAGCTGCTGGTCCCCGGTGACGGGGAGACGTACTCCTTCCGGCACGCCCTCATCCGGGAGGCCGTCTACGCCGACCTGCTGCCCGGTGAGCGGTCCCGGCTGCACGGCGCGTACGCAAGGCTGCTCACCGCCCGCGGCGGCGGCGAGGAGACGGCCGCCGAGCGCGCCCACCACTACCGGGAGAGCCACGACCTGCCCGAGGCGCTGGCCGCCTCCCTGGGGGCGGCCGATCACGCGCGCCGTGTGGGTGCCCCGGCCGAGGAACTGCGGCACCTGGAGGCCGCGCTGGACCTGTGGGCGTCCGTCCCGCCGTCCGCGCGTCCCGCCCTCACCGGGGTCGACCGTGCCACGCTCACGCTGCGGGCGTCGGCCGCCGCGGCGCACGGCGGGGACGCGCACCGGGCGGTGTCCCTGACCCGGGCCGCGCTCGCCGAGGTCGGCCAGGACGCCGACTCCGCGCTGGCCGCCCGGATCCGGTACACGCTGGCCGGGAACCTGCTCACGGTGGACCGGCTGACGGCTGCGTTCCGGTACAGCAGCGAGGCGCTGGCGATGATCCCCGCCGAGCCGCCGTCCCGGACGTGGGTATGGGCGGCGGCCACCCACGCGATGGCGGCCCGCCAGGTCGGTGAGGACGCCGCCGCGCTGCGCATCGCCCACCAGGCGCTGCGGGCGGCCGAGGAGCTGGGTGTCACCGATGCCCGGGCCGATCTGCTGATCTCCCTGGCCGGCCTCGAAGGCGGCGGCCGGCGCTCCCGGGAGGGGCGGGCGCGGCTGCGTCAGGCCCGGGAGCTGGCCCGTTCCGCCGGGCACGGTCCCGTGGAGATGCGGGCCCTGTTCAACCTGGCCATGGGCGCGTTCGAGGCGGGTGATCTCGGGGAGTGCCTGCCGCTGCTGACGGAAGGTCTGGAGCGCGCCCGCCGGGCCGGACTGCTGTCGTCGCCGTATCCGCTGGAGATGCGCTATCTCCAGTTGCTGGTGCTGTACACGCTGGGGCGCTGGGACGAGTGCCTGGACGCGGCGGCCGGTCTGCCCGGGCACATCGTGGGGCCCGCCCTCCACGTGGCGGTGGCGCGCGGCGACGGGGACGCGGCAGGACGGGCCGAGGCGCTGCTGGAGGGGCCGTTCACCTGGATGGGCACGCTGGTCGCGGGCATCGTGCTGACGGACGTCGCCACCTTGCGTGGTGACGCGGAGGCGGCGGTGGAGCGGATGCGGGCGACGGTCGCGGCGCTCGTCGACGACTCCGGTCGCCGGCCCGGCGTCACGGTCCGCCTCGCGGCCCTGGCCCTGGCGGCGGTCGCCGACCGGACCGCCGCCGACCCGCGGGAGCGGGACCGCCGGGCCCGGCTCGCGGACGAGCTGATCGAGGCGGCGCGGGCCACGGCCGCGCAGGACGAGGAGGGCCGCCCGCAGGGCCCCGAGGGGCAGGCCTGGCTGGCCCGCGCCGAGGCGGAGTACGCCACGGCGGTGTCGGGGCCGGATCCGGCGGCCTGGGAGAAGGCGGTCGCCGCCTTCGGCTACGGCGACCCCTACGAGCAGGCGCGCTGCCGGCTGCGGCACGCGGAGGCGCTGCTGGCCGTCGGGCGCCGTACGGAGGCGGCCGGGCCGGCGCGCGCGGCCCGGGAGACGGCGGCCGCGCTCGGCGCAGCCCCCCTGCTCCGGCGCGCCGACGCACTGCTGCGGCGAGGCCGCCTGACGGACACCGCCGACGACTCCGGCCGCACCTCCCCGCTGACCGCCCGTGAGCAGGACGTGCTGCGCCTGCTCGCCCGGGGCCGCAGCAACCGGCAGATCGGCGAGGAACTGTTCATCTCGGGCAAGACGGCGAGCGTCCACGTGTCCAACATCCTCGCCAAACTGGGCGCCGCGAGCCGCACGGAGGCGGTGGCGGTCGCCCACCGCCGCGGCCTGGTCCCGCCGGACCCGGCCGAAGCGGGCTGACCGGCCGGGGCGTTCCTGCGGAGGCGTTTCAGCGGGCGCGTTTCAGCCGGGGCAGTCGAGGTCGGGGAGGTGTACGGCGTCGGCCAGGGCCCGCATGGCCCGGTCGTCGGGGTGGAGGTGGTCGCCGCTGTCGAAGGCGGCGCGGATCCGCTCGGGGTCGCGGGGGTCGCGCAGCACGCGGTCGAAGTCGGTGACCGCGTCGAACGCACCGCTGGTGCGGATGTACCGGTTGACGGCCCGGCGGGCGGACTCGGCGGCCGGGTCCCACTCGGGTGTTCCCTTGAACGGGGCGATGGTGGCGGCGGCGACGCAGCGGCCGGCCGCGTGTGCCCGCCGGACGACGGCCCGGTAGCCGTCGATGAGATCGCCTGCGGTGACTCCGGTGTGGGCCTTGAGGTCGTTCACCCCCTCGAAGAGGAACACGGTCCGGACGCCGGGCAGGGAGAGCACGTCCCGGTCGAGGCGGTGCAGGGCGCTCTGGCCGGTGCCGTCGGCGAGGACCCTGTTGCCCGAGATCCCCTCGTTGGCCACGCCCCGGACCGGCGTACCGGCGGTGGCGAGGCGCCGGGCGAGGTAGTCGGGCCAGCGGTGGTCGAGGTCGGTGGTGGACCGCTCTCCGTCAGTGAGGGAGTCCCCGAGGGCGACCACGGCACCGGTGGCCGGGGCGGCGGGCCGTACGGAGACGGCGTCCAGGTACCACCAGGAGCCGGTCGTCCGCGTCCAGTTGGCCCCGCTGTCCTCGGCGGTGTGGTCGCCGTGCGCGGTGTACGACGTCTGCAGCGCGACCAGGTGGCCGGTGGCCGGGCCCGACGCGTCCCGGGTGTGGAGGCTGACGGCGAGGTCGGTCCCGGCGGGGACCGTGCCGGGCAGCGGATCGCTCCAGACGCAATGGCCGGCCGGCACGGTGACCCCGCGGGCGCCGCCGAAGGTCAGCGGCCGGTTGCTGCCCGGGACGAGCGCGGCACCCCGGGCGCGCAGCCCGGCGTACACGCCGTCCAGGGTGAGGGGGCGGTCCCCGAAGGCGTTGGACAGCCGTATGCGCAAGTCACGGCCGGCGACGCTGGTGCGGACGATCAGCCGGTAGCCGGTGTCGGGCAGGGAGACGCCCACGGGGTCGGCCGCGGCGGCCCAGGTGACCACTCCGGGTGGCGGCGGAGGGCCGTCGCCGGGGCGGATGCCGCCGGCGTGGGCGGGCAGGGCCGTGGCGGCGACGACGGCGAGCAGGGCTCCGGCGGCCCGGCAGGCGCGTGTGATCCCGCCGGTCACCGGGCGGGGTCCCTGCGTGTCGTGGACCCTCCGGGCGTCGGGCCGACCCTTGGTGACGAGCCGCCGTGTCCCACGCTGGTCATGGTCCCGCCGACGCCGCCGGTCCGCACGCCGGGCGGCCGGCGCCGGACACGCGGATGCCCCGCGCGGGGCGGGGCATCCGGTGGTGCCGTGCCGTGCGGGCGCCCGCCGGCGGCGGGCGCCCGTCAGCCGTGGCCGGTCCCTCAGTGGTGGGCCTTCGGCGTGTTGGCGGCGGTGACGTTGACCGCGGCCCACGCCTTGTCCACCGTCTTGTAGGTGGTGCTGTGGACGCCGTACAGGTCCTTGGCCGCCTTCAGCGTCGCGACGCGCGCGCCGTGGAAGTCGGTGGTGGAGACCATGTAGCGGGTCAGCGCACGGTAGAAGATCGCCGTGGCCTTGGTGCGGCCGATGCCCTTGACCGCGATGTGGTGGTAGGTCGGCGAGTCGTACTTGACCTTGTTGATCGTCTTCTTGCCGCTGCCCTCCGCGAGGAGGTAGTAGGCGTGCGAGGAGACACCCGAACCGGCGTGCACCTCGGTGTAGTAGGTGTCCGGCGACCAGTAGTCGATGGTGCCCTCGAGCTTGTCCAGCGACGGGTGGTCCAGGCGGCGCAGGAACTTCTGGGCGAGGCCCAGCTTCTCGCCGATCAGGTAGTCCGGGTTGTCGTGGGAGTTCTTGGCGTAGAACTCCACGTTGGAGCCGAAGATGTCCGCGAGCGACTCGTTCAGCGCGCCGGGCTCACCGTACTGGTTGCCGTCGGGGTCGACGTACGTCGGCTCCAGCTTGGCCGTCGCCTCCACCACGCCGTGGGTCAGTTCGTGGCCGGTGACGTCGATGACGACGAGCGGCTTCTTGAACGTCTGGCCGTCGCCGTCGCCGTACAGCATGCAGTTGCAGGTCGGGTCCCAGAAGGCGTTGGCGACCTTGTTGCCCCAGTGCACCATGCCCTGGGCGGCCTTGCTGTTGTTGGCGATGCCCTTGCGCTTGAACGTGTTCTTGTAGAAGTCCAGCGTCTTGGTGATGCCGTACTGGGCGTCGGCGGCGGCGCTGGTGCGGCTCGTCGTCTTGCCGTTGCCCCACACGTTCGAGGTGCTGGTGAACTTGGTGCCGCTGCTGAACTTCTCGGTGTACGAGCCCTTGGCGTCCCGGACCTCGGTGCCGTACCGGGTCGGGTCCTTGAGCTGGTAGTGGCCGCGCGAGGTGGCCGTGGTGGTCAGGCCGACGTTGCCGACGAAGAGCGTCTTGCCGGTGCCGTGCGCGGTCGCCGGGTAGTGCGCCGCGGAGTACGGACGGCCGGTGAGCAGTCCGGAGGGCGCGGCGGCGACGGTGCCGGTGGCCGGGTCGGCGCTCTCGCCGTTCTTGTGGAGCTCGGCGAGCAGCTTCGGCGACAGGAACTGGTCGCTGTCCGGCGTGTTGCTGCGCACCGCGCCGGACAGGGCGTCGACGACGACGGTGCTGGAGGTGCCGTCGGCGCCGGTGACCGTCACCTGGTAGGCGAGGGCGGAGGCGCCCTCACGGGCGTCCACGACGAGTTCGGCGTGGGCCGCGTGGCCCTTGGCGGCCTTGGCGGCCTTGGCCACGGCCCGGGCCGCGCTCACCTTGGCCCTGGCGGCGGTGGGCTTGACGCTGTGGTCGGCCGCGCGGGTGACACCCGTGTAGGCCAGCTGCCGGTTCAGGTGGACGACGAGGTCGCCGCCGAGCACCGGCATCCCGTTGTGCGTACGGACGAAACGGACGTGCCGTGCGCCCTCGGGGTCGATCATCACGTCCTGGGCGTGGAGTTCGTCGCCCTTCGAGACCCCGGTGGCCGAGGCGTGGGCGAAGGCCGCGGTGTGCGCCGCCCTCACCACCGCCGAGGTGGCCATGGCGGCGGACGCGGAGGTCCGGCCCACCGCCTTGGAGGGGCTCGCGAAGGCCGTGCCGGCCAGGCCCGTGGCAGCCGTCGTCACCGCGACGGCGACCGCCACGCTGCGTATGTGCGGTCTACGCACTGATCAGGGTTCCTTCGTTCGAAGGCAGCCGGGATCACCAACCGCCTTGACACATGACGCCTTTCGGCCGTCACGGGGGCTGGTCGGGCCCCGAGGCGCCACCCTTGCCGATCAGTCATGTGCACGTAAAGGCGGAATGATTCATTTCGCGACCTTCTATGGCAATCCTTTGCAAAACAGCACCATAGAGTGATCACAACTTGACGAACCGTGTGTCAGCTGTGGAGATGCCGGTCAAGTCCCTTAGGTTCCCAGGGCCGAATGTGACCGATCTCGCATCGCCCTCGCATCGACCTCGCGTCGAGACGAACGAGATCCGGACAGGAAGGAAAGTGGGAACCCGATGGTCTCAGCAACGGTGACCAGGGGCGCGGTCCTTGGCGCGGTCGTCCTCTCGCTGCTCGCGGTCCCCGCGACCGCCCGGGCGCAGGCCCGGCCGGCGGCCCCGCCGCTCCCCCGTTCCCGGGCGCTGCCGGCGCCCGACACCACGGGCCTGGCAGCGGTGCTGCGTTCGGTGGTGGCCGACGGCGCACCCGGGGTCCTCGCCCGGATCGACGAGGGCGGCCACACCTACGGGCTGACCCGCGGGGTCGCCGACCGGAGCACCCGGCGGGCCATGGCCGTCGGCGACCGCTTCCGCATCGGCAGCGTCACCAAGTCCTTCTCGGCCGTCGTCCTGCTCCAACTGGCCGACGAGCACAAGCTGGACCTGGACGCCTCCGTCAACCGCTACCTGCCGGGACTGCTCCCCGACGACCGCATCACGGTCCGGCACGTCCTCGGCCACCGCAGCGGCCTGTACGACTACACCAACGACATGTTCGCCCACACGGTGTCCGGATTCGAAGCCGTGCGGAACAAGGTCTTCAGCTACCGGCAGCTGGTCTCCCTGTCGTTGAAGAAGCCCCGCACCAACGCGCCCGGCGCCGCCTACTCGTACTCGAACACCAACTTCGTCGTCGCGGGCCTGCTCATCGAGAAACTCACCGGGCACCCGGTCAGGACCGAGTACCAGAACCGCATCATCGGCCCGCTGAAGCTGAGCGACACCTTCTACGTCCACCCGGACACCACGATCCCCGGCCGCCACGTCCGCGGCTACCTCACCCCTGACACGGCGGGCGCCCCACTGGTCGACGCCACCGACCAGACCGTGTCGTGGGCACAGAGCGCGGGTGCCCTCATCTCCAGCGCCCGGGACCTGAACACCTTCTACTCCGCCCTGCTCGGCGGCAGGCTGCTGTCCCCGGCGCGGCTGGTGGAGATGGAGCGTTTCCTGCGGGTGAACGCCACCACGGCCTACGGGCTCGGGCTGCGGCGCCGCACCCTGTCCTGCGGCATCTCCGTGTACGGCCACACGGGCGCCGTCCAGGGCTACTACACCTACGCCTTCGCCTCCGAGGACGGCGAACGCGCCCTCACCGCGCTGGCCGACACCTCCAACAACGGCCGTGTCCTGAGCGCCCTCGGCGGCGCCCTGGAGTCGGCGTTCTGCGGCAAGACGGCCAAGGCGCACCGGACTTCGCCCCCCGGTGTCTGAACGGGCACTTTCCGTGATCTTGGCGGAACCACCGCCTCCGGGACACCATGCCCGCATGAAGGGTGATCTGTTCTCCAGTCAGCATGTGGTGCAGCCGGCCGTCGAGCCGGGGATGAGCGCCGAGAACGCCAAGTGCCTGAAGTACGCCGTGAACGGCGAGATGCACGCCCGCCAGGGCGCGATGATCGCCTACCGCGGCAACCTGAGCTTCGAGCGCAAGGGGCAGGGGGTCGGCGGCATGCTCAAGCGCGCCGTCACCGGTGAGGGCCTGCCCCTGATGGCGGTGCGCGGCCAGGGCGAGGCCTGGTTCGCGCACGAGGCGCAGAACTGCTTCGTCGTCGAGGTGGAGCCGGGCGACCTGTTCACCGTGAACGGGCGGAACGTGCTGTGTTTCGACGCGTCGCTGTCGTACGAGATCAAGACGGTGAAGGGCTCCGGCATCGCCGGTGGCGGTCTGTTCAACAGCGTGTTCAGCGGGCACGGCCGGCTGGGCCTGGTCTGCGAGGGCAACCCGCTGGTCATCCCGGTCTCGGCGCAGTATCCGGTGTACGTCGACACGGACGCGGTGGTCGGCTGGACCGCGCACCTGCAGACCTCGCTGCACCGCTCGCAGTCCATCGGCTCGATGCTGCGCGGGGGTTCCGGGGAAGCGGTGCAGCTGATGCTCCAGGGCGACGGCTACGTCGTGGTGCGGCCGAGCGAGGTGACACCGCAGAAGGCGCAGCAGCACTGAATCTTCACGAGGTGATCCACGCCGTGCGGGCAACCCGCCCCGCCGTACCCGCGTCTTGACCGGATGGGGCCGCTGGGGATCGCGGCCGACCTCGGCGGCGCGGCGCGTCCTCCCCAGGGTCGAGAGAGGGTGGCGCGACTTCGGTGGCCGCGGCAGTCAGACCTTGACTCACGTCCTGTGAACGCGGCGGCCCCGAGCGCCGTGGCGCCCGGGGCCGCTCCCCCCGCAGCCTGCCGCGGCTCAGCTGTGATTGAAGGCGACCGAGAAGTTCTCCCCGCCGCTCAGCGAGGAGGTGGTGGCCTTGGTCGTGCTGCCCGAGACCATATTGACCTTGTCGGGAGCGTAGTTACCGATCGCCTGGCCGTTGGCCGTGGCGTTGGTGAAGCTCGCGGTACCGAAGTTCGACAGCGGAAGCACGCCGGTGGAGCTGGACGGCGCCTCGGCTATGACCTCGGCGGATGCGTTGGACAGGCCGCTCTGCGTCTTTGTCGTGGTCTTGGTCCACCCCTTGATGGTGTCCGTGAGAGTCAGCGTGTACTTGGTTCCACTGCGGGTGATCGTGGAAGAGAAGTGATCGCCGGCGCTGACCGAGTTGCTGTAGTTGACGGGGTACGCGGGGTACATCTCGTACCAGGACGAGTAGACGGCTCGGCCTCTGGAGCAGTCCGCCTCGGTGCCCGTCTGCTCTACAGAGTTGCTGCCGTCGCCGTCGATGCCGATCCAGAACGACGAGTACGTGGTCGATCTGGTGCAGTTGACCGAGGGCTGCACCCAGCTGGCTGAAACACTGGTGAACGTCGTCCCGGTGGCGGCATAGCCGGCCCAGTTGGAACTGGTGCTGTTCCTGATGCCACCGACCAGTTGGTGGCTGCTGACGTGAGCGCTGACCGGGGTCATGCGCAGCGTCGGCGCGGCGACTGCGGTCGCGGGTGAGGTCGCCAGCGCGGACAGAACGGCGGCGGCTACGGCTGTGGAGGCGGTGAGCCGGATTGTGGCAGACATGCTGCTCCTTCTCGCGGGTCTCGCCCCTCCGGTTGTCACCCACCCCCCGGGGTTTCACAGCAAAGCTCCTGCCAACTCCCTTGCACAACAGATGTATTCAGGGTGATATCAGCCCAGTCGACAGTGCGGGGACCAGCGCGTGGACGGCCCGAAAGCGTGCCGGCGCGGCCTCGATCTCGTGAGTCTGGAAATATTCGTCGGCCTTGTCCGCGACGACAGTGCCGGGCCGGGTCGGACGCCGGGCGACAGCCAGACGGACTCGCATCTTCAGCAGCACCGGCCGACCTGCGAGCTGTCGACTGCATGCCGTGCGGTCAGCACACATGACGGCAGACGGCAACTGCGGTCAGCCGCGAGGTTGAATCGTGCGCGTCAGTTCCCTGCGTTCCGTCGCGCCGCCCGGCCCCCGCGTGTCGGGCCCGTTACCTCTCGACGGTGTCGTCCAGAGCGCCATGACGTCCCGGAGGTGCGTTCCGGCCGCTTCGTGGTGAGCGCGAGCAGCGACGGAGACGCCGGCGTCTCGACCAGGCGACTGCCCCGGAGTCATGACCGCATACACCCACTGTCCGCCGGCCTGAAGAGTCATCGGCGTCCTGAGCATTCACCCTGTCGGATCAGCGTGGTAGTCCGCCGAACGCCTTCTGGGTGGCACGAGGTCCCGCCGTACTGCTGTCTGTACGGAGGATGTGCACACAGAAAGCAGGAGCCATGGAGCACAAGAGCGATCGCCTCGGTACCCCCCTGGCCGCCGGGATCGCCGGCTTCGTCTTCGCGGTCCTGATGGCTGTGGTGATCATTTTGACTCGCCTCGCCCTTCCGGCCGGCGGCGGTACGGACAGCCTCGCGCTGGATCCCGGACAGCGAAGAGCCGCACGGGTGGCACTCGCCGTGCTGCCATTCGCCGGAATCGCCTTCCTCTGGTTCATGGGAGCTCTGCGGGAGCAGGCCGGAGCGGCAGAGGATCGCTTCGTGTCCACCGTGTTCCTGGGCAGCGGCCTCGTCTTCGTCGCCACTCTCTTCGCCGGCGCCGCGGCGGCGGGAACGGTGCTGAACGAGACTCAGCAGCAGTTTTCGTCCTTCGGACGTCACTTCGCCTACGACCTGCTGACCACGTACGCCATGCGTATGGCAGCGGTGTTCATGTTCACCACTTCGTCCATCGGCCGCCGTATAGGAGTGTTCCCCCGGCCGCTCGTCGCGCTCGGGTATCTGGCCGGCGTGACGCTACTCGTGACGGGTGCTGCGCTGCCCTGGGGTGAGCTGGTCTTCCCGGGTTGGGCACTGATTGTCAGCATGTCCATCCTCCGTAGCCTGCACCATACCCACTCGCGGCCTGCCGGCCGGGCCTGAGCCCAAGTACGCCAGGGGGAAAACCAGACCTGGCTGGTCGACGTGGACTCCGCGATTGGTGGCACGCACTCTCCGGGAGGCCGCACATATCAGAGTTCGCGGCCTGTGCGGTGTGCCTCGCCACGGCTGATCACATCACGACGGGCAAGTTCCTGCGTATCGTTCGCGCACGTGAATGTTCACAACCTCGGCAAACATATGACCCCGCCTGCCAATTTCAGAACCGATCATGCGGATAGAGCACCGTCGAGTTCCGCGCGACCGACGGACTCCCTCAGCTCGGCGAATGCGTGGACACGGGTGCTGGTGAGAGGGCAAAAAACTGCTCCGGGGTCTGGACAGCTTTGGCGGACCAGGCCACAGTAGCCCTGCCGCCCTGGGGGCCCAGAGAGCCGATTTTCCGTCAAAGGCCGTTGGCGGGCGACGTACACAAGCACTCCCGGCGGGTTCCGCAAACGACAGGTGGGGAATGCGCCCATCACTCTGATGGGGACAAGCCTTTGGCCAGGCGTTTGGTGGGACACCTGCTCGATGCATTCCTTCCCGTTCCCCGGAGGAGCCACCATGTTCGCCAGATCCTGGCTGAACCGATTCATGCGTACGCCAAGACGGGCTGTCCAAGTACTTGTCACAACCGGCCTGTTAATCCTGCTCGCCTTGCCATCCCCCGCCCTGGCCATTGACCTACCGTGGTCTCCCGGTAGCTCGTCAGGTGCGTTCAACAGTCTCACCAGCGTCAGCAACCCCAACTGGATGAGCCAAGTCCCCGATTCCGTCGGACTGGGTCAAATATCGATCCCCGGCACACACGACACCCTGGCCATCCACAGCGGTATCGCGCCCTGGTACTGGGAGACGCAGGAGAACCACGGCGACAGCGCCAGCACTCTCACAGCCCAACTGAACGCCGGAATCCGCGAAATCGACATCCGCGTCCGCGTGGTCAACAACGGCACCGCCTTCGCCGTCCACCACACCAACGTCTATGAACACGCAAACTTCGACGACGTCCTGACCAAGAGCAAGGCGTTCCTCGACGCCCACCCGGGCGAGACCGTCATCATGAAACTGGCCGGGGAATGCGGTTACGGCTCCGGAATCGGCTACTGCACGGACGACCCGTCATCCACCACTGGCGCCGACAGAGCCCGCATCTTCAAAGATTACCTGGCCCGCTACCCGAATCTGTTCTGGGCACCGTCCGTAGCCGGTACGGGCACCGCATCCACGCCCACCCTTGGGCAGGTCCGCGGTCACATCGTCCTCGCGGAATTCGGCAACAGCGTCGACGGCTACGGTCTCACGGCCCTCGACACGGGAAACATCTCCTGGACCGAATGCAACCTTCAGACGCGGTGGTCCGAGATTCAAGCTCGACTTCAGCACGTCGTAAGCGACACGAGCAGCACCCTCAACTCCACCGGGCTGTCGGCCAGTTGCCCGCCGTTCGGTGCCACCTACACCGACATTGCCAACGGCTACGGCGGCGGCGAGGGCATGAACCCCCGACTGTTGGACTACCTGCACACTCACGACGGCCACACCGGCATGATCGAGATGGACTGGCCCGGCGGACAGCTCATCTCCACCATCATCGAACACAACGTCCGTGCCTGCGCCAACGCCAACGCCAACGCCAACGCCAACGCCAACGGAGACGGTTTCCACCTCCCGAAGGGTACGACGATCGAGCCCGGCACCACCTACTGCGCCAACGGCTACATGCTCCACATGCAAGCGGACGACGGAAACCTGGTCGAGTACAACTTTCTCGGGAGGCCCGTCTGGTCGTCCCATACCCAGGGCCACCCAGGAGCGCACGCGGTGCTGCAGAGCAGTGACGGAAACTTCGCGATCTACGACTCCAACGACAGGTTTTTGTGGGGCACCGCTGGGACGGGTGCCACCTGGGAATTCGGTGATCGACTCAACTTCCAGGGCGACGGCAACCTTGTCCTGACCAACAACAATGTCCCGGCCTGGGCCAGTCTCAAGGTGGCCTTCAACCAGAACACGGTACTCAAGACAAACACGGCGTACACCGTCGGGGGCGGCGGCTCCAACAACTACACCCTGAAGATGCAGAGTGACGGCAACCTGGTCGAGTACAACAAGGCCGGCGTCCCCATCTGGGCCAGCCATACGGAACAGCACCCGGGCGCCTACGCCATCCTGCAGGCGGACGGTAATTTCGTCATCTACACCGGGAGGACGAACGGTCAGCCGGACTTCACCTCCCCCGTGTGGTCCTCCAGAACCAATGGCAAGGACGGCAACACCCTCAACCTCCAGAGCGACGGCAACATAGTCTTGTACGACTCGAGCGGGCAGCCCCTCTGGAGCACGAACACCAACGGTAAGTAGTAAAAGAGAAGGGACCAGCAACACTTCCGGGCCGGCCCGTTCATTCCCTCAGAGTCTGAACGCCCGGCCCGGAGTACCCTTCACGCACTGCAGTCCAACACAGCACCGTCAGCGCGAAGCCCACACCGATGTTGATCAGAGCACAGCGAAGGACGAGGGGTAGGGGATCCATCGGCCCGCCCGCTTCATGCTGCTGGATCACGGCCCTGCCCAATAGGCCCTATACGGTGCCGTCCGGCAAGGAGGCTGCAGGGGCGTGGGCCAGGAAGGACTTCCAGCCGCCGGCGGGTGCCTGGCCCACGGGCAGGGTGCGGAGCTTGGCGAGGACCTCCGGCTTCTGCACGTCCATCCAGTC
>NZ_JBEYVS010000052.1:0-43620 GCF_040644095.1 Streptomyces sp. NPDC047028
CGACCCCGCAGGTCAACGATCAGCTCGCTGTCCGTCATCGCAGCAGACTAACCACCCCCCCACAAGAATCACCGGACAAAGAGACAGGCTCTAGGTGGCTCAGCCCGCCGATCATGCCCATCAGCCCGGCCCCGAGCCGCAGCGGCTCTTCGACCGCGCCCAGCAGCATCTCGCCGGGCGTCAGCTCGTGGGTCTTCCACTCGGTGACCGGCTCGCCGTAGAGGTCGTCGATGCTGGACTGGTCGGCCAGGTCGATCACCAGCGTGCCCGGTGCCGAAAGCGGCTGCAGCGGCGAGCCGAGCGTCAACAGCAGTCCGTCGCCGCGGAGTTGGCCGGGCCATTCCATGGCGCCCTGACTGATCAGCCAGGTGATCGACTCGGCTGAGAGCATGGCTCACCCCCGGGGATGTAGGCAGCGCTGTGGGCATCGCCTTTCGGATCGAAGGCGGCTGCTGAAATGTTCCCCGGGATAGTCCGCGATATCCATATGTCCGATAGGACATTTAAAGGTTTTCTCGGGGTGAAATGCGGAGAAGTTCAGTTCTGCTGGCCGTGCGGACAATGCAAGCTGGTTGAGGCCGCGTCAGGGAGGGGGCGTGATGGTGCCGTCGTTGCCGTCCGGGCCGTTGAAGGTTCCGGGCCCGGAGGGGTTCCGTGGCGATCTGCTGGCGTGTTCCCCGGACTTGCTGGATCTGACCTGGGACCAGATGCGGACGCTGATCGTCGTCCGTGAGGCGGGGACCGCGCTGGCCGCAGCGAAGGTCCTGGGGCGTGAGCAGTCCAGCGTCCAGAAGCAGCTCGACATCCTCAACCGCAACTTCCAGGGCCTCACCGGTGAGTTGCTGGTGGTCAAGCAGGGCCGGGGCCGGGACTTCCTGTTCACCCCGACCGGGCTGGAGGTCGTCGAGCGGGCCCGGGCCACCTTCGCCGACTGGCTGCAGGGCATCGCCGACTCCCGCCGCCGGCTCGGCTCGACGCTGACGGTGGGGACGACCGAGTTCACCCTCGGCTTCCTGGGCCGGGTGTGGGAGCGTGTCGCCCCGCAGCTGCTGGAGCGGGAGGTCGAGCTGAAGGTCATGCATGTGCGGACCCGCGACTTCTGGAAACGCCTGGACTCCAACCAGGTCGACCTGCTGTGCGGCGGGCTGGCGGCCGAGGCCGCCGCCGAGCGGGTCGCCCCCGAGTACGACTTCCTCGAATGGCATCGCGAGGGCCTGGCCCTGCTGACGAACCTGCCGGTGCGCGAGCTCGCCGCCAGGACCGTCGGCGTCGACCGGCTGCGGACGCTGCCGCTGGTCATCCCCTCCCGCGGGGTGATAACCGACTTCGTCGAGCGCTGGTATGGCCCCGACTTCCGCTCGCAACTGCAGATCGCCGCCGAGATCGACGACATCTATTACGGACTCGCCCTGCTGCGGTCCCGCATGACCTATGGGTGCATGCTGTGTGCCCGCTCCATCGGCGAGGCCGCCGTCGACGGGCGCCTGCCCACCAGCGAAGACTTCCGGCTCATCGACTTCGCCGACGACTTCGACCCCATGCTCCAGCTGGTCTCCGGTGTCTTCGCCCGCAAGGGCGAACGCGAGACCTATGACGCCTCCCACCCGCTGAACATCCTGTGGGACGCCTTCCGTGACGAGGCCGCCTCCGGCAGGCCCCTGCCCCTGTGACCTTAAGGACCCCTCGTGCTGCTGGCCTCGGTCAACCTCAACAAGCGTCTCGGCGCCGCCAGCGCCCACTCCAACCTCGCCGCCTGGCTGCGTGAGCACGGCGTCAAGGCCGTGCTCGCCCAGGAGCCGTTCAAGCCCGCCGACCGGACACCGCCCGCACTCGGCGGCTTCACCTTCGCCGGCGGCGACGGACACCTGGCCGCCTGGACCAGCGAAGACCTCGCCCTGCCCGCCGTGTCCTCACCCAGGACGTGGGTCCAGCGGATCGAGCTGGAGTGGCTTGTTGTCCTCCAGGTGCATCTCGACGCCTATGCCAGCGCCGCCCGGGCCTCCCAGCTGGCCGAACTCGCCGCGATGGCCGCCGCCGAGGACGGCCGCCCGCTGCTTATCAGCGGGGACTTCAACCTCGCCCCCCGCCCCGAGGACGGCCTGTTCGGCGAGGAGACCAGCACCTTCACCACCGACGCCGAACGGCAGACGCTCAGGCAGCTGATGCAGGGGGCGGGCCTGGTCGACACCACCGCCGAGACGGCGCCCGCCTTCACCTTCGAGCGGGTCTTCTCCGGCAAGCCCAGCCGCTTCCGCTGCGACCTCGCCCTGCTCAGCGACCACCTGACCGCGACGACCACTGTCACCCCCGACGCGACTGTGCGAAGTGGCCCGAAGGCGTTCACCGACCACTCCGCGCTGCTGATCGACCTGCCCGTCACCGGCCAGGCGGCCGAGCCGGACGACGTGCTCTTCGCGCTGAGCGAGCTCACCGGCCAGACCGCCGCAGCCCCGGCCCAGCGGGAGTATCAGCCCCACAAGACCGCGATGAGCCGCCAGGGCCCCTCTCCAGCCTCCCGGGCCGTGACCGAGCACCTGACCGGCCCCCTCGGCGTCCAAAGCGTCCTGGACCACGGCTGCGGCCGCGGCGCCGACGTCGCCCACTACCGCTCGGCGGGCCTGGATGCCGAAGGGTTCGACCCTCACGACGACTTCGGCTGGCCCCACCCCGAGCGGACCGGCTTCGACCTGGTCACCTCGATGTTCGTCCTCAACGTGCTGCCCGACCCCTGGCAGCGGATCCAGGCCCTCAAGGACGCGGCGTCCTTCGCCCGCCCCGGCGGCCATGTCGTCGTGGTCACCCGCTCACCGGAGGAGATCACCAAGGCCGCCGCGGACGGCGGCTGGACCGCCCACCACGACGGCTTCTGGTCCAGCCAGAGCAAGGGGACCTTCCAGCGCGGCATCGACCCGGGCGAGATCACCGCCCTCGCCCGCCGGGCCGGGCTCGCCCCCGCCGAGTGTGCCCCTGTGCTGCCGCTGCCCGGGGTCTGCCATGCCGTCCTGGCCAAGCCCCGGACATGAATCGCGTACCGCCCAACGTCCCCAATCACCCGCATCCTGGTGCACGAAGCCGCGTACCAACCAACGTCCCCAGCCGCGTACGCAGTTGTGCACGAATTCGTGTACCGACTCGTCGCCGAGGACGGCCTGCGGTCAGCGGTTGCCCGTCCAGACGATCCGGTCGGCGAAGCCGCCCCGCTCACCCGCCTTGGCCTCACGGATCTTTTCCAGCTGATCCACGTCGACCCCCAGGTCTGCGGCGAGCGCGCGCACGACCTCCAGCACGTCCGCGAGTTCCTCCGGCGCCGAGTCCTCATCCGCCTCAAGGAACTCGGCGACCTCCTCGCCGAGCTTGTCCCGCAGCCGGCCGCGGTATTCCTCCCGGCCCGCGGTGTAGGTGACCGGCTCGACGCCGTCCTCCCGGATGATCTGCGGAATCCGGTCCCGCACCAACTTGCCGTGCCTGCTGTAGGGCTCCACCCGTGCTCTCCCGCACCTGTCTTCGTGAGGCGGTCGCCGGACGCCGCCCCTTCATGCCGCCGCAGCCTAGAGAAGTCGCCTCACCACTCGCCATGCGAACCGCCAATCCCACCCGTTCGGAGGGACCCCGTGCCGCCGCAGCGGTTCGTCACCGTCGTCCCCGCGGTGGAAGCGGGCGGCGGGTCCGTCCGCCGGAAGGGGCGGCCCGCTGCTGCGGCGGGGTGGTGGGCAGGGCGGTGACGCCCAGGGCGGCGTCCCTCGCGGTGAGGGCCTCATCCCGTTCGGCCAGGGCCTCGGCCCGTTCCCTCGCCAGCTGTTCGATCATGACTGCGTAGGTGCCCACCAGCTCCGTCAGCTGCCGCTTCTCCTTGCGGACGCGGGCCAGCTCCTCGCGGAGCTTGTCGAGCTCGGCCTCGGCCTTCTTGACCGGCTCGCTCTTGTGCCGGGCGGCCTTGAACTCCGCCTGGTACTTGGCCATGAGCTTGTTTCGGATACTTGTGTGTCAGCAGCCACCGCTTGACCTGGGCTTCCTCGGCCAGGTCAAGGATGGTGAGCTTGCCCGAGGAGTGCAGCGGCGTCCCGGCCAGCAGCCGGTCGGCGGCCGTCCGCAGCTTGACGCTCAACTCCTCCGGCGGATCCGGCTCAGGGCTCATGTCGTGCCTCCCTCGGGCCGCCCGCGTTCATGCTCGGCAATGAGGCTCTCCAAATAGGCGAGGCGCCTGCGTTCGCGTCCCCAGCGGAGGAACTCTTCACCACCGCCCCCGCCCGCGTGATCAACAAGCAGGACAAGAACTTCGAGCCTGCATGGGACGCCCTGACCTCCGGTTCCACCGCCCAGCTCCCGCTCACCTGAACCACCCCGCCTCTCCCCCGGAAGGACACCTCTTGCGCGCGCCCCTGGCCTTACCCCCTGATACATCTCGTCCTCTGCGCCGTGCTGTACCTGGCCACGCCGTCCGGGGGTGATGTACGGGCCGCCATGCGGGCCGGACTTCTGGCCTGTATGACGACCCCGGCCCAGGGCAACGTGATCCCGCCCGGCTGCCTGTACGCCTGCGACAACGGCAAGTTCGGCAAGGGCTGGCCCGGCGCCGAGGCCTGGTTCGCCTGGCTCAAGGCGACCCTCGACCGCTACGGCCCAGACCGCTGCCTGTGGGCCGTAGCCCCCGACGTCCCGATGGACGCCACGGCGACCCTGCCCGAGTCGCTGCCCTGGCTGCAGCAGATTCGCTCCCTGGGCATCCCGGCCGCCTTCGACGCCCAGGACGGCAGCGAGCACGGCCTCATCCCCTGGGACTTGATCGACGTGCTGTTCCTGGCTGGCAGCACCGAGTGGAAGACCTCACCGGCCGCCCACCGCCTCGCCGTTGAGGCCCGCGAGCGCGGCCTGGACGTCCACATGGGCCGCGTCAACTCTCGTCGGCGGCTGCGCATCGCGCAGGCCTTCGGCTGCACCAGCGCCGACGGCACCTACCTCGCCTTCGGCCCCGACACCAACCTCCCCCGCCTCCTCGCCTGGATGAACGAACTCCACACCACCCCAACCCTGTTCGGAGACGACGCATGACGACGACCTGGCTGCGCTACGTGGGCGCATCGATCATGGGCATCCTCGACCCCGTCCCCTCCACTGTGGCCTCCCCCATGACCGTGGAGGAGGGTGCCTGGGTCCGCGCGCACGCCTGGACCAAGGCGCTGCGCAAGATCGATGACGCCTACCCCCACGGCTTCCACCGGTGGTGCTCGTGCGAGGCCGGCACCTGCCACCCCTGCCGCACCGGCCACCACGACCAGTGCATCAGCCGCAATGGCCCCCGCGTCGACGACGACGCCGGCACCATCACCGACCGGCGCGGCTTCGTCGTCGCGGTGATCCG
The DNA here is from genome assembly GCF_040644095.1 of Streptomyces sp. NPDC047028. NCBI lineage: Bacteria > Bacillati > Actinomycetota > Actinomycetes > Kitasatosporales > Streptomycetaceae > Streptomyces > Streptomyces sp. NPDC047028. The sequence goes on from NZ_JBEYVS010000052.1 coordinate 5,360, forward strand.
CTGCGGCCCCGGCCAGCGGCCCTGCCGCTGGATCTGCCCCTGCACGCACTCGCCCGACGGCAAAGCCGAGGAGGCCGACGCCGTCGACGCCCCCGAGGGGCAGCCGACCGCCCGGCGGTCGACGACGCGCCCCTCGAAGTCCGTGGCCGCGCTCGCACCGGACGGGCAGATGTCCCTCTTCGCCAGCGCCGGTCTGCCGGAGGAGGCCACCGGCGGTGAGACGCCGTGCCCTTCCCGATCGAGCCCGACTCCGAACCATCGCCCGCCTACGCTCCCGCGGCGCCGTCTGCCCTGAGTTCCCCCGTCTGCTGCTCGTCTCACTGGAGTTGACATGTCTTCGCGCCCTAGCAGCCACCCGCCCACCACACCCGATGTGACCTCGTACGATCTGCTCGCGCCCCAGCTGTCCGGCGGGAAGGACAGCGCGGTCATGATGGCCGTGTTCATGGAAGCCGCCCGCACCGCCGGCGTGGCCGACCGGGTCATCTCGTACCACTCCAGTCTGGGAGTCTTGGAGTGGCCGTCCGTCGTGTTCGACGGCACCCGATACCCGGGGGTGTCCGAGATCGCGGCCCTGCAGAGCGCCGCGTTCGGCGTGCCGGCCGACCGGCACCTGGAGGTCACCCGCACGATGCCGGGCCCGGATGGGATCCGGATGCCGCACAGTCTGCTGACGGAGATCGCGCTGTATGGGCGCTTCCCGCGCAAGGGCAGCCCGTACTGCCGCAAGAGCGCCAAGGAGAGCGTGGTCTCGAGCGCCTGGACCCCCATCGTCCGCCAGCTCGGGCGCGAGCTCGGCCGGCCGGTACGCATCCTGAAGGTCATGGGCCTGCGCAGCGACGAGGGCCCCGACCGCAAGAAGCGTGCCGCCTTACGTACGGTGCAGGTCAACGGGGCGCGGATCGTGGACGAGTGGCTGCCCGTCAAGGACTGGTCGACCGCTGCCGTCAAGGAGTGGCACACCGATGCGCCGGTGCCGTACTCCTGGACATACGATTCGGTGCCCGGGGCCGGCGACTGGGCTGGAACCTCCCGCTGCTCCTGCTCGCTGTGCGTCTTCGCCTCCCGCCACGACGTACTGCTCTCCATCGGTCGGCGGCCGCGGCTGGCCGACCTGTACGCCGAGGTCGAACAGGTCCGGGGCGACAGCTTCCGCGCGGACTGGCGCATCACCGACCTGATCCGGCACGCCGAGCAGTGCGGCGCGCCCGACCCGGGCGTCGTCTGCCCGGACGACGGCCCGGAGTTCACCGCCCTCAAGAAGCAGGTACGGGCGGCGCTGAAGAAGAAGCCCCGCAAGGAACCCGAACTGGCCCGCCGCGCCGGCCGCGCATTGTGCGACGGCTGCACCGTGCACAGCTGATGACCACCGCCCGCTGCGCTGCTCGGCGCGGCGGGCGCCCCCTACAGTGGATGGAGGAGATGACCATGGAGACGAACCCCACCGCCCTGCTGCTCGAACTCGCCGCCCAGGCCCAGCGTGCGAGCGACCCGGACACGCTGCACGACTTGCTATCCAGGGGCCACCGCGCCTGGTGCGAGGGCGTCGCCGACGTCCAGGCCGGCGTTGACCGGGAGACCACGAGCCTGTCCGACGCCGAGCTCGCCGAGCGGTGCGCCGCTGCGTGCGTGCCGTGGGAGGAGGGAATGACGCGCAGCGAGGCGGTCTCCGCTCTCGCTTTCATGACGTGGGATGCCGCGCCGGCCGCGATGGCCTACACGGAGCTGGCGGAGCGTGCGGCGCACTTCGGGGTGTGCCTGCTGGGCGAGGAAGTGCTGTAGGCCGGTTTGGCGTCAGGCTGGACAGCAAACCACCTCCTTTGGCATTATCGAACATGTCGCGCTCGTCCGAGTGCCGGCACCGCCGTGCTGATCCTTCCAAAGGGGCCCTGATGTCTTCCGCCGACCGGCTCGTGGACACCGCGCAGATCGTGTCCGAGTTCGGCACGAGCAAGCCCCGGATCAGCGACTGGAGCAACAACCCGGACAGCGGCTTCCCCGCGGTCGCGCACACGGAGGGCCGCAAGCGGTTCTGGCGCCACGCCGAGGTCGCGGCGTTCTTCGCGCAGCGTGCGCCGAAGAAGCGCGCGCTGCCGGCCGCGGTACTCGAGGCCGACCAGGACGAGCTGCTGACCAAGCGGGAGGTGGCCCAGCTTCTCGGCTACACCCGCACGTCGACCATCGACGGCTACTTCCGCGACCGGCCCGGCTACTTCCCGGAGCCCGACGAGGATGTCGACGGCCCCATGTGGCGCCGCGGCACGATCGTGGCCTGGGTCGCAAGCCGTCCCGGCAAGGGCCGGCGCAGCTCCGCTCCGGCGGCAGCGCGGCCTGAGGTGTCGGCGAACGGCGACCCCGACGAGCTGCTCGGTACAGCCGAGGTCGCTGCGCTGCTCGGCTACGGAAGCCCGGCTTCCTTCTCCAGTGCCCTCTACCAGGGGCGCATCCCCGAACTGCCCGAACCGGACACCCAGGTGAAGGAAGAAGGCAGCCGCGGCCCGGGCCGCAAAAAGTGGCGGCGGGCGACCGTCGTCGCTGCCGCCCGCAAGCGTGGAGTGCTGCCGCCGGCCAACCAGGACGAGAACGAGGACCTGGTCGGCGCCGCCGAGGCAGCCCGCATCCTCGGATACAGCAGCGCCGACAGCTTCAACAGCGCACTCGGGCACGGGCTCCTGCCCGACCTCGAGCAGCCCGACGGATACGCCTACCGGCGCGGCAGCGCCGGCCGCCCCCGTCAGCAGCGCTGGAAACGCTCCCGCCTCGAAGACCTGGCATCCCGCCGCCCCTCACCCTCCTGACTGCAGCACACCGACCCGCGCCGCAGGCGGGATACCGTAAGACCGCGGCCTCTGGTTTAAGGGACCGACGAACTCCCGGCGGGCCAGACGCCGCACGATGGCCGGCATGACGCGGTTCGCCACCGCGTCCCGCAGCAGCCACAGGCTGCTGCGGACCGGCCATCGCTACAGATCTGCTGCTGAGCGGCTCAGCCAGCCAGCGCCCCGGTGCGGGCCGCGAACTCGCGGATGCCCTCGAGACGGGTCGGCCCGTACAGCAACCCGGCCGTCAGCGCCCGCAATGCTGGCCGGCGAACCTCCTGCGGCGCCTCCCGCTCGACCCGGCGCAGCGCAGCGAACGTCTGTTTGCCGTTCCCGAGCGCGTTCCACATGCGGGCGACGTCTGTCCACGCCCGCGCCCGTCGTTCCGCTGTCGGCATCCGGCCGATGTTCAGCCGGTTCGCTACCGTCACCGCCTCGTCCGGCGTGCCCAGAGCGTTGAGGACGCTGATCCGGTAGGCGTCGACCTGTGTCCGGGTCGCTTCCACCGTGAACAGGCCCGGCACGGCCGGGTGCCGCCCCGTCTCCTGTTCGGCCTCCTCCAGCAGCGACAGGGCGGTCGTCCGGTCCCGGCCGGTCGCCGCCGAGTAGGCGCCGGTCAGCAGCAGCGTCGTCCGGACGGCGCCGGTGTGGTCGCGGGAGGCGTCTAGGTCCTCCGCCTCCTTGGTGAGCAGGTGCACCGAGGCCGTGGAGCGGCCCGAGCGACGCATCGCGATCGCCAGCTGCCGGGAGGCTTCACCGACGGCCACCGGGATGCCGCTGCAGCGCGCGGCCGCCAGTGCCCGGTCGGCGGCCACCCACGCCGCATCGGAGTGCTGCTTCGCCGCCAGCTCGGCCGCGAGCACGTACGAGCGGGCGAGCGCCAGGTCCGCTTCCTCCCGGGCCCGGCCCGTCGAGGCATCCCGTGTCGCGGTCGCGGCCGCGATCAGGCCGGACAGCGTGTGCCCGAGACGGGCGTACTGGGCGGCGCAGTAGTCCCGGCGCGCGGCAGCGATCTGCGCGACCAGCCGGGGTAGCGGCATCGGCTCCGCCTGCGGCAGCCGGAACAACGCCACGTCCAGATCGACCGGCGCGGCAGCGGCGGGGCCGGTGTCGACGACGGCCGTCGCTCCCGCTGCCACCACTCCCGTCAGCAGCTCCCTACGACGCACCTCGTCCTCCTCGTCCGACCGGCAACCTTCGGCCACCGTAGCGACATTGGTCATGCCAGGTGCGGCGGACGCACGCAGCTGCTCGGGTGTGATCCGCAAGAACGCGGCGAACTTCAAGAGGGTCGAGTAGTCGATATGCAGCTTCCCGCTCTCGATGCGAGAGACGGCCGACGCCGAATAGCCGCAGGCCTGGCCCACCTCGGTCTGTGTGAGCCTCGCGACGCAGCGCGCCACGCGTAAGAGGGCACCGATCTCGACCGCGCCCATGGGCACCTCCTTGGTCCCAGGATGGGTGGTGCAGAACCTAGCGCCGCCTTGGAGACGTTGGGAGGGCGCGCGGAGGCACACCGTGTGCCGGATCCGCACACCAGTTGCCGTTGCCCCGCCGCCCGTTCTGCACGGCCTGCGTAGGCCGCCATGGTGAGGACCGCACCCGGCATTCGCTGGGCGTCTCCACGACCGGACCCCCAACCGCGGCACGCCCCTGCGGCCGGCCGGTCATCCTCATCGGAGGCAGGTATGAAGCTGTTGGTTACCGGGGGCGCCGGTTTCATCGGCTCCCGCTTCGTCCGGCGCATGCTCCGCGCCGACGAAATCGAGCAGGTCACCGTCCTCGATGCGCTGACGTACGCGGGCAGCCGCGGCAACCTCGGGGCAGCGTTCCTCAACCCGCGACTGGAATTCGTCGTCGGCGACATCTGCAACGCCGCCCTGGTTGACGACCTGATGGCCCGGCACACCGCGGTTGTCCACTTCGCCGCAGAGTCCCACGTCGACCGCTCGTTCACGACGGCTGGCACGTTCGTCACCACGAACGTCATCGGCACGCAGACCCTTGTCGACGCCGCCATGCGGCACGGCGTCGTCAAATTCGTGCACGTCTCCACGGACGAGGTGTACGGGCCGCTGCTGGAAGGCGCGGCCACCGAGGAGTACCCGCTGCGCCCGACCGTCCCGTATGCCGCGTCGAAGGCCGCCAGCGACCTGATCGCGCTCAGCTACTGGCAGACGTACGGGGCGCCGGTCTGCGTCACCCGGTCCTCGAACAACTACGGGCCCTGCCAGCACCCGGAGAAGATCATCCCGCTGTTCGTGACGCGCCTGCTGCGCGGCGAACAGGTGACGCTTCACGACCGCGGCCAGCACGTCCGGAACTGGCTGCACGTCGAGGACAACTGTGCCGGCATCGAACTCGTCCTGCGCGCGGGCGCGCCAGGCGAGATGTACAACATCGGCGGCGGCACCGACCTGTCCAGCAAGGAACTGACGCGGAAGCTACTGCGGATCTGCGGCGCCGACTGGGACTGCGTCACCTACATCCCGGACCGGCTGTCCAACGACCTGCGATACGCCATGGACTGGAGCAAGATCGCCGCCCTCGGCTACCAGCCCGATCGCGACTTCCAGGCTGGGCTGGAGGAGACCGCCGACTGGTACCGGCGCAACGCCGACCGGTGGGCGCCGCTCTCCCGAAGCCCGCTCCCGGCCCTGCCCTCCCCGCGCACCACTCCGACCTCCGAAAAGGAGCGACAGCATGCCTGACCAGCCCCCGCGCCGAATCCTCGTGACCGGTGTCGGCGCCAACCCGGGCTTCGGCCTAGCCCGCAGCCTGCTCCGCCTCGGCCATCGCGTCGTCGCCGTCGACGCCAACCCGCTCGCCCCCGGCCTCTTCCTGGGCGACGTCTCGCCGTACCGCGTACCGCTCGCCAAGGACCCCGACTACCCCGAGGCCATCATCGGCCTGTGCCGCGCGCTCGCCGTGGAGGCGATCGTCGCCGGCACCGAGAACGACCTGCCGCCGCTGCTCGACCTGCGGCCCCGCCTCGAAGCCGACGGCGTACGCCTGTGGCTGCCAGACGCCAAGTCGGTGCACGGCTGCATCGACAAGGCCCGCTTCCACCAGGCCCTCGCCGACCACGGCATCCCGACGCCCCGCACCTGGAAGCCCGAGAACCTCGACCTGGTGCCCGCCGGCATCGAGTTGGTCGTCAAGCCGCGCCGCGGCCACGGCTCCCATGGCGTGCACACGGTGACGTCGCTGCGGCACGCCCGCGTGCTGTGCGAACTGATCCCCGGAGCGATAGTCCAGGAACGCATCTACGGCACCGAGTTCACTGCCGACTGCCTCGTAGACCGCGATGGCCACGCCTCCGCGATCCTCCGCCGCCGCGACCTGGTGAAAGGCGGCTGCGTCGCCGTCTCCACGACGTTCGAGGACCAGGCCGCGCACGACCTGGTGGTGGACACGCTGCGCGCCGTCCGCGCCCAAGGGCTGTGCTGCGTGCAGGGGTTCATCACCGACGACGGCCGGATCACGATCACCGAGCTGAACGTCCGCATCGCCGGGGGATACGCGCTGACCGAGGCGGCGGGCGCGGACCTCGTCGGGCAGATGGTCAACGGCCTGTTCGGTCTGCCGGTCGACCATGACCTGCTCACCTACCGCACCGGCGTGTTCCTCACGAACTATATGGAGACGCTGCGCGTCGGCGACGTCGCCGAGCTGGAGGTAGCAGCCGCCCCGAAGGGAGCCGTCGCATGACGGCCACCGTCCGGCCCGACGCGGGGCGTAACAACACGCCGTACCTGTACGGCGAGGAGGCCGCCGCGGTCGCCCGCGTGCTGGAGGGCGGCCAGTACGGGCACAGCGAGGTCACCGAGGAGTTCGAGCGCCGTATCGCCGCCTTCCTCGGCGTCCGTGACGCCGTCGCCGTCTGCTCGGGCACTGCGGCCCTGCACACGGCCCTGCTCGCAGCCGGAGTCGGCCCCGGTCATGAGGTGGTCGTGCCGTCCATGACGTTCTGCGCGAGCGTCCAGGCGATCCTCTCCGTCGGCGCCACGCCTCGCTTCGTGGACATCGCCCCGGCCACGCTCTGCGTCACCGATCAGCTCGTCATCGACGCCGTCACCGACCGCACCCGCGCCGTGATGCCAGTCCTGTTCGGCGGCCGGGCCATCGACTTCTCCCGCGTCCACAAGGAGCTGGACGCGCGGGACATCGCCATCGTGGAGGACGCGGCGCACGCCTTCGGCTCCCGCAACCGCGCCCGCTGCGTCGGCGCCACCGGAGACCTGACCTGCTTCAGCTTCGGCCCGATCAAGAACCTGACGTGCGGGCAGGGCGGCATCGTCGTCCCCCGCACCCCCGCCGAGGCCGACACAATCCGCCGGATCCGGATGCTTGGCGTCGTCCAGTCCCAGGCCGAACGCGGCCGCACGACCAGCTACCGGGTAAACGGCTTCGGGCTGCGCTACCAGATGTCCGGCATCAACGCCGCCATCGGCCTGGCGCAGCTCGACCACTTCGAGAAGGCAGAGAGGACCCGCCGCATCCTGTGGCGGGCCTACCGGCGGGCGCTCGCAGACCTGGACGGCGTGCACCTGGTCGCAGCGCGCCTTGCCCGCCACCGAGCGAGCCGGCCGCGAGGTCCTGACGCTGCCGTTCCACCAGCACCTCACCGGGAACGACATCGACCAGGTCATCACCGTTCTCGGTCAGGCCCTCAAGAGTTTGGGAGCCGCATCGTGCGCACGGTCCTGACCGTCTGCCTCGGCAACTACTGCCGCAGCCCGTTCGCCGCCCTGGCGCTCGCCAAGCGGGGCGCCGGCGACTCGAGGTGCGCTCCGCCGGGCTGATCGGGAAGTGGGAAGGCCAGCCCGCCAACGAGCAGATGCTCGAGGCCGCCAGGCGGCTCGGCCTCGACCTCACCGGCCACCACTGTCAGCAGCTCACCCGGGAGATGCTCGGCTGGGCCGACAGCGTCCTGGCCATGGATGCCCCCGTGCTGGACGTCCTCCGCGAAATCGCCGACGACGACATGCAACCCAAGCTCGCCCTGTACCTGGGCGACCGCGACGTCCCCGACCCGATGGGCAAGGACCAGGAAACGTTCAACGCGTGCGCCGTCCTCATCGACGCAGGGACGGCTCTCCACGTCGGCCAGCCGACCCAGTGACCGGCCGCCTCTGCGCGGCGGCCAGGATCTCGTCCACGAGCCTGTCCGCCGCGTCCGGACGGCCGTACGCACGAGCCCGCTCCGCCATCGCCTGCCGCAAGTGGGCATCGGCCAGGAGCGGGCCCACCGCCATCTGCAGCTGGCCCGGCGTCACCTCGCCGGCCAGCGCGACCGCCGCCCCGGCCTGCTCCAGATGCCGAGCGTTGTGGACCTGCTCGTTGCCCGCCGACGACGCCAGCGGCACGAACACGGCCGGCTTGCCCAGCGCGGTCAGCTCCGCCAGCGTCCCCGCCCCACTCCGGGAGACCACGACGTCCGCCAGGGCGAGGACGTCGGGCAGCTCGCCGCTGACGAACCCCGCCAAGTGGTAGCGGGCCGCCAGCTCGGCCGGAAGCCCGGCCGCCCGCGCCCGCAGCGCCGCCTCGTTCGCGGGACCGCACTGGTGCATGACGTTCGCCCGCTGCAGAACCCACGGCAACGACTCGCCGACCAGCTCGTTGATCTGCTGCGAGCCCTGCGCCCCGCCCGTCACGTACACCGTCGGCAGACTCCGGTCGAAGCCCCACAGGCCGAGTGCCCGGACAGCCCGCTCCGCCTGTCCGGACAGCACCTCGGGCCGCACAGGGTTCCCGGTCACCACGGCGGCTGCCCGCGCCGACTGCGACAGCAGCTCCAGCGTCGATTCCGACGACACGCAGATCCGTGCGGCCGACGCCGCCAGCTTGCGGTTCGCCAGTCCCAGCCGCACCGTCTGCTCGTGCAGCACGAGCGGCCGGTGGCACATCCGCGCCGCCAGACCGGCCGGGACCGCCACGTAGCCGCCCGTCGCGAGGACGATATCCGGCTGGAACTGGTCGATGGCCCGCCGCGCCTGCAGCACGCCGAGCGGCACCCGCGCCATGTCCTTGACGTTGGCCGGTGACACCAGCTTGATCGGGTTCTTGGAGCGGCGGATCTTCCCGGTCGCCACCGTGGTGAAGGCAATGCCCTCGGCCGGGGCAACGCGCGCCTCCAGCCCGTCAGCCGTCCCGATCCACAACACCTCGAGCGCCCGCCCCTCGAGGGCAAGCCGGGCCTGCAACGTGCGCACCGCCGTCAGCGCGGGATACGTGTGTCCACCAGTCCCGCCGCCTGTGACGACGAGACGGAAAGGGGCGCTGTGCATCGGGCTGCTCCTCGGCGAAACGGCGATCAGGCGAGCCGCCACCCTAGCGGCTACGGCAGCACCGCTTGCCCGCCTTCCCGCCAATCCACGCCACGCGCCGACATCCGATCGGCTCAGCCCCCCCCTCAGCCGGCGTCGTACACCTCGGTATCAGCCATGGTCGACGAGCGGAAGCAACAGACCATCGCCTGGCCAGAGAGCCTGCTCGGCCACGAGCTCGGCAAGGTACATACCGACCTCCGCCAGGACCGTCTCGCGCTCAGTGGCCCCGTGGACAAGGAAGTCATCGCCCGCCGCGTCGTAGGCGCGGACGTGGCTGTTCGGCCCGGTGCACAGCAGGGCCCGCGCGATCTCGGGCAGGCCGAGGCTGAGGGCGTCGCACCGGCCGGCGTGGACGAGCTGGACCAGGTCGCCGGTGACGCCCTCCCAGCCGCCGACCTTCGGCCAGTCGGCACCTCCACTCAGTTCGTGGGTGAGGGTGGCCAGCGGAATGATCTCGCCGGATCGACGCCCGCGGGTGAGGAGATCGTGGATGCACGCGCCGTCGGGCTGGCGCACCTGCGGGTGCAGCAGGGAGGCGGCGGCCACCACGGTGGTGTTGATCTCCTGAGCGCCGGGCCCCGGGTAGTACGGCTCGTGCGCGAAGAGGAGGTAGACGTCCGGGGTGTGGTCGGCGCTGGACGCTGGCAGGGGCATGGACGCAATTCCCTTCGATAGTGAGGTGCTGGGTGTGGGGCGAGGTGCGGCCGGCTGGCTGCCCGCCGGGCCCGCCGGGCCCTCGTGGCCGCCGGGCTGGTTCGCTTCGCCGGAGCGGGCCTGGGTGCGGATGCGCTCCAGGATGAATGACTTGGTCGGCGAGCTGGGCCATCAGGCGTTCGGGAGCGATGAGTTGAGCCGAGACCGTGCGGGTGTCCCGGTCCTGGAGCAGGCCTGCGGCGTCCCACAGCAGGTTTTGGCCGATCTCGGCCGAACGGCGCAGCTCGTAGCGGTCGTTCTCGGCGGCGGCCTGGACGAGGTAGGTGTGCAGAGCGGCCAGGCGCTGCAGGTACTGGCAGGCAGCGGCGTCTTCGACGCGTCGGACGTGTTCGCCGGCCCGTTCGTCGATCCGGTCGGGCAGGTGCTCGGCCAGCAGGGGTGCGAGCAGCATCGCCGGCAGCACCGTGTTGGCGGGGACGCCTCGCTTGAGGGCGAACAGGGCTGCGAAGAGGCTAATGACCCCCACGACGGCCGCGGAGAACCGCACGGGCACAGGGCTGGTACGGGTCAGGGCGATGCGGAGGGCGGGGCGCCTAGTCAGCCAGCGCATGGCCAGACGCTGTGTCCTGGTTGCGCCCGGGGTTAGCACCCCGATCTGCTGTGGGCGTTCGGGCCAAGTGCCGTCACCGGGTACAGTCCAGGCCAGCCAGCCCCATCCGGTGCGCTCGTGCACGAGCGCGGGCTGGCATCTGCCGTTGCATGCGGTGTCGCGGCAGACGTGGCCGGTGCTCAGCGCACGCTCCTGTTTGTCCTCCCACCGGCGGGGGTCGCGGGCGAAGGAGCGCAGACGCGGCTGGGGTGTCATCCGGGGCTGGGTTGTGTCCGTCATTCGGTGCTCGCTTCCAGAGGGTGGATCAGGGCGGCGGTGCAGATGGTGCAGCGGCCGTCGCCGTTGGGGTGAGCGCGACGAGGGGTCGGCCCGGGGCAGGTGTGGCACAGGGGCCAGTCGAGGCAGGCCGGGCAAAGGTCTTCGGCGGGGGCAGTGCCGGGCTTGCCGCAGCCTGCGCACTCGACGAGGGCCCGGTAGGTGAGGGCTTCGCTCACGGTGCGGGCCGCCGGAGCCGCCGACGAACGGCGGGCCGGGAGCGTCAACGGCTCCTGAAAGAAGGGATCGTCTTGGCCGCCGCCGGCGGCGGTGGTGGTGGTGGTGGCGGGTGGCGGATAGGCCTGGGCAGCGCGGAGCCGGGCGGCGATGATCGCGCCGACCGAGGTGCGTACCGGCTTCGGCAGCGGCCGATCGGCAATGACGTGCCGCAGTTGCTCGCGACTCCAGTCGGCTTCCAGCATCACGGTTACAACGCGGCCTTGGTCGGTCAGCGTCTGCCCGGTCAGGAGAAGCTCCGGGCGATCCGCTCCGAGTTCGAGCAGCAGTTGGATCCCCGGGTGCATCTCATCCGCCGGCACGGTCGGCGAGAGCTTCGGCGTATCCGGCCCGTCCGTCTGTCCAGGTGCTCGCATCGCTTCGCTGCGCCCGCACGGACGGAGGGGTCTGGTGTTCTGCTTGTTGGTCTTCTTTCTGTTGGTGTTCTTAGTGGACCGATCAGCCAACGTAGGTATATCCACTGGTGGAAAACCCGACTCTGGCCCGGACCTGCTGCTTTGCAGAGTGGGCAGGTCGGTGAGGAAGTACGCGGCCGCGCCGAGGGTGCCGTCGGGGCCGCGCTCGCGTTCCCGGACCAGGAAGCCGTGCTTCTCCAGTTCCTTCAGCCCACTCTTGATGGCTGAGTCACCGTCGCGGCCGCGGCGGGCGATGTCGGCAACCGTCATCCGCCAGCCGTCCCGGTGCGTGGAGAGCAGCCCGAACAGACCCTTGGCCTTGAAGGACAACTGGACGTCGCGGAAGAGGCCGTTGGCGATCTGGGTGAACTGATCGGCCGCCATCACGCCCCGGCGGATCCCCGCCGGGAGACCGTCGACGTACTCCGCCTCGGGAGCCGTGGCCCCCAAGCCGGCTTCGATCAGCGCGATGTCCAAGGTGGCTGGGCGGTCCGTGATGCAGTAGACGATCTCGCCGAGGGTGCCGTCAGGACGGCGCAGGCGTTCACGGATCAGGTAGCCGCGCGCCTCGAGCTCCTGCAGCCCGGTGCGTACCGCTTCGCGTCCGTCCGGGCCCAGGCGGACGAGGTCGGTGACTGTCACCTGCCAGCCGTTCCTGTGCGTACTGACGTACCCGAAAATGCCCTTCGCTTTGAACGACAGCCCAGAGTCACGGAACAGCGCGTTGGCGATCTGGGTGAAGTGATCGGTCGCCATAACACCCCGGCGGATCCCCTTCCCGAAGCGGCTCACCGCCCTGCCCCCCGACGCCTGCCGAGCGCAGTGGCCACGGCGGGACACCGAGTCCGCCAGGGTGGGGCGGTCGGTAGTCCTGGGCGTGGAGGCGTGCGTGTGTTCCATGGCGTCAGCTCACCCGCCGACCCCAACCACGCTGACGGCCACGAGCCCCGACCATCAGTCACGATCCGGCAACGGAGCCGTCTAGCAGCCATGGTCGGGCCGACCACGGCGCCTCCAGCCCGGGCGCCCAGTGATTGCGCAGCCCCGGACGGGCGTTGCGCAATCGGGCTGCGCAACCGGTCCGGGGATCCTGCGGGGTCAAGTTGTGCTGGGGCCACTGCCCAGCCCGGACGCGCTTCCTGATCTTCTCTTGCGCAGGTCCGTAACGCGCACTGCGCAGGCCTCTGACACGGCCCCACCGGCTTCCGTCTGCGCATCGGCGTCCGGGCCCTGTGGCCGGGCGGCACGTGATCACACCGCGGTCCCCGGCCGGTTAACGTGCCCCGGACGCGATGGCCTGGCACCGGCTCGCGGCTGACCCATGGTTGGGGTCATGGTCGGCCCGACCATGACCCCAACCATGGACTTCGTGTCCCCATCGTGACCATGGTCGGGGGTTCATGGTCGGTGGTCGGGTCGGGGTCGACGGGTTTTCTCAAGGTCAGCAACATCCGTACTGACCTGGGAGTTTGACCATGTCCCCTGGCACGCAGGCCTCACAGAGCGAGGCCGCTGCTCCGATGGCGGCCGACGCCCGGCTGGAGGCAATGCGCCGCCGCGTACGCCTCTCACGCGTAGCGGTCTGGACCGTCATCGCGGCCGGCCCCATCGCCCTGTGCGTCGCCGTCTCCTCCACCCCGACCACGATCGCGGCGGCCCCCGCGACCAAGCCCACCGCCCTGCGCACTGCGACATCCGCCACCGACCCGAGCGGCTATGCGCAGGTGTTCATCGGAGCGTGGCTGCGCAGCAGCGTGGACGACGAGAGGAGTGCGCGGGCGCGACTTGCGCAGTCGATGGCGCCGGACGTCGAACTGCCCACCCCGGCCGCCGACGCGCAATCGGCGCCTCAGTCCGTGACGGCGGTGCGCAGTGCGCAGCGCGCCGGCGGGGCGTGGTCGGTAACGGTGGCTGCGCAATACGCAGGCGGATCGGTGCGGTACTACGCCGTGCCGGTGGCCGCCGACAGCACGGGCTCCTCATTCACGGTGACCGGCGCGCCCGGCGTGGTGCCCGGCCCGGCCCGGGCCGAGGTACCGAAGTCGTCGTACGCCGTGAGCGTCCCGAAAGGGGATCTGTCCTCCGCCATCGGGCAGTTCCTCGACGCCTACCTGACGGGGGCTGGTGAGGTCGACCGGTACCTCGCGCCCGGTGTGAAGCTCACTGCCGTCTCCCCCACCCCGTACACCGTAGTCACCGTCCAGGAGGTATCCGCGGTCGAGGAGGCCGCGGCCGCCGAGACGGTGCCCGCGGACGGTACGACGGTGCGGGTGCTCGCCGCAGTGGAAGCCCGCGACGCGACCGGCCGGTGGCCGCTGGCGTACGAGCTCACGCTCAAGGCCCGCTCGGGCCGGTGGGAAGTCGCCGCGCTTCAGTCCGGCACTCAGGGCGGGGGTGCCCGATGAACACAGTGCACAGCCTGATGCTCGCCGGCCAGCTGGACGACCTCGGCAATAGCTGGATCAACATGTTCAAGGAGTGGGCAACAAAGGGCCTTCAGGCCGGTCTGATCTGCCTGGTCGTCGTCATCATGATCCAGAAGTTCTCACTGAAGGCGGGGATCGGCGCCCTGCTCCTGATGGTGATCGCGCTCGGTCTATACAACTCCCGCAACGACCTGGCGAACATGTTCACCGACGAGGTGAAGAACCCGTCCAAGGGGGCGCCCGTCGTTCCTGGGGTCGTCCGGTCCGAACCCACGGCCTCGAATAATTACTCGCCGAGTGTCGGAGGCTGGCTGTGACCGCGGCCGCGGCCCGGGTGGGCCGCTTCTACACCTCAGCCCGCCGCCACCCCTGGGTACTGGGCAAGGTCGCCGACTGGAAGATCCCGCTCGGCCCCTACACGCCCGCACAGATCGCGGTCGCCGTCGGCGGCGGCTTCCTCCTGGTGAAGACCATCAGCTGGTGGTCGTGGATGGGGCCTGTCCCCATCGTCGGATGGGGCCTGGTCATCTGGATGGTGCGCCGGCCGAAGATCCGGGGCCGTGCCCCGATGCAGGCTGCCTTGGGCTGGATGCTGCTCGGCTGGCAGCCCCGCGGAGGGCGGATCGGCGGGCGGGCCGCCCGCGACCGCGCTCCCCACCCGCTGCTCGGCGGCTTCACCATCGAGGAAATTCCCACGCCCGGCCCCGCTGCGCAGGCCGCACCCTCCCGTGCAGCGCAGCGGCGTCCAGCCCGGACGCCGCGCCCCAGCCCGGCCACAGACCGCTCGACCGCACCCCGCCGCACCCAGCCGGCTGCTCCCGCAGCAACGGCAGGGCCGGTGTCGGGCGTGCAGCAGCTGCTCGCGCTCGCCCAGCAGCGCGGGGGTGCGCGATGAGGGTTCCGATCCGTCACATCGCCGGGCACCTGGTGTGGTCGACGCAGGGCAGCGTGTGGGCGATCTACCGCCTGCACCCGGGGCCGGACGCACAGGGGCGCCGCGAGGAAACCGTCCAAGGCACCTACGTGCCCTCCCCGGTCCGCGACGAACAGCTCGCCAAGATCACCCACTTGGTGCGCTCGCTGTCCGGGGCCCCGCGCCTGTACGGCCTGTGCGCCCAGGTCGACCCAGGCGAGGTCGCCCTGCAGATGATCGAGGGAATCGAGCCGGCCAAGCAGGCACCCGGTACGGGCCGGCACCCGTGGGTGGAGAACGTCGAGGCCGCCCTGGATCTGCTGGACGACCAGGAGATGCACCGCCGCACCCTGTGGCTGGCCGTACCCCTGCAGACAGAAACAGGCAGCCTGCAGGTGTCGGCGTCGCTCGGTGCAGCGTGGGCCGAGGTCGCGCCGATGCTGGGCATGCGGCCGGCGCCGGTGGCCCGGCGCGAGGTGAGTGCCTACCGGGAGCAGGCCTCGCGGGTGGAGGCGGCGCTCGCCGGCGGCATCGCTTTCCGCCCGGGCCGCCCGGCGGAGATCGTGTGGATGATCCAGCACGCGCTGCGCCGTGGCCTTGCCGAGCCGCTGCTGGCGGAGGCCGAGTCCAGTGAGCTGTATGGCGGGCAGATCCGTGAGGGGGTGCTGCGCTGCCCCAGCTACGCCGACCTCGGGCAGGTGCGCCTGCAGGAGGGAGGAATCGACCCCGAGCTCGACGACGTTGACGAGCTCAAGAGCGTGGGCCGAATCACCCGATCCGGGCGGAAGGCCTGGTGGCGGGTGAACACCGGCTCGCCGCTGGGGCGGCGCTGGCTGCAGGTCGAGTCTGACAGCGGGGTTGGCTACCAGGCGCAGTTGGCGCTGGCCGAGTGTCCGCCAGCGGTCAGCCAGGATGCCGCCGATCTGTTCGCCCAGCTGGAGATGCTCGACTTCCCGGTCGACTACACCGTCGACCTGACCTTGGTGCCTGCGGAGAAGGCACGCGACCAAGTGCGGCGCAAGAAGAACGAACTCATCGACCAGGCCGACCAGTATGACGCTCGCCCCACCGGGATGCCCGCGTCCCTGACCGAGGCCGCCCGCGACCTGGGCGAGCTCGATGCCCGGCTGTCGCGCACGTCGGTCGAGGTGGAGGTGCAGTCCGTCACGGTGCTGACGGTGTGGGGGCCGGCCGCCGCCGTCTGTGACGCCCGGGCCCGTGCCCTGGCCGCATTGCTCGGTGGCGCCGACTACCGGGCCGTGCGCCCGGCCGGCCTGCAGGAGGCGCTGTTCGCCCTGGGCCTGCCCGGCACCGTGCGACCGGGTGTTGTGCGGGAGTTCACCCAGCACCAGGTTTCCGAAGACTGGGCGCTTTCAGGTGCCTTCACCGCCGCGGAGGTCGGCGACCCGAACGGCATGTTCCTCGGCCTCGACCTGGACTGCGGCACCACCCGCCCTGTCATGATCAACGTGGCGGATGCGCCCAAGGTCGACGCGTCCGCGTCCATGGGGATCGTGGGGGATCTCGGTGCGGGCAAGAGTGTGATGCAGAAGCTGATCGCGGAGGCCGTGTGGGCGCGCGGCGGCTGCGCGATCTGCATCGACCGCACCCCCGTCCGCGAGTGGGCGACATTTGCCCGGACCGCGGCCAAGGGCCGGGTCCAGATCATCGACGCCGCTCAGGCCGAAGTGTCCATCGACCCTCTGCGGATGTTCGACGGGCCGGAGGGCCGCCATTACGCCCTGTCCTACCTGACCCTGCAGCTCGGCATCGGCCCGATGAGCACCAGCGGCGAGGTCCTCCATCACGCCGTCGAACAGGCCGTCCTCAGCGACGCCCCCTCCATGCACGGTGTCCTTGAGGTCCTTGAGGAGATGGCCACGCGCGAGGTGGGCAAACGGCAGGACGCGGCCGCGACCCTCGCCGGGCTCATCCGGGTCGTCGCGACCAACTCCCTGGCCCGGATGGTGTTCGACCCGACGCTGCCGCCCGTGCGGCTGGACGCCTCCAGCGCCTCCGACATGATCGTGATCACCACCACCGGTTTGAAGCTGCCCCCGAAGGCGGCGTTCGCCAACCCCGAGGTCCTTCACCAGCAGCCGCTGGAGGCGCTGATCGGTCGCGCGGTGCTCTACCTGATCGCCGCGATCGCCCGCCAGACCGCGTTCGAGGACCCCGAGCGGTTCACCGCGGTCGTCCTGGACGAGCTGTACTGGCTCACCTCGTCCGCCGAGGGCACGGCCCTGGTCCACGAGATCCTCCACGACGGCCGCAAGCACGGCGCCGGCCTGTTGGCGGGCTCGCACGACGCCGAGGAACTCGGCCCGGACCGGGGCCTGATGGCCTACCGGGCACTCGCGCGCACCGTCGACCGTGAACGCGCCCGTCGCGGTCTGGAGTTCGTCGGGCTCGAACCGAACGACGGCGAACTGCTGCGTCTGGTGACCACCGGCCTGTCCCCGGTCGGCCAGAGGGGCCGGGAGGGCGAGTTCCTGCTGACCTGCCCGCGGCAGAACACCGGCCGCATCAAGGTCTCCATCCCCCGCATCGAGCGCATCACCACGTCCATCACCACCACGCCGGGACGCCGCACGAGCGCTGTCTCCCCCGCGGTGCCGGAGCCGCCGGCTGGTGAGGCCCCACAGCCCCGCCCGAAGGAAACCATCTGATGACCACTTCGTCGCGGGACCGCTCGAAGCGCGTCGCCGCCGCCTTGAGTGTCCTCACCGTGATCGCCGTCGTCGTCGCCGCGGTGGTGCTCGTCCTCGGGGTGGGCGTGCCGCAGGGGTGGTGGCCGCACACCGGGCAGGCCTTCGCCGCCGACGCCGGGCACCGGGGTCCCTGCGCCCTGATCGTGGGTCCGGCCAAGGCGTACTGCGAGCGCGGCGCCGCCGCCGGTCATCAGGACGTGGCCGGCGGAGCGTGGAGGCTGGTGCCTGCCGGTGCGGGTGTGGGTGCTCTCGTGGTGTGGCGGCTGCGCGGCGCCGCTGGGCAAGGGCGGCGCTGACGTGTTCCGTCCAGACCGCGCGACCCTGCGTTCGGCCGGCCTCGTCGTGCTGCTCACCGGCGTGTTCCTCATGGTGAACACCCAGGTCGTGTACGCGGCCGGCAGCAACGGCGAGACGGGAGACCTGCTCGCCCCGCTGAACATCTACTCGTCCGAGGGTGTGCCGATCGACGGGTACGACCTGAACGCTTCCGGTGGATCCATCGTCGCCTTCAAGACCCAGGCCCTGGCGTTCGCCCTGTCCGGGCTGTTCACGCTGATCCGGCTGCTGGTCGGGCTGGCCGGGTGGGCGATCGAGGTGGCCTTACGGTTCCCGCTGCTCAAGCTCCTCACCCATCCCGCGCAGAAGGTCGCCGACACCTACGACACCGTGGTCGTCGACACGCTCGGGATCAAAGGGCTCTTGCTCGCCTGGGCGTTTGTGTTCGCCGGGTTCATGATCGTGCGTGGCCGAGTCGGCCGCGGTCTGGGTGAAATCTTCCTCACCCTGCTCATCGGGGCCATCGCCGCCTCGGCCCTCATCCGCCCCGACACCCTGCTCGGCCCGGACGGCCCACTGGGGCAGTCCCAGCAGGTGGCCGCCGAGGTCGCGCAGCAGAGCGTCAACTCCTACGACTGGGGCGGCAAGATCTCCAGCAACGATCCGTGCGCCGGCATGGCCGGCAACGCCGAGATCAAGTGCGAACAGCGGGAAGGCGAGGGACCGGTCTCCTCAACCGAGGTGGCCCGCCCCATCCAGGACTCAATCACCAACGCCTTGATCGTCAAGCCGTACATGCTCCTTCAGTACGGGCGCATCCTCGACCCGGCCAAGGCTTCCGATCGCAAGGCCTATGCCGTCCACCTGAAGTGGGTCACCGGCGGATACCTGCCGGACAGTCCCTCGGGCAAGGCGAAAGACGCCTGCAGTCTTGTCCACGGGCCGGGCAAGAAGTACTGCGAGCGCGACGTCGACGGCAATGCGAGCAGCGAGAACGATCTTCCCTCCCTCACACCCGGAGGAGAACTCCTCAACGCTGCCCATCCGATCGTCACCGACGAGGACCAAGCCTTCGCCGCGTTCCTCTCCGATATGAAGAAGGCCGGCCCCGTCGGCAAGTCCTGCGCCGCCTACGCCGAGAAGCCCACCTGGTGGCGGGTTGGCGGCGCCTTCCTGCTGTTGATCGCCGCGCTGTTCATCTGCGGGATGCTGCTGTCCAGCGCGATCGTGCTCCTCGGCACCCAGGGCGTGTGCGCGGCCGCGGCGGCCGTCGGCGGCATCACCTTCGTCGCGGGCATGCTGCCCGGGCCCGCACGACAGTCGGTGTGGAAGTGGCTGTCCGTGTGGGGGATCGCCGTTTTGGCCGTGGTCGGGATCTGCGCGTTCATTCCCTTCTTCGGGATCGCCATCGACGCCACCATCACAGACGGCCCAGACCTGATGGTCGAACGGATCCTGCTCATCGACGTCCTCGCCATCGCCGGCGCGGCCGGCCACCGCCGCCTGCTGACCGGCATTACCTCCTTCGGCCGTCGCATGGCCATGCGGATGCGCTACGCCAAGGTCGGCGGAACCCACATGCCCGGCGACACCTCCGAACTCGGCGCCGCACTCGCCATGAACTCCCCCGCAGCGATGGGCGCGTACGGCGGCGGACTGCGCGCTTTCGCCGGCAGTGGAGGCGGCAGGTTCGGGATGCTCGGTACCCGGCAGCGGCTGATGGGCGCGCTCGCCTCCGTCACCGACGGTGCGGGCCTGCCCGTTGATCCCGGTGGCCTCCTCGCCGATGCCACGGCCGAAGCCAGGCGTGGTCTGGCCCCGCTGACGGCGGCCGCGGCCGTGGGCGGGCTGGGTGCACGTCTCGGCGTCAAGGGTGCCGGCTGGCTGCTGATCGGGCGTCGCCCGGACAAGGAGCAGTTGGCCAAGTGGCGCAAGCCCACCGCAGACGGCGACCACGGCGCGGGCAGGCCGTTGGACGGCGGGGACGGCGGTTCAGGCGGCACGGGACCGCGTCGGCCCTCAGGCCCGCCCGACCGGTATCGCAACGAGCAGGGGCAGGTCGTCGACCGCAACACCGGCCAGGTGCTGCACGACCAGAACAGCGACCGCACACTGCTGTCGACCCGGGCACACAATCGGCTGGTCCGCTTCCGCGGCTACCGCATCCTGCACCGGGGCGGTCGGGCCGCGTACGGGGCGACGGTCGGCCTGCCCGCCAACGTCCGACGGGCCCGGGCGGGCGGCTCGCGCTACTCCGACGACGCCCGCCAGCAGGTGCGGGTGTGGGGCACCACCGTCCGCGAAGACGGCCGGGCCTGGGGCGACACCGGACAGCATGTCGCCCGGGTCATCCGCGACCACACCGACGACAGCGGCGGAACCGGTCCGTTCACTAGCCGCCGCCTGCCGACCGCAGCCACTCCCGCCGCCACCCCGCGCCCGGCACCGCGTCCGCAGCCTGCGCCCGCCGGTCGTCCTTCGGGCCGTCCGACCCCAGCCTCGCCACCGCCGACCACGCCTGCGAGCGGGCCCGCCCCAACTCCGCCTCCGGCGCCGCTCCCCCGCCGGAACGGCCCTGCGCCAGCGCCTCGGTCCGACCTCGGCAGGCCGGGGCGTCCGGCGCACCAGGGCCCGGCCCGGTCCGGGCCGGTCCTCCCGGGCGGAGGCGGTGCCCGCAATAGCACCCGTGACGAGGCACATCGCCGGTTCCAGGACCTGATGCGGCGCACCGCGGCCGACGCCGAACGCCGGCGCCAGGAGCAGGCCCGGCAGCCGCAGGACGGTGAGGACGAGTGAGCTCGCCTGGGCGCGGTCTGGCACGGTGGGGGTGTGTGATGATGCTGCTGCTGTTCGCCGCCGTGTGCTGCGCTGCACCGGTCGGGAACGCGATCAGCGCCTACGTCGCGCTGAAGACGGGGCAGCAGGACGACGATGGGATCGCCGAGGGCGGCAGTGCCGCGGACATCCCGCCACGGATGCTGACCGCCTACAAGAAGGCAGTCCAGCAGGTCGGGAAGTACGTGCCCAAGTGCCAGGGCATGCGCTGGCCGATCCTCGCCGGCATCGCCAAGGTCGAGTCCAACCACGCGGTAGGCCGCAACATCGCCGACAACGGCGACATCCGCCCGAAGATCTACGGGGTACTCCTCAACGGCTCCGGCACCGGCGGCAACACCACCGACGTCCCCGACACCGACCACGGCAAGTGGGACGGCACCGCCACCGGTGAGCGCGCCATCGGCCCCTTCCAGTTCATGCCCTCCACCTGGGAGTCGATCGGGAAGGACGGCAACGGCGACAAGATCGCCGATCCGCACAACGCCGACGACGCCGCGCTCGGCGCCGCGATCTACCTCTGCGGAGGCGGCCGCGACCTGACCAAGCGTGCCCAGCTCAAGGCCGCGATCTGGCAGTACAACCACTCGGGCGAGTACGTCGCAGGCGTGCTGGGCTGGATCGACCAGTACACCGCGGCCGCCAAGGACCCGGACCTGAAGAACGTCTCGGGCAAGGTCCGAACCGCCATCGAGGCGGCGCTCTCTCAGCGAGGGGTGCCGTACTCGTGGGGCGGCGGCAACGCGAGCGGCAAGTCGTATGGCATCTGCTGCTCCCCCAGCGGCAAGAGCGGCGCGAACATCAAGGGCTTCGACTGCTCGGGCCTGACGCTGTACGCGTACGCCAAGGCCGGTGTCAGCCTGCCGCGCACCGCGGCCGCGCAGGCCGGTGTCGGCCAACGCATCCCCGCCAGCCTCGGCACGAGTGCCCTCAGGCCGGGCGACCTCGTCTTCTACGCCTACGCCCCCGGCCGCGATTCCACGATCTACCACGTCGGGATGTACGTCGGCAGCGGGCAGATGATCAACGCCCCCCGCCCGGGCACTGTCGTCCGGCTGGACTCGGTCAACGCCATGTCCGGCTTCGCGGGGGGAGCGCGACTGCTGTGACCACCACCCCACGCTCCCGACGTCTGCTGTTGCTGAGCACTGCCCTGCTCGCCGTCGCCGGCGTCGCCCTGCTGGGCCTGCCGCACAGTCATAGGGAGCCACCCCCCGACTCGGCACCGTCGCCGACCGCGAGTGCGACCACTGATCCGTCACCGTCCCAATCAGCCAGTAGGCATCCCGCAGGAGGGACGACTGTCAGCACGGCTTCCTCCACGACGCCCGCCCTCTCGACGCCGTCGGTCCTCGAGTCGGCGCTGCCGCCGCACGGCGAGGGCGTGGCTGGCGACAAGGCCATCCAGTGCTCGCTTCAGGCAGCCTGGCCCGCCGACCTTCCCGCCGCCGACGAGCGGGAGCTGCTCACCGCCGGGCGCGCGCTGCTACGCGCGGACGCCACCGGCATCGGCCGCGCGAAGTGGCCCGCGGTCTTTCCCGACGCGCTCCAGGAGGTGGCCCCGGCGTTCGCCACCGCCCGCTTCCGCATCCAGGCCGCGATCGCCCGCCGCAACGGCAGTCCCGACAAGGCAGTGGTCCACCTGGTGTGGGCCGGCATGGACCGCGGCGGCACCTTCACCGATCTGCGCATCACCGAATGGCACTTCACCCGCACCACCACACAGAAGGGGGCGTCCACGTGGACTCCGCAGCCCCGTACCTGACTGGCCAGGCCTCCGCATCAGCATCCGGCCAGGTGCTCGGCCTCGTCTTGGGCATCGTTGACATGGCCGGCTGGGCGATCACCTACTGGTGGGTGGTGGCCTTGGCCGCCGTGGCAGTCTCGGCCACGGGCGAGGCGGCGGTGCGCCATCTGGCGCGGAAGGCCTCGGCCGAACGGATGGCGCTGGAACTCGTCCCCTCGCGGCACTTCGACCCTGCTCTGGAGGAAATCTTCCGCCGGGGTGTGCAACTCGCCCGGGCGTCTACGAGCATGCCGTGGTGGGCGCCGCGCCGGTCGAAGACGGTGCAGATCAGGCTCCGCGCCGACGGCTCCAGTCCGCTGCGCTACCGCATCGAAGGCCCTGCCGGCGGCGAACGCCTGCTGTCCATCACACCGTTCGGTCCGGCCGTCACGGTGAACCGGGCCCGTCCCCTCTTCGACAAGCCCCGTGACCACGTGGTGCGGGCGGAGTTCATCCTGCGGGGCAAGCCGACCGCACCCCTGCGTGAGGTTCCGCTGAGCCCTGACCCGTTGCAGCCGCTGATCGACGCCGTCTCGGACCTCCGTGCCGAGCTGGGGGACCTCGCCGAGATCCGGCTCGACATCCAGCGCGCCCCCATGTGGGCACTGCGGGCCCGCCGTCTGCAGCTGATGAGCGACGCGCGGCGCGCCGAGCGGCGCGAGGCCCAGCGGGCCGCCCGGTGGGCGCGCCATGACGCCACCGGCATCGAGGACTCGCTCACCTGGCAGCTGCAGCAACTGGTCGCCGGCAAGCAGGGCGGAAGCGGCCGCCGACTGGTCATGCCGCCCGTCCCGCGCCGGGTGGACCCGGAGGAGGCGCTGGGCAAGCTCGCCGAGGACGACCACCTGGTGCGGGTGCAGCTGCTGGTGATGTGCGCGTCGAACACCGAAGGCCGCGCCGAAGCCCGACTCGCTCAACTCCAGGCCGCGTTCGATGTGTTCGGCGGCGGCTCCCGCTGGGCGATGCGTGGCTGGAGGATAGGTCCCTGGCGGTTCGGGGCGGACCGCTGGCCCAGCCGGCGCGGCTTCGAACGCCGGTGGGCTTTGGGGCACTCTCAGCCACCCCGTCCGAACTGGGTCCGCCTGGAAGAGCTGACCGGCCTGCTCAAGCCGCCCACCGCGCACTGCCGTCTACCTCTGCTCGCCGGCGACCTGCCGACGTTCGAGCATGGGAACCCCGAACTGTTGCTGCAGGGGACCTACCGCGGCCCGGACGGCCGTCGGCGCCTGGTCGCCACCTACGCAAAGGAGACGCTGTTCGAGGTCGGGGTGGGAAAGGCGGGCGGCGGCAAGACAGAACGCGCCCTCGCCCAGGCGATCAGCTGGGCGCATGCCGGCGGCGGGCTGATGTTCCTCGACCCACACCGCGACTCGTGGCCGCGTGCCCTGCCGTTCCTCGCCCACGACCACCTGATGCCGCGGATCGCGCTGATCGACCTCAACGCCAGCGGGCCTGCGCCGCAGCTCAGTTGCTGGAACCCGATTGGCATGCACCAAGGCCAGGTCGCTCACGAGGTCGTCGAGGCGACCGCCGACGCCTACGCCTCCGTGCTCGGCTGGGACGACGCCACCGCTCCCCGCGCGCTGACCATCTTCACCGCCGCCCTGACGGTGCTGGTGGCCGTCAATGAGACCGCCTGCCAGGCCGGGCGGCCCGAAGACCAGGCCACGATCTTTCACGTGCGGTCCCTGCTGACCGACCCGGTCTTCCGTACGACGGCGCTCACCACGGTCGAGGGGCGCCTGGATGAGGAGACCCGCTCCTGGTGGCGGACGGTGTTCCCGACGCTGCCCACCGACGCATTCGCCGTCGTCCTCAACCCGATCGCCCGCCTGGCCGCCAACCCCGTCACCCGCGCCTTCCTCGGTCAGCCGGCCGGTATCTACAACATCCGGGCCGCGATGGACTCGCGGATGATCGTGTGGGTGTGCCCGGGCGGAAACGGGCCCACCGACCGGCTGGTCACCGCGCTGCTGGCCCGGGACCTGCTGCGGGCCGTGCGCTCCAGAAGGGACACCGCAGAAGACCGGCGGGTCCCGTTCCGCCCCTACTTCGACGAGCTGATCACCCTCACGGGCGCGGCCCCGGAAACGATCGCCGCGATGTTCGAGGACTTCCGCAAGTACAAGGTCCACGTCCACGGCATGACCCAGCTGCTCGCACGCCTCCCCATCCCGGTGCGGCTCTCCTTGATACAGAACGCCTCCACCCTGGCCTCGACCGCCGGCTCGCAGTCCGCCATCGCCCCGATCACCGCCGAGTGGGGCGACCGTCCCCCTGCAGACGTCGTCTCCATGCTGGACCGGTTCGAGCACTACATGTCACTGACCGTCGAGGGCCGCCGCGTGGGTCCCGTCCAGATCACTGGCCCTCACCTCGACGACGTGTTCGCCCACTACGCCCGCCCCGGCCAGGCCAACGCCCTGGAGCACGCAGCCCAAACCACGGCAGGCGCCGCCCCGCTGGCCCAGCTCACCGACCGGGCCCAAAGCCAGCTCATCCGCGTCAGCGCCTTCCTCACCCAGCACTCCTCCGCCACCCAGCCGGCCGCCCAAATGCAGAAGAAGAGGAACTACAAGTGACCACCACCTCCGAGACCATGCCGTCCGGCCGTACACCGAGCCCCATCGAACCGCTGCCGCACCAGCTCCTGGCCGTGCTCGGCCAGCACCGGATGGCAACCACCAACCAGCTCCACGCACTGCTGCGGCCCGGCGCAGCGCGACAGACCGTCTCCGCACCGCTCAACAAGCTGCGCCGCGACGGCCTGGTGGACTACACCGTCCTGCCACAGTCCAATCGATCCCGCGCCTGGTACCTGACGAGCGAAGGTGCCCGGCTGACCCGAGACTTCCCCGCCCTGCGCGGACGTCCCACATACCCGATCAACTCGGCCACGGCGGCCTCCCTGAAGACCCCGCACACGCTGACCGTGGTCCGAACCCACCTCGCGTTCGTCACCGACGCCCGCCGGCGCGGCGACGAGCACGGCCACCTGGACTGGACACCGGAGGTCTCCCACCCGCTCAGCGACGGTGAGCGGATCATTCCGGACGCGGTGATGCACTACACCCTCATCGATGACGAGGAGCGCACCAAGCTGCGGGCGTTCGTCGAAGTCGACCGGGCGACCATGGGCAGCGAGCGGCTCGCCTCCAAGCTGATCGAGTATGCGCGGCTGTGGTCGTACGAGCCGCAAGCCGTCGGCCGGTCCCGCTCGCGACAGCCCGCCGCCGCCGGGGCGGTGTGGCTGCGCTGGTATCCCGTGTTCCCCCGAGTGTTGTTCGTACTGACCGGGGCCTCCCGGTACGTCCTGGGCAACCGGATCAGTGACCTGCAGGCCATGGTGGCGGAGCACCCGCTCGTGGGCACGCTGGCCCGGCAGGTGCCGATGGGCGCGGCAGTCCTGGAGGACCTCGAGGAGCGGGGGCCCACCGGTTACGTCTGGATCCCTCTAGCCGGCGGCGAACCGCGCCCGTGGACCGATCTGTAGGTGAGCGCCCGCATGGTCACCATCCGATCGCAGATCACGGCTCCGCTCCTCGCCCTCACCGTCG
Organism: Streptomyces sp. NPDC047028; assembly: GCF_040644095.1. NCBI lineage: Bacteria > Bacillati > Actinomycetota > Actinomycetes > Kitasatosporales > Streptomycetaceae > Streptomyces > Streptomyces sp. NPDC047028. The sequence goes on from NZ_JBEYVS010000052.1 coordinate 31,226, forward strand.
CGGAAAGCATCCTGGCAGGCGGGGCGACGGGGAAAGTAGCCGCTGTGCGCGCGTCATCGCCTTGGCCTCGTACTGATCGCCGCCGGCGACTCTCGGGCTTGGTAGCGCGGGACATCCACTCTTCCACAACATGCGCCGCGTGCCGGCCGCCGTGGGTGATGTCGCACGGCCTGCGCGACTCGTGCCGCGATACAGCCGCATCGCTGCGGCCTCACGCTCGCTGCCCACACCATCCCGGTTGCAGCGTCATCACTTCACGAATGCACAGAGCACAAGCCGCTCCCCCTGTTTCTGAAGTGGCCGAATACATTCGGAGTTGCGTATCTCAACTTGCTCACACTGTTGGGAACTTGGTCGGCATATGCGTAACCTAGCGACTACCCATGGCTCACCAGCGCGCCCTGCCCAGGGTTCACCGGCGGAAACCAAGCTGGATGCACCTGGTGAGGGGTCGTCCGTACACCGCTCAACGGGGGTAGGCCACGTGAACCGTCGCGCACATCGAATTCGCAGCTCTCTTGTTCGCTTTCGAAATGCCGTCGGCCTGACTCTTGCGCTGTCGGCCGCGGTTGGCCTGACCGCATGCAGCTCAAGTCACGACGACGGAAAGACCGCTTCGTCTTCACCCCGGACGTCCCCCTCCGCCGCCCCGACGACCGCCACAGCTGATCCTGAGGCCCCGGAGAAAAAGGCACTGCTGCAGGCCTACGGCCGCTACTGGCATGAGCAGGCCAAGGCCTATGCACAGGCCGACATCAAGGGCACCCGCCTGAAGAAGTACGCCACGAAAAAGGCGCTGACACGTGTGATGGGGGACCTGCTGGTGATGCAGAAGGCCGGGACGGCCACGACCGGCAGCCCGAGCCACAAGGTCAAGGTGACGTCGCTGACACTCGCTCGGAAGATCCCCACAGCTAGCCTCCAGGACTGTCTGGATATCTCGGGCTGGAGGACGGTGATGCGGAAGACGGGGAAGGTCAAGCCGTTCCCGTCGAAGCAGCCTCTGCGATACGTCACGACGGTATCGGCGGAGAAGTGGGGAAAGCAGTGGATGATCACTGACGCCGAGCCGGACGGGGATCGGACATGCTGAGGTCGGCGGCAGCGACCTTGGCACTGCTACTGAGCGTGCTGTGCATCATGAACGCTCGACCGGCCCTGGCCGACGACGGCCCTGTCATCGGAGGTCACTGCGAGGGTGAGAGCTCATGGGTCACGGTCTGCCGTCAGGATCCGGGCACTTCATCAGGCCATGGCAAGACACCCAGGGCGTCGGGCAAGCACAGCAACGGAGAGTCCAAGCCTCGCCCGCAGACGTGCGCGGTCGAGCGTCTCGACCCGCAGCCACCGGCAAGCGACCCGGTCTGGAAGGGGCACAAGCCGGGAGACGGCGCGATCTACGCCCGAGTCTGCCTCGGCGACGTGCTCGGCCGGGCGGCCGGAGCCGACATGTTCCCCGACGTGTTCTGGTCCCCTAAGACGCCTGCGGTCCATGTGGATCCGGAGCAGCTCGCCCGGGAAGCGGTCGACCGCATGCTCCTGACCGGTCCGGACATCGCCAGCCCTACTCCGGCCGGCAGGTATCTCGTCGGCATGCCGGTGTGGATGTGGGTCAATCGAAGCCCCACGACCTATGGACCCAACACTGCTTCGGCATCCCTGGCGGGCGTCACCGTCACCGCGACTGCCAAGGTCACGAAGATCGACTGGAATACGGGCGACGGCATCACCCGGACCTGCCAGGGCCCGGGCACCAAGTACACGGCGGCGTATGGCAAACAGGATTCCCCTACCTGCGGCCACACCTACACGCGCACGTCAGCATCCCGGCAACGCGGGACGTTCACGGTGACGGCGACAGCCGCCTGGACGGTCGACTGGCAGGTAGACGGAGCTGGTGAGAGCGGCCAGTTCACCCAGATAAGGCAGTCCCACGAGCAAGTAGCAATCGGCGAGCTGCAGGTCGTCCGATAGGCAGGACGCTGGAAGGATGAAGCGTTGACGTTGAGCAAGACCCAAGAACGTGCGGACACACCCAGCTCGAACGGCCTGCCCCAGCTGGGAACGGCGGCCGGCCCCGTCACTCCCCCGCGAGTTTCAGCCCGCAGGCGACGACCCGGTGTCATCGCCCTGGCCCTGGCGCTGATCGCTGCCGGCGGCGCGGGTGTTGCGGTCCTGCTGCTCCAGGCGGGCCATCGCACCGAGGTGGTGACCGTGGTCCGTGACGTCCAGGTTGGTCAGGTCCTCACTGACAAGGACCTGGGCCAGGCGTCCGTCGCCCTGGATCCGGCTGTCAAGGCGGTGCGGGCCGACAACCTGGAGTCGGTGGTGGGTAAGCGGGCGGCTGTGGAGCTCAAGCCCGGTTCCCTGCTCTCGCCTTCGCAGGTGACGAAGGACAGCCTGGTGCATGCTGGCGAGCAGCTGGTGCCGATCGGTCTGGAGCCCAAGCAGATCCCGGCGACCGCGCTGGTGCCGGGGCAGAAGGTGGAGCTGGTGCACGTCCCGGCTCAGGGAACGACGGACACCGGGAAGACGTCCGACGACGCGCCGCAGACCATCGACGGCCGGGTCGTGAAGGCCTCCGCCGCCGCCCCCGGTACCGGGATCGTGGTCGTCGACGTGGCCGCCTCTGCCGCCGACGGTCCCACGGCCGCCGCGTGGGAGGCGGCCGGCGCCCTGCGCCTGGTCCTCGCGGCTCCGGACGGTAGCTGATGGCGGTCATCGCCCTCGCGGGCTGCAGCGGCGCGCCTGGCGTGACCACGAGCGCCCTGGCGCTGCTGCTGTCGTGGCCGCTGGAGGCTGGCCGGCGGATGATCCTGGCTGAGTGCGACCCGGACGGCGGGGCCGTGTTGCACGGTCTGCTGCAGGGCACGCTCGGCGACCGGTACGGGCTGCGCAACCTCTCGGTTGCCGCCCGTAAAGGCGAGTTCAGCGACGCGTTCTGGCGGCAGCTGATCGACCTGAGCGGTGAGGACGGCAAGCAGGACTCCCCGCGTGACCGGCTGCTGCTGCCGGGCATCACCGACCCCTCGCAGTCGGCGAGCCTGGGCCAGGTGTGGAAGGTCCTTGCGCAGATGTTCCGTGGCATCGAGGCCGAGAGCGGTCACGACGTCCTCATGGACCTCGGCCGCCGCGGTGCGTACGGGCCCTCCGGGGTGCTGGCAGAGCAGGCCGACGCCACGTTCGTGGTCGTGCGCAACACCCTGCGCTGCCTGCAGGCAGCCGAGGGCCGGGTGCGTGCACTGGAGGAGCGCGTCGGTGATGTCAGCGTGCTGATGATCAACGAGGGGCCGTATCCGGCGGGCGAGGTGCAGCGTGTGCTGCAGGTGCCGGTGATCGCGACGCTGCCGTATGCGCCGAAGGACGCCCGGGTGCTGTCCGACAGTGCCGAACAGCCCCGCCGCTTCCACAAGTCGCCGCTGATGAAGGCCGCCCGCACGGGCAGCACGCTGCTGGTGCAGCGGGCTGCCATGCGCCGGGCCCGGCTTGATCCACGCGGTGCCCGTGCTGCAGGCGGGGAGGTGACCCGTGCGCGCTAGGCCGTTGCACCACGACCCCTCGGTGGCGCCGGTGCCCCAGGAGTGGGGGCAGCAGCAGACCAACGGAGTGTCGGCTGGTGCAGGTGCTGCCTCCAGTTCGCAGGTGCTCGGTACGGCGGTTCCGCAGATCACCGTCGACTACCGGGTGGCCCGGGACATCGCGTCCCAGGTCGCCAAGCAGCGCGAGGAACTACTCAAGACCAAGCCCGGCATGGACCGGGCCAGTGAAGAGCAGCGCTGCCTGAACTGGATCGCTGAGGCGGTCGCGCTGTGGTCGGACGCCCAGGCGATGACGCCGCAAGAGGATGAGGCGCTGCGGCGCGCCGTGTATGACCTCCTTTTTCGGGCCGGCCGGCTCCAGCCGTACCTGGACGATGACCGGGTTGAGGACATCATCATCCAGGGCCCGCACGAGGTGTGGCTCGACTACGGCGATGGCGAACGCCGCCGGGTCGGGCCGATCGCGGACTCGGAAGAGGAACTGCTGGAGCTGTTGCGGGAGTTGGCTAGGGGCTCTGGGCACAGCGAGCGCACCATTTCGACCGCGAACCCGACCCTGGCGCTGTCTTTGCAGGACGGCTCCCGCCTGCAGGCCATCACGGGGCTCGGGCCGATGACCTATGCGGTCATCCGGCGGCACCGGGTCTCCCACGCGGATCTCGACGATCTGGTGCGGCTGGGCACCATCGACCCGATCCTGCGCGAGTTCCTCGGCGCCGCCGTGCGCGCCGAGAAGAACATCATGATCGCGGGGAAGCAGAAGGCCGGGAAAACGACCTTGATGCGGGCGATGCTCAAGGAGTTCGACGCGGAGTGCCGGTTCGCGACCATCCAGACCGAGGACGAGCTGTTCGCCCACCAAAACGGCTACCACAAGCAGGTCGTCTCCCTCGTCGGGCGCGAGTCCAACGGGGAGAAGGACGTCACCGGCCGCGGTGCCGGCGAGGTCACACTGCTGGACCTGATGCATCCTGCGCTGCGGTTGTCGCTGGAGCGGATCGTGGTCGGCGAGGTCCGCGGTCCGGAAGTCGTCGCCATGATGCAGGCGCTGACGAACGGCTCCGGCGGCAACCTGTGCACCATCCACGCGCGGCGCCCAGACGTCATCTTCGACCGGATCGCCGAGTTGTACGCGCTCGCTCAGGAGAACCTCTCCGAGCAGCTGGCCTACCGGCAGACGGCCAACGGTCTGGATTTCGTCGTGTACGTCGACATGACGGACGAGACGCAGATCGGCGGCCGCCGCCACCGCTACGTCTCCCACGTGCTGGAGCTGACCGGGATCGGCGAGAACGGCCGGCCCGCCACCAACGAGGTCTTCTCCCCCGGAGCTGAGTGGGGGGAACTGCGGGCGGTGCCGCGGATGGACCCGGGCTGCATCGACGACCTGCGCCGCGTCGGCTTCGACTCCAGCCTGCTGCAGGAGCCGTATGGGGCCTGGACGGCGCCGCTGCCGCTGAAGGTGGGGGCGGCCCGGTGATCCTTCTGTGGGCGCTGCTGTCCGGGATGGCTGTGGTCGGCGGGCTGATCGGTGTCGTGGCGGGTGTTGTGGGCACGGCTGCGCCGCGCCGGGCCTCGCTGCTCAAGCGCTGGCAGGCGACTCTGCGCGGTGGGAAGAACCAGAGCGAGGACGCCCGGATGCGGCGGCGGACCCTCATGGCCGCGGCCGTCGTGGTCTTCGTGGCCGTGTGGCTGGTCTCGGGGAACTTCGTCGGGGGTGCGCTGCTGGGTGCGGCCGTCATCGGCGTGCCCTGGCTGATCAGCCCGGCGCAGATGGCGCAGGACCGTATCGGTCAACTGGAGGGCTTGAGCGAGTGGACGCAGCGGCTGGCGGGGCTGCTGCGCCTCGGTATGGGCCTGGAACAGGCGATGATCACCAGCCGTCAGGGAGCGCCGGACGAACTCTCACCCCAGATCATTAACCTGTCCGACCGGCTGCGCCTGGGGTGGCGGCCGGACGGAGCGCTGCGCGCGTTCGCCGAGGAACTGGATGATGTCACCGCGGACAAGGTGGTTGCCGCGCTCATCCTGTCGGTCAACGACCGCGGCCCGGGCCTGGCTCAGGCACTTGAGGACCTGTCGGGCACTGTCCGCGAAGAGGTCGCTAAGAAGCGCGCCGTCGAGGCGGACCGGGCCAAGCCCAGGACGACCGTGCGGTGGATGACCATCATCACGGTGGGCGTCGTGGTGGCTGGGTTCTTCGTGCCGTCCTACACCAGGCCGTACTCCACGCTGCTTGGCCAGCTCGTACTCGCCTTCCTGACGGCCGGTTTCGTCGGGGTCCTCGCTCTGATGCGGCAGCTGGGCAGTTTCCGGCGCGTCCCGCGCTTCCTGATCACCGACCCAGCCAGCACCGTCCGGCTGCCCGCGCCCGTCCCGGAGCCGGAGCCGCCGATCACCGCACGGGAACCGGAAGGAGCCGCCTCGTGAACTTGCTCCCCGTTGTCGTGACCGGCGGTACGGTCGGCGCCGGCGTCGCCTTGCTGATCCGGGAACTCTTGCAGTCCCAGCCCGCATTGGGGCCGGCCCTCCAGCGCAGTGCCCCGGCGTCCTTGACGATGCCCGAGGTGGAGCTGGACCGCGAGGAGGTGTGGGGCCGGTGGCTGCTGGCCCGCCTCGAGCGGCTCCCGGGCGTGAAGGTCCCCACCACGAACCTGACCCTGCTCGGTCAGGGGCCGGGCCAGTTCATACTCAAGAAGACCGCGCTCGCCGCGCTGGGGCTGCTCTGCCCAGTGATCGCAACGATTCCGTGGATCGTCGCGGGCGTGGGCCTGCCGTTCTACGTGCCCGCAGGTGTCGGCCTCATCATCGCCGGCCTGCTGTTCGTCACCCCGGACCTCGCTGTGCGGGACCAGGCCAGGCGGGCACGGGAGGAGTTTGCGCACGCCCTGTCCGCCTACCTCGACCTCGTCGCTCTCAAGCGGGCCGCCGACGCCGGCCCCGCCGAGGCACTGGAGAAGGCCGCCGCCGTCGGGAAGGGCTGGCCCTTCCTGTATCTGCAGGGCGCGCTGCGCCGGGCCCGGCTGGAGAAGATCCCGCCGTATCAAGCGCTCACGGAACTCGCCCACACATACGACCTGCCCGTCCTCAACGACGTCGCCGACATCATGCGCGGCTCCGCCACCGACGGTGCCGCCGTCTACAAGGCCCTGCGGGCCCGCAGCGCGTCACTCAACGCCGAGCTGCTGGCCGCTCAGGCTGCCGAGGCGAACGCGGCCAGCGAAAAGATGACCGCGCCGGGCGCGCTCTTGGCCGTCCTAGTGATGCTGCTGATGGCCTTCCCCGCTGTGATCCGCATGCTCACCGTCTAAACCACACCGACCCTTTCCACGCTCAAGAGAGGCAGAGGAACATGAAGGACACCACAGCCCGCACCCGCCGTGCTGTGCTCCGCCCGACCACCCACCCACACCCGCACACCGCCCCACACCCCGGCCCGTCCACTGCTTCCCGCCGGCCGGGGCGGGGCCGCCGGGGCGCACGTGCCTGGGCACAGGCCAACGGTGCAGTCGTCCGGCTCACCACCCGAGTACAGGCAGCCATTGAGGACGCCTCCCGCCGGCCGGACCGGGGTGACATCTCCACCACGACCGTCATCATCTGGGTGGCTGCCGTCACCGGTGCAGTCCTGATCGCCGGGACGATCGCCATGGTGATCTCCAAGTACAACGGCAAGCTCAGCGGACTGTGATGTCTGGTCCCGAGCGGCTGAAGGACTGGTGGCAGGGGCGAAGATGGCGCGAAGACCGCGGGGACACCTCCCTCCAGATGGCGATCGTCTTTCCGTTCGTGCTGCTCGCCACGGTTGCCGTGATCCAGGCGTCCATGTGGTACTACGCGCGGCAGATTGCCCTGACCGCTGCCCGCGAGGGCGCCAGTGCGGCCCGCGCCTACCAGTCGAGCCCGGCCGCCGGTGCGGCTCAGGCACGCAGCGTGCTGGGCCGCACCGCGGGTGACAGCCTGAGCGGCTACAGCGTCTCGGCCAGCAGCGACGGGCAGCGGGTGCAGGTGCAGGTGTCCGGCACCGCCATGTCGATGATCCCGGGCGTTTCAGGCCTTCACATCACCCAGTCCGCGTCCGGCCCGGTGGAGAGATGGACCGTCCCGGGAGGGTGAACCACGTGCGAAAAACGGCCCGGTGGGCTCCAAGGCTCCGCAGCGACGAGGGCAGCGCGGCGATCGAGGCTGCCATCGTCCTCCCTGCGCTGATCATGTTCATCTGTATGGCCATCGCCGGCGGACGCATCGTCACCTCCGGTGCAAAGATCGACGCGGCAGCCGAGGCCGCGGCGCGGGAGGCGTCCCTTCACCGCACCGCGGGGTCCGCGCAGAGCGCCGCGCAGGCGGCGGCCGCGCAGTCCCTGAACGACCAGGGCATCACGTGCTCGTCCACCAGCGTCAACATCAACACAGGCGGTCTCAGCGTGCCGGTGGGGCAGGTCGGGACGGTCACCGCCACCGTGACCTGCACGGTCAACCTCTCCGACCTGCTACTCCCGGGCGTGCCAGGAGCCAAGACGCTCACATCGACCGCCACCTCGGTAGTCGATCTGTACCGGCAGCGGGGGGATGGATGATCTTCCGCCAGAGGGGCCTGCGCCGAACGCTACGGGATGACCGGGGAGGCGTCACCGTGTTCGTAGCCGTGTGCGTCATCGCGCTGATCGGAATCATCGGCGTCGCCGTCGACGGCGGCAGCAAGATGCGAGCCACCGAACGCGCCGACTACATCGCCGGCGAAGCCGCCCGGGCCGGCGGACAGGCCATCAATCCCGCCGACGCGATCAGCGGAACGGCGATCGTCGTGGATCCGCAGGCCGCGACCGCCGCAGCCAAGGCCTACCTGCACTCCGCCGGCGCCACCGGCACCGTCAGCGTGTCCGGCGACGGCAAGACGCTCACCGTCACGGTCACCGGCACCTACGACACGAAGTTCCTGCCGGTGGTAGGGATCAACTCCCTGCCGGTGACCGGGCGTGGCAAGGCCATTCTCCTGCACGGCGTCACGGCTCCCGAAGGAAACTGATGCGCACCACCCCCTCCCCCGCCGCAACCGACGGCCGCACCCTGGCACGGACACTCAAGGCCGCCTCGAGTGCGCTGGTCCTGGCGGTCGCGCTCGCCGGGCTGCCGCTGCTGCTGGCGTGGGCCACCCCGGTCATCTGGGCCGCCTCCCACAACGACGTCATGCACCTGCTGGACCGGCAGGACACCGGCAGCGTGTTCCTGCTGATGCTCGCCTGCGCCGGCTGGATCGGCTGGGCGCAGTTCGCGTTCTGCGCCGTGCGCGAGCTGATCGCCCAGCTGCGGGGCCGTACATGGCGCGCCCCGCGGGGGATGGGCGCCTCGCAGCGCGCCGCGGCTCTCCTGATCGGCAGCATCATCGTGTTACTGCCGACGGGTTCGGCGCTGGCCTCCGACGCCCAGGCCGCCCCGGCCACCACCGCGGCCCGGATCCCCGGACAGGCCCCGGCGCGGCCCGCAGCCGAAACCGATCAGGCTCACGCTTCGGTGACGAACACACGGGGGTCCGGTGAGTCCCGTACCACGTACACGGTGCGCGAGACCCGGCCCGCGGAAAGCCTGTGGGGCATCGCCGAGCGGGAACTGGGGGACGGCGAAAGGTGGCGGGAGATCGCCGCCCTGAACGACGGCCACACCATGGCCGACGGCACAACCTTCCGTGCGAACAGCTTCCTGCAGCCCGGCTGGCAGCTTCAGATGCCCGACACATCAGCTGGAGTGGGAGGCCTCCGTACGCAGTTGAGTGAGGCTGCGCCGGCTGCCGGCGAGAAGAGTGAGCACGTCGTCACAGTCCGCTCGGGCGACTACCTGTCGAAGATCGCGGAGAAGGAACTCGGCGACGGAGACCAATGGCCCGAGCTTTTCAAGGCCAGCAGGGGCCAGGAACAGCCGCACGGTCTGCCCGCGATCACCGACCCGAACGTCATCTACGCAGGGCAGCAGGTCACCGTGCCCGGCAACCAGCCCGACCAGCCACCCCAAGACCATGACCGGGGTGATGAGGCGGGCAGCCAGAAGACCACTCCCCCGGCGGCCGGCCAGAAGCCAGGCAGTGAGCAGAGGTCCGGCGAGGGCACGGCAACCAACCAGACGCCCGCGCCGAGCCAGACCACCACGCCCACACCGCGGTCGTCGACTCCCAGTGCACCGGCACGTCGCTCTTCCGAACAACCCGGACAGGATCAAGCGTCGCCCTCGGCGACGGCTTCTGCGACCCCCGAGCCCAGCGCCAGCGCGCCTCCCACTGCCGCCTCACCGTCGGCGTCGACTGCAACGTCCGGCTCCACTGCCGGCTCCTCACCCGCCTCCACGGCGTCCGAGACCCCGGCGACGGCTCCGACCGCCAGCCCGCTGAACCTGCGCACCGTTCTCGGTGCCGGCGCGCTGCTGGCGGCCGCCATCACCGGTGCTCTTGCACTGCGCCGTACGCTGCAGCGGCGCCGGCGCAGGCCCGGCGAGAAGATCGCCATCGCGTCACAGACGTCCACGGCCGAGGCCCAGTTGGCGGCGGCCGCCGAGCCGGGCGGCGCTGTCCGTCTGGACGTGGCGCTGCGAACGCTCGCCCACCAGGCGGCCCAGGAGGAGGTCGCGATCCTGCCGGCGCTGCGGGCTGCCCGGATCGGCGCCCGCTCGGTGGAGGTGTTGCCCGAAGATCCAACCGCGGGCCCTGCGGCGCCCTTCGTCTTGGGGCAGGGCGGATGGTGGGCCCTGCCCACCGATGCCGAGGTGCTGGACGAAGACGACGCCCGCGAGGTGCCCGCACCGTATCCCGGGCTGGTCACGATCGGCAGCACCGAGGCGGGCGATCTCCTGCTCCTCAACCTCGCCCACCTGCCCGCGCTCCTGCTCGACGGCAACCCCGTCCACATCACCGAGGTGTGCACCTCCCTCGCCCTGGAACTCGCAATGAGCCCATGGGCAAGCGAAGCCGAGATCGTCACCGTCGGGTTCGGCGAAGACCTGCCACACCTGCTACCCACCGCACGCATCGCCCACATGCGACAGGCCGCGCACGCCCTACGCGACTTAAGCGAACGGCTGCTGGAAACACACCAAATGCCCGAAACCCAGCATCAGCCATACCTGCTCCTGTGCGCGTCGCCTCTGGACACGGACACCGCCTGGCAGTTCGCCGACCTCATCGACAAGGCGGGCACTGTCCCCGTCACTCTGATCGCACCCGCGAGTACAGCGGCCGCGCACTTTACCGAGGCAGAAATCCTCAACGCCTCCCTCCACGAACCGCAAAACCTCGACTACGCCGGCACCGACATCACGGTGCAGCGCCTCGAACATGCCGCCTACCTGCAGATCAGCACCGCGTTGAAGGTATCCGGGCAGGCATCCCATCCGGCCGAAGGCCCCTGGCAAGACGTCCCGGACGAGTCCGACCGCGCGCAGCAGCCTGAGCAGATTGCGCGGGAGGAGTCGGCGGGGACCGCGGCCGCCACCGTCCCGAGCGGATCGCTGGCGGCGGCCTCCGACGCCGGCGGCAACGTATTCCCGGCGCTGCTGGCCGCTAACGCCGATCCGGCCGGACTACGGCTCCTACCCCACGCCACGCCCGCAACTCCGGCAGCCGACGATCCCGGCCCACCACGCACTCCCCCAGGGTCCCCGCCCCCGCGCCCGGCTCCCGCGCCGGCAACCCGGTTGGAGTCCACCGCCGGTCACGACTACACGAGAGGCAGCGACCACGACGCCGCCCTCGAGGGACACCCCATGACAGAAGCGGGAGAGGGCAAAGCTCACGACGCACCCGCTCCGGAGATCAGAGTGCTGGGCCCCATCGAGGTGACCGGCGTCGATGCCACCGGCCACGGCCCACGCATGGCACAACTCGCCGCCCTGTTGATCTTCAAGCCCGGCCGCAGCGCCGACGCCCTGTGCACCGACATGGACCCCATCAGCCCCTGGTCCACCAGCACCCTCAACGCCCGCCTCCAAGGCCTACGCCGCTCCCTGGGCAACGACCCCGCCGGCAACCCCTACGTCCCACGCCGCAAATCCGGCACCGACTCCTACCAACTCGCCCCAGCAGTACGCTGCGACTGGACCCACTTCCTGCAACTCGTCGAACACGCCCTACCGCAAGGCCCCTCCGGCCTGACCCACCTGGAAAAGGCACTCACTCTGGTACGCGGCCGGCCCTTCGGTGGCAAGGCCCTGCCCTGGGCCGAGCCCTACCAGCAGGAAATGGTCACGCGCATCATCGACGTAGCACACACAGTGGCCACCTACCGCACCCCTGCGGGCCCGCACCACGACCTCAGCGCCGCCCGCCAGGCCATCGCAACCGGCCTCGACGTAGACGACACCGCGGAGCTCCTTTATCGGGACTGGCTCAGGATCGAGTATGCGGCCGGGAACCGGCAGGGGCTGCACATGGCCATCTCCCGCGTCCAGCAAGTCAACCACGCGCTCGACTGCTCCCTGGAGATGGAGACCACGCAGCTCATCAACGAGCTCCTCAACGGCTCGGGCACGGCGGTACCCAAAGCTCCGTAGCCGTGGGGTGCAGGGCCGCGCGGTGCCCGCTACTGGCTGGACGCAACGTCCCGGGCCGCGTGAGCGAGCAGTTCACTCAAGGCCGCCTCGCTGAACCCCGGCGGGCGGCTGCGCCCACCCCCCCATTACCGTCTTCGTAGCCCCGCAACAGGGCTACCGGCCTTCGGAGTTGGCATGACTGCCTCCCCTTGTCGAGTGCATGGCCTGGGGGGTGGTGTCACCGGCTCCGGAGGCACTGACAGACCGCTGATTAGGGGCATGACCACCGGCGTTTTCCCACGTCGGGAGGCTCTTCGTAATGTGGATGTGGCGATCAGTGCCGTG
>NZ_JBEYVS010000053.1:0-40231 GCF_040644095.1 Streptomyces sp. NPDC047028
CACGCGGCTTCGGGAACACCAGCAACCCGATCACCGACGCCGCCACACCCAACGACCCCAACAACACCGCCAGCGAAAACCCACCCGACTGACTCGCGCCGTCACCCGCCGCCGCACCACCCGAGGGAGTACGTCGTGCCGTCTCCGTCGTCGTTGCCGTCGCTGTTGCGGTGTGCGTCGCTGTTGCCGAGCTCGATGCGGGCGCGCTGCTGGATGCCGGTGCCGAGCTTGATGCGGGCGCGCTGCTGGATGCCGGTGCCGAGCTTGATGCGGGCGCGCTGCTGGATGCCGGTGCCGAGCTTGATGCCGGGGCGCTGCTGGAGGCCGGCGCCAAGCTTGATGCCGGCACACTGCTGGGGGCGGACGGGCTGCTTGATGCGGGCGCGCTGCTGGAGGCCGCCACCACGCTGGCGCTGAACATGGGAAACGGGCTGGTGCCGCAGCCGAGAGAGACGGTGTACGGCCCCGGTGAGCTACTCGAGGCGATCGTCGCCGAGGCCGTGTAGATGCCTCCAGCCATCGCGGGGGCGGAGGCGGTGATCACGGGCGCCACCGCCGGGGCCACTGAAAACGTGGCCTCGCTCGGGCAGTTCAGGGACATGATGCTGATCACTGACCCCGGGGTGGCGGCCGCAGGGCTCACCGTGACCGAGGGACTGCTCTGTGCCTGGGCGGCCGGGGCGGCAAGGAGCAGCAGGGCCGCCGACACACCGGCCGTCTGAACAAAGGATCTGGCAGTCATTGTGGTCGTCCCGCTCCGTGGGGGTTCGCTGGGCGTCCGCAGGCTGATCGTCGTCCGTCGTAAGCCATCTCAGTCAAATCCAGCCCGGGTGACTCCGCATGTCGAGTCGCCGTCACCACGCCCTCTTGTCGGCCGATCGGGTGTCGTCTGGGTCTGCGACCCCGACGCATGGCTGCCACGTGTTCTCCGAGGCCAAGCACCGGTGGACGGCACGATGCCGGAGGAGCCGGTGACGCCGTTTCTCCGCCGACCGTGTGATGTCGGTCCGTCAACTCTGTGACCTCGTGGAAATTGGCCGGTCGATCGGGTGCGGATTAGGGTCATGGGTGCAGGCTCGGACAGTGTCGAGGCGGTGCAGGCGAATGACAGGTCTCAATTGGCTGAGAGCGGCGCGCGTGGAACTCAATGCCCCGCTCATCGAGGTGGAACCGGACTCTGCGTCGTCCGCCCCCGTGGCGGACGTCCAGGACGCGTTGGTCGCTTTCGACGGAGGTTTCGCACACATCGCCCCCCGCCCACCGTCCGAGGACGTTCCGGTGCGTGTCAGTGTGGTGCCGTCGACTTCACTGCGCCGCGTGACGTATGACCAGCCGCCGCGCAGCGGTTCCTGGACCACCTGGTAGTCACCGTCCACTTTGGTTCAGGAGTTGCCGGGGTTGAGACGGTTGGGCTGCACATCGAAAGTGACGACGATCGCGTCACCCAAATGGGGGAAGCGGCCGGTCAGGTTCTTCCTGATCTCGTTGAAAAGATCAAGCCGGGTGTTGTGCTTGGCCGGGGTGACGGTCCCCTGGTAGTTGTACAGGACGGCACCTTTTTCCGAGGGTACCTGCATGGTCATGATCCAGAAATAGGAGCCCTGGGACACTGCTTCCACGGGATGGCCTCCGTCAGGCTGACCTTATTTCTTGGCCCTGCTTTCATGGGCTTGAGTACGGCGGGGCATCGCACAGCGGCCGCTCGACTCGGCCTGCGCCGCCTCCGTGACCAGTTGCGATAATAGCCCCAACTCTGCGGCGGTTCCGTGATTTGAAGCCGCGTCGAAAGAAGGGACCGACACCACCCTATGGCTCGAAAGGTTATTACCACACGTAGCGACGACTTGACCGGTGAAACGTCGGAGAATGTTTCTACGCACAGCATTCTCGTCGATGGTGCTGGGGTCGAAATTGACCTCGATGATGAAAACTACGAAGCGCTCCTCGCGCTCCTGAACCCCTACCTGCAGGCCACGGGAGCGCGCAGAGTACGGGGTGTCACCGTGTCGCGCAAGGGGGGAGCGCGAAGGGCCGAAGGGCCGAAGAAGGCGGGCCGGCCGAGCGGAACATCGTCGGCGATCAGATCCTGGGCTCGGGCCAACGGATTCGAGGTCAGTGACCGCGGACGGATGCCCGCGTCCGTACATCAGGCCTATGAGCGAGCCCACGCCTGAGAGCTGTCCCCGAGGCGTTCGCGACTGGTCGCTCGAATGCCTTGTGCGATTGAGCCGGTCGCTCTGCCGTGCGACCGGCTCGTGAGCGTCGCTGAAAGGCCGCCTCAGTCCCGCTGAACGCAGACGAGGCGGCGAACCGCGCGGCAGGAATACTGTCCGACACTCCATACGCGCGAAGATGTGCGCTCCGTATGTAGTTGCTCACATAATGCAAGATGTTGCGAGCATGACATTTATGAGTTTAGTGCATCATTGATTGCACTATGCGAACCGGTCCGCGCACTGATTCCTCTGTGCCATCCATCGTGGTTCGAGGGTGCCCAGGCGTTGGACAACTGCCGTGCCGACCAGGACGGTTCAGCTATTCGAGACTCTGTCAGTTACGTAAAACTCTTCAGTATCCGGAGCGGCCGGAAAGATAAAACTCCCCGGTAACGTTGCTGTCTCAAGCGCGGCACGGATAGCATTCGGCGCGAATCCAGCGACTCCTCCCGCCTTCAACATTTGAGAGTTTGCCCATGTTCTTTATGACGGGTTGGTCCCTGACTTTGGCGCCTGTGGCCGCAGCGGCGCTTGCACTGGCCTACGTGCAGGTAGCCGATGAGGAATCGATGACAAAACTCGACGCCGCGTCCAGGGGACAGACGCACTGCTGTGTACCCGAGGCAGCCGTGACGATCGTTCCGCCGACGCACGTGCCGAAGGGAACCGGCGCGGTGGCGTCCTCGACAACGCTGTCTTCCGTGTCCACCGAGAGCTGCACCGAGACCAGCGGTGTTCACACGGTGATGGAGGTTCCTCGGGGTGGAGCGCGTGCCGTGGCGCAACCCTGCGATGAACTCCGAAGACCGCAGGGGACGGTCGAGATCACTCCGGTGGTCGTGCACGGCTGGGACAGCGAGCCGGGCCGGGCGGAAACCGGGCCGGTGGACAAGACGCGGTGAGCGGAAGATCCGGGAGAAGAGGGACACCTCGGCAGGCGACGTCAGTGTCATTCACGCTTCTCGGGGTCTGCATGACTCTGGCCGCGTGGCTCGGGATGATGTTTTTGATCATTCAGGGCGCTTGCGTACGGGGAAATTCCCATTGGATATGCAGAATCGTCAATTTCTTTTGTGCCCGTTGGAAACAGTTTTGACCAAGCATGAGGTGGGCCCGGTGCCCGCGGAGGTGGCGCCATGGTGATGTCCTTGTCCGAGCGGGTGCGAGCGGCCGTGGCCGCCCTGATGCACACGACAGGAGACTCGCAGGCAAGTCTCGCGGCCGTCCTGGGAGTCAGCCAGGGGCAGGTCAGCAGGCGTCAGTCGGGCACCGCAGCATGGAGCCTGGACGACTGTGAACTGCTGGCCGTGCACTATGGCATCGATGTCCTCGACCTCTTCGCCGGACCCACCAGTGCCTGCGAGGCTCTCACCGACAGGCAGCGAACCACCAGGCCGCGGCATGCCATGTTGTCGCGGAGCATGGCTCGCCAGGCGGCCTGGCAGCGAGCCGGCCACGAGCGGTTGTTCGGCCGTGAACCCGCGCCCTGACCGGCTCCAACGAGCGCCTGGAATCGCCCGCGGGCCGCAGACCCTGCGCACCGGCCCTCACGCAGAGTCAGCGGTGAGTGACAGAGGCGGCCTGCCGGCGCCCTCGTCCAGCAGGAGCGCGTGAATGCCGCCGGGGAAGGGGGTCAGCCTGTCCTCGATGTAGGACAGCAGTGTCTCGCCGCTTCCGGCAGCCGCACCGAACGGCTTGTCACGCTTGTGCCCCCAGAGGTGCCCGGTCACCTGGCCCTCGGGGAGGAAGAGGATCTGATCGAAGTCTCCGACACGGCAGGTGTGCCAGGCGCCCGCCTGTTGCGCGGTGTCACCGCCGGAGTAGCCCCGGTGGCTGATTCCATCCCGCTGCACCTTCAGCCGGTCCCACGCCGTGTATGTGCCCGGAGAAAGGCTTCGGACGTGCAATTGATCTGCGGGGGTCTGCCCGGCCGGATAGAACTCCGCGACGACGGAGGATCCCTCACGGTAGTCGAATCGAACCGTGTAGCAACGGTCTGCTGCTTCGCCGTCGAACGCAGGTCCGACGGGCGCCACCCATGTGAAGCGATAGCCGCGCCAGCCTGCCGCCAGGTCCGGATTCTCCGCAATAGTGTCGAGTGGCATGCCAGGTGGTGCCGACTTCTTCTCCTCCGGCGATCCGATCTCCTCCGGCGCAGCGATGTCCTTCGGCGTCACGCTCGTCACTATGTTGCGGACAAGGCCGAGGAGGCGGGCTTCGTCGAATGTGGGCGCCGGCTCGGGCGGGAAGTACTCCAGTACCAGCTTGAGTACCTTGGGTATCACAGTGGAAGCGACGAACCCCGAGATGGAAGCGATTTGCTTCGAGGTCAGCCCCTTAGCTGTCTCCTGCACCTTCCTAAGGCCCTTGTCGATCCCGTCCAGCATGCTCTGCCGTAGCCCCGCTGGAAGGTCTTTGGCGCCGTAGACGTCCGGAATCACCACCCCTCCCGGGCGCGTCGTCTTCAACTCCGCCTTGCGCGCCCTGACTTCCTCTTCTGCCTTCTTGATGTTTGCCTCGGCCTGAGCGATGCGCGCTTCCGTGTATGCCCCCACCACGCCAGTAATGGTGTCGGTGACCCCGTCATACACGCTGCTGGCCAGGCCGCCGATGCCTGGGAACTGGATGAGACTTCCGGCGAGTACGGTTCCTACGGTCTTCACCAGGAGTTCCAGCTTGTCCTTTTGCTGGGCAACCATCGCCCGGTAGAGAAGCAGTGGATCCTCTCCGTGGGCCACACGGACTTGTTGCATCGTCTTGCTGGATTTTATTTCCGTGACAGCCTTGGTTATTTCGTGATACTTGGCAGCCATCATTGCGGTCTGCTCAAGTGTCATACCGGCACGACGCACAGTGTCCAGCAGGGCAGTGGCTGCCATGGCACTCGCACCTGCCGCTACACGATTGAATTTGTCATGCGCCTTTTTTATTTTTTCGACATTCTCGGATGAGTCGTACGCGTAACTTTCGAGAACGTTTCGATCGATGATGAAAACCATACTGTCGAAGAGTTTCCCAACGTTCCGGCTCGATTCATCGATGGCAGGCAGCTGAGACCTCTTCAGGTTGTCCATTACTTTTTTGCACAGTTCCGGGCTCGAATGCTCGTCAGCCAGGTCATGCTCGGCCTCTGCCAGGCGGTTGAGGCGCGCCTCGAGTGCCTCGACATTACTGGAAAGATCCCTTACTCGCAGACTTGCCTGGAACCCGACGGCGAATACCTCAAGACGTTCTACCTCGATGATCTGCTGGAGCAGTTGGTTCGCCTGGTCGACCTTGGTCTGGATTCCCTGTTCCACTGCTCGCAGCAGCGTCAACGTCTCGGCGCGCTCCTTGTTCAGTGTGGCGAGTACTCCTCGGTCCAATTCCTTCGCAGGTTCGAACCTGGCCAGCTTCTTTTTGGTGAACGTTTTCAGCAGACTTTCGATGTCCTCCTGAGCCCAGGCCGAGGTGACGGCCACAGATCCTGGTTCCGACCCGAACGGATCGAACTTCTTCCCGTGCTTCAGCACCACGATCTCGCCTGCTCTGACGAACGGGCCACCTCTTTGCATCCATGCTGGAATCTTCTTCAGCACTATCACGTTATTCCGAGTGCCGCCGAGCAGTACTGGCCTGATGTCGAAAGCAACTCTTCCTCCCTCGGGGACGGTGCTCAGGATCTGGTTGTTGGTATCGTTCAGTACGCGAAGGTTCTCATCCGAAACTTCGATTGCCGCAGGTGTCTGTTGTGCCGGATATTTTCGTTCCGAGACAACGGAACTCTTGCGCTCGGGCATGCTTTCGAGCAGGCTCTTGGGTGGTGCGGAGCCGCCAAGAGCCACGCCCACGGCATCGGAAACAATTGCCGCTATTTCGGAGGGTGATGACATGAGGAAAACCTCCCCAGGCTGCGGTAGATCACAAACGGCTGCGAAGCTCCTCGATGATGAGCTCTTCGAGTTCAATGTCGGATATTTTTATGCCCTTGTGAACAACCACTGCGTCTTTCACCAGGATGAACAGTTCGGCGAACGTCCGAGGCGGTCCGCTGGGCGATGAGTCACCGGGCGCTGAGTCGACATGAAAGAGACGGGCTATCTGAGACACCGTTCCGGGGGAGGGCGGAGAGCCTTTCAAAAAACGGCCCAGGACGTGTGCAAGGGCGCCCTCCGCGGCTTCGGTACCCCCTAGATCGCCGCTTTGACCGGTAGGGATGCTGGCTGGGACGGACATGTTTGCCCCTAACCTTCGGGAGCCTGAGTCGGTCGCTGAGCGGTCGAGGCGGAGCGCCCAGTCTTTTCAGCTTGCGCCTGGGGGAGATTCCTCGCATCCGGGTGTGATCTCGGTCGAACGGCGACTGCCGTGCGTGGCGCGCCGAGCCTTCCCCCACCACTCCTCGGCTCGGCCGGCCTAGGAACCGCTCCAGGAGCCGGCGCGGCGCGCACGGCGGTAAGCGCCGGGGCTGGTGTCCTGCCAGCGGGCGAAGGCATGGCACAGGGCGGCTGCGCCGCTGAGACCGACGTCGCGCGCTATACGGTCGATGGTGAGGTCGGTGGTTTCCAGGAGACGGCAAGCGCGGGTGCGGCGTGCCTCATCGAGGAGCTCCCGCCACGAGGTGCCCTGCTCCCGAAGCGCCCGGCGCAGGGCGCGGTCGCTCATGTGGAGTGCCTTTTGCAGGTCGGAAGGGCCGACTCGGCCCAGCGGCGCATGCGTCAGCCAGCGCCGGATCCGTGCCGGTTCGGCGGCGGCGGCCGCCAGGTCGCCGAGCAGCCGGTCGGCGTAGCTCCGCTGCACCGCGGCGAGTTCGGGATCCGCGAGATTGAGCCTGCGGTCCAGCTCCGAGGTGGCGACAAGGATGGCAGCGTCAGCGGCGCCGAAGGAGACGGGGCATCCGAGGACTGCTTCGTACCGGCTCAGGTCCCCGGTCGGCTGGTGGGTGAAGGCCACCGCGTCGGGCGCCCAGCCCGGGCCCGCCAGCCATCGGGCTGCCGTGACCATGCCGGCGAGGACAGCCTCTATCTGTTGCGGATGCATGGCGTCCGGTGCGACGACCGGCCGGTAGACCACACGCGAGAGCACGGTGCCGCGGATCAGTGAGACCTCACCGGCCTCGCTCACCAGTGGGTGGTAGCGGACGGCGGTGGCGGCGGCCTCGCTGAGCGTGACGCAGGTCAGGACGAGGTGGCCGAGTACGTGCAGGGCGGGGGGCCGCAGATCCGCTCCCAGGCGAAGGCCCACTTCTGTTCCGCGGCTGTTGTGAATGGCGCGGTCCCACAGATGGCACACCTCGGGGAAGGGCAACCTCGCGTTGGCCGCCGACAGTGACGGCAGTGCCGGGTGGCCGTCGTCAGACGCCGCGTGGGCCACCGCCCGTGCGTAGCTTGTCGCCACCGTGACGAGCGATGGCGGCAGGTGCATGACGATCAGTGAAGCGGTGGCTCCTGCTGGCGTCAATAGGGACAGAGCCAGGGTGTGTACGGCGCGGATCAACGGGGAGGCCGCCCGGGTCAACGACGGCGCGACCGGCAGGCCGTACGTTCGCAGTCGTCGGTCGTGCCTCCTGACGCGACCGACCGCCCGGCACGCGCCGGAGCCGTCGGCGGCGGCAGCGGCGTCCGCGAAGTCGAGGAGCGAAGAATGCGTATGTCCTTGTCGCGATGGCTCGTCGTCATGGCTGCGACGCTTCTGCTGACCGGTCTTCGGCCGGCTCCTTCCGTAGCGGTGCCGCAGATCGCCAGGGCGCTGCCCCGGCCCGCTGCGGTAGGGCCTTGGGCGGTCCTGGACTACTCCAACAGCAATGCTTTGACGGGCGGTCAGGGCCTTGCCACGGTCACCCGCCCGGACGGAACGACGTATACCTGGTTCGACGGCATCGCGAGCGTTCCGCTCCGGCTCCGGCTCGCGGGATGGTCGCACGTGGGTGACCCCGATTCACGCGACGGCTACGTCGTCGAGCCCTACCAGAAGAGCTCCGGCGATTCGAAGATGTTCCGCGTCTGGACGCCTGGCGGGCAGGCCGTCGAGTTCTACCACCGTGACGTGCCGGGCGAGGCGACGGACAACAACTTCGCAGCCATCGCACCGGACGGTGACTGGATCGTGTCTGGGCAGTGGGGGGACATCACTTCGCTCCCGTTCTATCCCATGCCCTATCTGAACCACGCCGTTTCCGGCCCCGGACAGAACCTCCCTCTGGCCGGGGCGATCCGGCTCGATCATGCGATCTCCGCGGTCCAGGGGTGCGCGTTCACCACCGTCGTGCAGCTGGTGTGTTCGTCGGACTCCGACAGCTCACCTTTGGGCAACACCAAGCCGCTGATCCAGATCGACCTCGCGCGTTCTCTCACGGGCGGTGATGTGACGGGCCGGGTGACCGAGCTCGGAACGCTTCCCCTGGAAAGCGTCTGCTCCGGGAGCTTCGAGGTCGAAGGCATCGACTACGCCGACCGCTCGGGCGACCTGAGAGTCGAGGTGATCCCCCCGGGCCCGTGTGCTCCCGTCGGTACCGTTTGGCGATTCAGGCGGTGACGACCGCTCAGGCAAGCGTATCGGCACAGAAGACCACCAATTGGTGGGCCGGCGAGCGGGGCCGGAATCGGGGCGGGAGCGGTGGTGCCGGTGCTGGGGGACGGTTCGCGGATGTCGGATGATCTTGTGTCTGATGACCTGTGGGAACACATCGCTCCGCTGCTGCCTCCACACCAGCCGCGCCGAGCCCGGCATGCGGGCCGGCTGCCGGTTGATGATCGAGTGGCTCTTCGCGGCATCGTCTACGTGCTGTCGCAGGGTGTGAGCTGGGCCGAAGTACCCGCAGAACAGATCGGTTGCAGCGGGGTGACGTGCTGGAGACGACTGCGGGACTGGACCGAGGCCGGCGTCTGGCCCCTTCTGTACCGGATCCTTCTGGCCGAGCTGCGTGACGCGGCCCCATGGGGCATGGACGACGCGGCGATCGATTCCTCGCATCTCCCGGCTGTCACCGGGCGCACACCGGACCTTCGCCGGTCGCCCGAGCCCGCCCGGGCACCACGTACCACCTGATCACAGACCGGCGCGGAACACCCTGGCGGTCCTCCTGAACCGGCCGATCCGCCGCGGCGGCACGCAGCTCATGCCTCTGCCTATGCACCGCCCGAGCGAGGCTCTCCCCTCTCACGGGACCGTCACAACCGACTGGTTTCGGCCATCCTCGTCGCGGCATGTCCCGCCGTCCGGTGGTTCGGAGTCGATGCCGGTGCGGCTTTCCCCACCAGCGATGGCGCCGGCGCATGGCCCACTCGCGTGCCGCACCGTGGGCCTCCTGTCCAGAAGCCATTTCAGTGGCTGGTCAAGCACTCGCCGAACAACAACACTGAGGTGCACGTGGAAGCCGGTCTTCGAGGAGGCGCTCCCCATGCCCACACGACTCCTGCCCCGGGCCAACCGCGAGTACGGCCGTGAGTCTTGCGGACGCGCCTGCTCTCTCAGACGTCCCTGACCGTGCCGTGACCGGGTCCGTAAGGGCCCTCTCGTCAGTCCCACGATGACGCCCCGCTGCAACCCTCGCCGACCCAGTGGCCCGACTCACGACCTCCCTGTTCGCACTGCGTCCTGCCGGGCACTCCCTCGGGCCCGTGCCGACGCTCTGCGTGGCGTGAAGACGGGCACTCACCCGGTGAATGGCTGTGCGCGGGGGTCGGGCGGCCGGCCAGTTGCGGTCGCATCCGGCACGCGCCGGACCGCGAACACCCCTGCACGGTTCGCGGTCCGGCTCGTGGGCCACGTGCGCCCGAACGATGGTCCGGCGGCGGGGTCCTGCTCGTGTCACCCGGAAGCAAGGCTGGCCAGGATGATCACTGAATACTCATCGGCCTTGGGCATCTCCCTCAATGTGCTGATCGGTGTCACCGGATTCGCGCGTTACGGATTTGTGGGCAGCAGTGCCGATACGCCCACGGGCGGGGCCGTGACCGTGACCCGGATCGTCGTCGACCGGAGCCCGCCTCTTCGTCCTCCCCCTCCGTGCCCGCCTCCGGTGGGTATACCGCGACGATCACGGGCGCTGACCGCGGGGGCACCGGCCGAAAATCGGCGGCCTCGGGAAAGAAGTTGCACGATTGGTGCAAGTATAGAAAAATCGTTCCAGCGTCACGAACTGGGGGGCATGGGCTCAGGGTCTGGACTCCGGGCTTCACACCTACCGCACTAGCCAGATCGGAACACTTTGTCGATGATCCGCCGAATACCCTCCAGCCGCCGTGCAGGCCTCCTCGCCGGCGGCACCTTGCTCTGTCTGACGGCGACCGGCGTCCTCGTCGGCAACGCGTCCGTGGAGCACCGGGTGGAACAGCGCGTTGCAGCGGCCGCCCACTGCCGGATGCAGCCATCGGGACAAGTGACCGCATCGCTGGACGGCACCTTCGCCGGGCTGAAGGCCCTCAGCGGCCAAGCCGACACGGTCAGCGTGCACGCGACCGACGTCAAACGTCATGAGGTCGCCCTGAACGTCGACGCCACCCTTCACGGCGTGCACAGCGACGGCACCACCAAGGGTGGAACTGCCACCGTCACCGCGCCCTACGACCAGCTCACCCCCTACCTCGCCGAGCACGAGGGTGACGGCTCACGCCCCCTCACCGTGGGATCGGACGGCGCCGGGCTGGCCCTCAACACCACCACCGGGCGCGGACTGCCCGTCACGGTCCATACCGACCTCAAGACCACCGGCAACAGCCTCACCGTCACACCCACCGATGTCACGGTGCTCGGCCGTGACGTACCCGTCACGCAGGTCGCCGCATTCCCTGGTTCCTCCGGCGTTGCCGACGAGCTCGCCCCGAAGACCGTCAAGCTCGACGACCTGCCCGACGGTGCCCGCGTCACAGGCGCTCACGCCGACGCCGATGGTCTCGTTCTGACCGTCAGTCTTCCCAGTGGCGGCAAGGGGGGCACGGCTTCCGGCGACTGTCCCTCGTGAGCGTCATGACAGAGATCGCCGCGCCCTGGGAAACAGCGCGTGATCTATCAGTAACTCTCGGCATCGATCAGTAGTGATCGCTTTCCTACTTGATGTGCCCGCCAAGGCGGCCGCACAGCACTATCGCGTTCCAGGCCGCTTTGCATTGGGGGGACCGTGATCCGGAAAGCCGAGCCCATCACGACGATCAGGACGCCCGGCCGACTGGGCAGACTCAGGCTGGGGTACCCCGGCTCCCGGCGCTTCAAGGCTGCCTCGCAGGAGGCCCTCCTCTGGGCCGAGGCCGAGCAGTTCATCCGTCTTCACCACAGCGAAGACGCCGATGCCGGATCCGTCGAACGCAGGCTGGCCTCGGTGCGACGGTCGATCGAGCGGTGCGGCCGCTATCAGCACACCACGCGCGAACTGGAGTTCGGCGCCCGCGTCGCCTGGCGAAACAGCGTCCGCTGCATCGGTCGCTTGTACTGGCATTCTCTTGTGGTGCGTGATCTGCGGCGTCTGTCAACGGCACGTCAGATAGCCGACGCTTGCATCGAGCACATCACCATCGCCGCGAACGGCGGGCGGATCCGCCCTGTCATCTCGGTCTTCGGGGCGGGGGGCGCGGAGGGGCCGGGACCCCGCATCTGGAACGAGCAGATCATCCGATATGCCGGGTACCGCTTGCCGGGCGACGGGATCCTGGGCGATCCTCGCAATACCGCCCTCACGGAGACGGCCCTCGCACTGGGCTGGCCCGGCGGAAAACAGACGCCCCACGACATCCTCCCGCTCATCGTGCAGGAACGAGGCGGTCTGCCCCAGTGGTTCGAGGTGCCCGCCGACGCCGTACTGGAGGTCGACATCTGTCATCCGGAGGGGCTCTGGGGGAAGGAATGGGGCGTGCGATGGCATGCGGTGCCCGCCATCTCCGGCATGCTCCTGCGCATCGGCGGCATCTCATATCCGGCTGCCCCGTTCAACGGCTGGTACATGGGTACCGAGATAGGTGCCCGCAACCTTGCCGACGAGGATCGCTACAACCTTCTGCCGAGGGTCGCCGAACGTCTGGGGCTCAACACCTCCAGCGATCGCACACTGTGGAAGGACCGCGCTCTGGTGGAACTCAACCGGGCGGTACTCGACTCATTCGCGAATTCCGGAGTGACCATCACCGACCACCACACGGAGGCGGCTCGTTTCATGCTCCATATCCAGGCCGAAGCGCGCAACGGGCGAACGGTGCATGCGGACTGGTCCTGGATCGTGCCACCCCTGTCGGGCGCGGCCACGCCGGTGTTTCACCGCACCTACGAGAACATCCAGTGTCTTCCCGCATTCCTGCCGCATCCCTCACCGGTCTTCGCGACGGACACCCGGACGTGCCCGGCCGAGGACGGAGCAGGACAGGATTGACCGCGCCGGCCGGGACGAGTTGTCCCGGCCAGGGG
Source organism: Streptomyces sp. NPDC047028 (assembly GCF_040644095.1). Classification (NCBI taxonomy): domain Bacteria; kingdom Bacillati; phylum Actinomycetota; class Actinomycetes; order Kitasatosporales; family Streptomycetaceae; genus Streptomyces; species Streptomyces sp. NPDC047028. The sequence continues at coordinate 12,585 of NZ_JBEYVS010000053.1, forward strand.
GCATGCCCCCTTCCCCGCGGCGGCCCGCACCCCGATCAAGAGGCCTGGGAGAGTTCGGGCGCCCCGTCAAAGTGGATGCGGTGCGATGGAACGCCTTTGGCGACGAGCGCGTCGACGCTGCTGCTTATCATCTCCGGAGGGCCGGACAGATACGCGTCGTGCATCTGCCACCTGCCGTGCGAGGAGAGCAGAACCGGGAGTTGATCGGCGAGCTGGAACGCCGGCCTCTCGCACATCAGGGGGTGGACCGTGAGCCAGCGGTGCTGGTTCTGCAGGCCCAGCAACGTATCGATGGCGTACAGACCACTGCGCTGGCGGGCACTGTAGACCACGTCGATGACACGGTTGGTGCCGTGTTCGATCGCCTCCTCCACCAGCGCCTTGATCGGGGCGATGCCGGTGCCGCCGCCCAGGCACAACAGTCCGTTGGGGCTGCCGCGGTCGATGCTCATGGAACCCGCCGGCGGGCCGAGCCGGATCACATCACCGCAGCGGGCCCGGTTGACGAGAGCCGTGCTGACCCAACCGGTGGGAACGGCCTTGACATGAAAGGTGAGCGTGCCGTCCGGACGTGGTGCGGAGGCGAAGGAATAGTGCCGCCACACCCGGGGCCACCAGGGAGTCTCGATACTGGCGTACTGACCGGCGCTGAAATGGTAGGGCTGGTCCGGGCGGACGGTGATGACCGCGATGTCCGGTGCCCGTTGTTCGTGCGCGACGACCTCTGCCTGCCACCATGGTGGAGCGCTCAGTTCGTCGACTGCGGCCGCAGCCGTCATGATCTGGGAGATGGCTGCGTACACCCGCCTCCACGCGGCCTCGGCCTCGGCGTCCCAGACCTCGGCGGCGTAGTGGGCCATCGCAGCCAGCAGGCATTCTCCGACCGCTGGATAGTGCTCCGGCCGCGTTCCGTACTTCCGGTGTCCGCGGCCTAGTTCGGACAGGTATTCGATCAGGCGGACGGTGTCGTCCACGTAGGTCGCAGCTGTGAGCAGCGCTTTGAACAGCCGGTCACGCTGGAGAGACATCGACACGGGAAACAGGTCGCGCAGTGCGGGGTAATACGTGAACAACAGCGCGTAGAAGTACGAAGTGGCCTGATCGGAAACCGGTTCGACCGATGCCAGGGTCCGCTGGATGACAAGGGCGTCCGCGGAAGGCTCCGGCGGTGGCGTGAGCAGTGTGCCGGGGAGCGCGTGGCCGGCTCCAGGGCCGGGCGCGGGATCCTCGACGCGGGGTACGAGGCCTTCGGCGGTGTCCGGACCGGGGTGCCCGTGTCCGGTACTCAGCACCACTGCGGGGTTCGTGAACCCCGCGGGGCAGGACTGTGGGTAGAGGGGGGAGGCGCCTGTCCCCTGGAGATTGGGGACGTGGTCCGGCGTGCTGCCGACCAGTCCACCTGCGGCGCGGGCTTCGGCGATGCCGGGGGAGCTGCTGGAGAACGTCCGGCTGTCCATGGGGAGAACGTCGGCATCGTCCTCGGGCGGTTCTGCCGGGCGAAGGCTGGCGAGCGTCCGTACGACCACCGGCCTGCGGCTGGGCATGCGACGCCCCTCGCTCCGCCTTTGCCGATCAGCGGAAGCCGGTTTCACCGGCGTGAACCAGTCCCGTTCGCTTCCCCGCCCCCGTCTTCGTGCGGGAGTCCCGGATATCTGGTCACTCACACCCTGCTCACCGTTCCCGGCACTGCTCACCGCCGACGTGTTACGCGCATCCATCGCATGCCCTGCCTTCAACCGTCATCCACGAGAGGCGACGAAGTGGGAGCCTTCAACGCCCTGGCCGACTGTTCTGCCGCAGCGGAGCCGCTGCCTGTGTTCCGGCGCGTTTGGTATCCCACCGGATGTCATCAGGAGGAATCTCCGGCCGTATCGGCCTCAAGCGGAAGACAGTGTGACATGCGCAGCCGATCCGCAACCCGACAATCTGAAATGTGCTGATCAACAATCAAAACTCATGCCCTTGACGTCACTTGTCCGAACAGGGTCAATGGGGCACAGAGATCACCCGGAGGGCTCGCACCCGCGTTGTCGATCGGTTCTCGCTGACATGACTCGGCTCTTAATCAATCTTTACGGTTTGCACGTTTTAATGTTGTTGCACCGCGAGTGCGGTTAGTTTGTCCGCATGGGGAAGCAGGGGTGAGCTGTCTCCGCACTCGAGGCGCCAGTGTCACGAGCACTGGCGGCTGTGCCGTGCCCGGACGGTCATCTCCTTGGCCCGGAACCGTTCGGGCACGGCTCGGTGCCCTCGATCACTCGGAGACCGGGGCGGTCGGATCGTCAGCAGGCACGGCGCCACACCGCGAAGGCGCCCGGGGCGTTCATCCAGTCGAAGGTGGTGGCGCTCGAGTGCCCCTGCTCGGCCAGGTACTGGACACGCTGGGCAGCGGCGGTGGGGTCGGGGCGGGTGTCGTCCAGCGGCGGTGCGAGACTCTCCGCCGCGGTCTCCACGGTCAGATAGTGGCGGGAGCAGTACCACCCCATGTCGTACTGGCCGTTGAGCCAGGTGGACGCGCTGTTGTCGAACAGCACGAACCACGGGCGCAGGGACGGGTCGTACTGCGTGCGGGGGTCGTCTCCGGGAGCCGGATCACTCATCGCGGGCCACAGGAGGGCCTTCCTCAGCTGACCCGAGGCTGCCAGATCCCGTACGTGATCGGCGTACTCCTCTTCCGTCGACAGATTGTCCAAGTGATAGCCGGCCAGCGTGTGCTCGATCGTGCCGGTGATCGGGTACAGGATGAACTTGCCCCGGAGCTGGTCCCAGGTCGGCCAGGCGCCGGCCCTGGCAGCGGCGTCGAGCGTGGGAAACCGCGTCCCCAGCATGTCCGCGGGAGCGAACACCTTGCCTGCGCCGAGGTAGGTGCCGACAAGGTTGTCCAGCTCGGTCGGGCCCATGCCCGCGTTGCTCCGCAGCCCCCACTTCATCTCCAGCTTGAGATAGACGGGCCCGTGCCCGGGGTGGCTGTCGCTCCATGACCTGAGGTCGGACAGGCAGGTGCGCAAACTGCCGTTGGACAGTGTCAGCCTGACGATCCCTCCGGTCGTGTACTGGCAGTTGTTCTCGTTGAACAGGGGATCCGCGTGGCTGACGATCCAGCCGCCGTCGCCGCCGTACGTGCTGTAGACGTCGATCTCCAGGAAGTGCGCGCCGTCGTCGAGTCCCTGCGTGAGGGACCTACTCTTCGCCGGGTCGTATGCGTTGTGCAGTCCGGACATGGAGACCTGGTCCAGCGGGAGGCCTTCCGTCCCCGCGTCCGCGTATGCGTGAGGGGTCGGCGCCATGATCCACGCGGCCATGACCAGCATGACGGTGGCGATCATGGTGAGCAGCCTGAACAGGATGCGGACCACTGGTCCGTGTCTCATGGGAAGGTCTCCAGCCTGTGAGAGATCTGCCGACGATCCGGGCGTCCGTCTGCGGCGTGGGTGAGCCTCACCCACGCCGCAGACACGGAATGGAGTCATGACGCTACCCTGGGCAGCGGCCTGATGGGGGCATGTTCATGCAAAGGCGGTTCGCCCGGGTGCGGGGAACCGGCCGGGCCGTCCCGGCTTCACCGATCCCCGAGGCCCGGTTTTGCGGAGAAACTCCCCTTCTGATGCTTTAAGTCCCTTTCATCTGCCTGCCCGGCGTGCCGTCATGGTCGTCCGAGGCGCGCGGGGGTCACCATCCCTCGGAGTCCGAGACCTGCACATGCTGTGGCGGGACGCCCTGGGCGCGGGCCCGCAGCCGCAAAGCGGCGAGCGGGAAGATCAGGACGGAGATCATGGCTGCTCCGACCAGGGCTGCCGCTTCTCCCGATTCCATCAGCCCGTCGGCTGCACCGATGGAGGTGATGGCGACGACGAGGGGCAAGCAGGTGGCGGTGTACAGCGCCAGGGCGGCCCGGTTGCTCCGACCCGCAGCACGCGGCGCAAGTGCGTAGACCGGGGTGCCCCGCACCAATGCGAACAGCAACAGGAAGAGGGGGAGCAGCAGCAACTCCTTGCCGCCGTTCAGCAGCGATGCGAGATCGAAGCGGATTCCTGTCGCGACGAAGAACACTGGAACCAGGAAGCCGAATCCCATGGCCTCGATACGCGAGAGGATCTCCGCGCTGCTCTCCGGCGCCGAGCCCTGCAAGAGGAGCCGGGTCACCAACCCGGCAGCGAAGGCGCCCAGGAGCGTATCCAGTCCGAACGCCTCGGCAAGGCCCAGCATGGAGGCCAGCAACAGCATGACGAAGCGGATTGCGAATTGCCCGCTCGTGTGCAGGGTGCGGGCGACCAGTCCGGAGAACCATGCGGGCCGTGGTCGCATGGCCCAGAAGACGGCCGCGGCGGTGACGGCGGCAAAGGCCAGGAGCAGCAGCGACGACTGTCCTGTCGCGCGACCGCTCAGAAGCAGGGTCATGGCGACGATGGGGCCCGAACTCACCGACGGATCCGACGACCATGACGGCCGTGCCGAACTGCCCGCTGAGATCGCCGCTGTCCCGCAGGATGGGCAGGATCGTGCCGAGCGCGGTACTGGTCAGAGCGGTGCCGATGACGATGCTTTTGCCCACGTCGGCGCCGGTGAACGCCAGCGTGACGCCGAGGCCCGCGGCCAGGGAGACCAACCAGGCGTAGAGGGACCGGCGGACCATCGCCTGGGGAGCCGCCGCGAACTCCGTTTCGTAGCCTGCAAGAAAGATGAGCATCGACAGGCCGAGCCTGGACAACAATTCGACTGGCTTGTAGATGTGCGCCCAGTCGAGCACGTCCGGGCCGATGAGGATGCCGAAGACGATCTCGAAGATCACGAGGGGAACGCGCACCCAGCGGCTGATCCAGTGGGCCAGGAGCGGCGACACCACGGCGACACACATGATCAGGATGAGCACCTGCGGATGCGACATGCCTTTTCTTATCACCGGCCTGCCGTGTCGAATGAAGGAAAACGCCGTGCGCGCCCACGCACAGATCACTGCCTCATGGGGCAGGCGAGAGCGTTGTCCGAAACTCCGCCCTAATCTGGTACTGGCCCAGTGGAGGCATACGGGAGGCACCCATGAGCAGCTTCTTCGACCGTGCCAAGCGAGACGCCGAACGCAATCTCCTGGCCATGGGAAAGGATAAAGTCGCCGAATACAAAGAGCAGCGGTCTCAGCAGCACGCCGGTGCTGAGACGCTCAAGCGGCTGGGCGCGGCCTACTACGCGGAGCGGCACGGAACGGGCACTCCTGAGGCCACCCAGCAGGCCCTGCAATCGGTGGAGCAGTATGTCGCGGCACATGGTGACGGCGTTCTCCGCGGTTAGAGTGCCCGGTCAAGTGGCGGTATTCATGCACTTCGCCCCTATTTCGGCCTGAAATAATCCGATGCTTCTTCCGGCCGGTCTGGACGGTCTTCTTTTCGGACATCGCGAGCGGGGTGCGTCCACACCGGCATGCTGACGCAGCGTCACTAGCGGGACACGCAGTGCTTTCGAGCCATTCGCCGTCCTGCCCGCGGCGTGGGTCCAGGCAGCGCGAAGAAGGCGAAGCCGCAGGTGAAAGCGGGATGGACTACGGGTCGAGGTCCCGCAGAAGGCGTGTCCGAAAATCGGTACGCACCGATGCGGTAGTCGGACGGTTGGGTCAGACTTCCGGCGTTGCCCCGGCGGGGGCAGCACTCCATCACGGCCTGTCGCCCATCAGAAGGGAGCCCGCCCACCACATGAGTTGAAGGCCTCGTACGGAGTGTGGGGAGCACACGGTACGGGCTCATGGCTGCGGTGTACTCATGCTTGAGACGCCGGCACGCCAGTTTGATAAGTGACTCAGTTGGCCCGCGTCTGTGGGGGATGCCGGTCAACTGTCCACGGTCGGCCCGCGTCTGTGGGGGACGCGGGCTGACCGTTCTTGCTTCTGCCACTCTTCGGGCTCCTACCCAAGCCGACCGGGTTCTATCCAGCCTTGGTCGCATTTTGCACAGAACCGTCGACGAGTGATCACCATGTGCCTGGCTTCCATGATCGGATCATGCGCGTGGCGCCTCCCGGATCGCATCGTCGTGGAGTCCAATGGCACATGTGCCGACCTGCGCGCCTTCCTGCGAGACCCGATTCCGCGACCGCGGCGTGGCTGCCGCGACGGCCGTGACCGCGATGCGCGGCCGGTCGGGGACGCGTGGTGCGAACCACCTGTCCGCAAGGCGGACATGAAAGCGCCGGCAGTGGCTCCCCCCGAACCGCGGCGGCCGGCCCCCGCCCCGGCCCGCAGGCTGTTCCGGGTGCTGCTGCAGGGCAGCGCCGGGCCCGCCGGCGCGGTCTATGTGGCGGCGCTGAGCCTGCACCTGGCTCTGCTCGCTGTGATGGACACAGCCGACAGCCCGAGTGTCGGGGAGAGGCTGAGGTCCTGGGACGGGGCCTTTTACACGGGCATCGCACGGCATGGCTATCCGGGGGCCTTCTCGACAGCCGGGCATCCCACCGGACACGCCCTCGCCTTCTTTCCCGCCTACCCGGGCCTGATCCGCTGTGTCCACGCGGTCACCCGTCTCGGCTACGGTGCTGCCGCGCTCACCGCCGCCCAACTGGCGGCGATCGCAGCGCTCTTCGCCGTTCACCGGCTGTTTTCCGCCCTGTACGACCACCGCACCGCGACCGTCGCCACGATCCTTGTCGCCTGCGTTCAACCGATGAGCCTGGTCTTCTTCATGGCGTACGGGGAGTCCTTGTTCCTTGCGCTGGCCGCGGCTTCGCTGTGGGCGGTGTACCGCAGGGCATGGCTCAGTGCCGGTGGGCTGGCCCTGCTCGCCGGGCTGACCCGCCCCGCCGCCGCAGCGCTGGCCGCGGCTGTGGCGGTCGCCGCGGGCCAGTGGATGTGGCGGGAACGCCACGTCGCCTGGCGCCCCCTGGCCGCCGTCGCCCTCTCATGCGCCGGAACGCCCGCCTACCTGCTGTGGGTCGGGTTCAGAGTGGGACGGCTGGATGCCTACTTCGTGATCGAGGAGACGGGTTGGGGCACCCACTGGGATGGTGGGAAGGCCTTCGTCGCCTCGCTCGTGGACACGCTCACCCGTTCTGACGGCTGGGTTCTCGTGAGCACCTGCGTGCTCCTGCTGTCATGCCTCGTGGCCACCGCCGTCGCCTGGCAGCGCACCGCTTGGCTTCCCTTCCTGGTCTACGGCACCGGCATCCTGGTGATCGCCCTGACGCAGAGCAACTTCCAGCATTCGAAGTTGCGTCTTGTGATTCCGGCGCTGGTGTTCCTCGTCCCCGTCGCGCGTGTGCTGTCCAGGGCCCGGCCGCTGGCCGCCGTGCTCGTCCTGACTGCAGGCGCGCTCTTCGGCAGTTGGTACGGGGCCTACATGCTCACGGTCTGGCACTACGCCATCTGACCACGACGAGGGCGCCGGGACTCCCGGCCCCCTCACGCAGTGTCCGCCGCCGAAGGGGCCGGGAGCGATGAGTGGCGAGCGGCTCAGTTCAAGAAACGACTGAGGAGCCTCGCCGTTCTGAGGCGCACCAGGACTCCCACCTGGCTTCCGCTCGCCGTGGTGCCGCGGTCCCGGCGTGGTGGGCGCGGCCCAGAGATTATTGCACTGTACGTGCTAGTTCTCTAACTCCAAAGGGGGCCGCTCGGCAGGGGCCGGAGCGGCGGCGCGGCCGGTGGAGGGCACCCTCACACGCGGATGATGATCTTCCCCCGTGTCCGTCCGCCCATGCTTGCCTTGAAAGCGTCCGCCAGCTCCTTCAGGGGGAAGATCATGGAGACAGGAACCGTCAACTGCCTCGCGTCCGCGAATGCCGCGAGGGCGGTGAGGTCCGCAGCGTTGGGACGCACCCACATCCAGTGACCTCCCGCTGCGAGCACCGTGGGGTCGGTGATCGAACCGTGACGTCCGCCCGGGGCGAGAATCGCACGCGTACTCGCCAGCATCCCGCCGACGAAGTCGGTCACCACGCTCACCCCCTCGGGAGCAAGCGCGTGCACGCGCTCCTCCAGGCCTTCGCCGTACACGACGGGCTCGACCCCCAAGGAGCGCAGCCAGTCGTGGTTCGAAGCGGACGCCGTACCGATGACGCGGGCGCCCAGGATGCGGGCGATCTGGACGCCCAGACTGCCCACTCCGCCCGCCGCGCCATGGACCAGCACCGTGTCTCCGAAACCGACGTTCAGCCGGGTGAGGCTCTGGTAGGCGGTAAGACCGGCCAGCGGCAGGCCCGCGGACTGCTCCCAGGTCAGAGCGACAGGCTTGCGTGCCAGACAGCGGACCGGAACGGTGACGAACTCCGCGAACGTTCCTCCGTGCACATAGTCCTTCCGGGCGTACGCGATCACCTCGTCGCCCGGTACGTACTCAGGTGTGTCGAGGCCGACCTGCTCCACGACGCCGGCCACGTCCCATCCCGGAACCACGGGGAAGACCGTGTCCATGAGGCCGCGGAGGCCACCGCTCATGATCTTCCAGTCCACGGGGTTCACGGCCGCGCATCGGACGCGTACCAGCACCTCTCCGGGCCCGACTTTCGGGTACTGCTGAGAGGTCAGAGACAACACCTCCGTACCCCCGAATTCATCATAGGCCATGGCGCGCATTGTTGAATTATTAGAAAAGCTCATGGATTGTGCCTTCTATGATTCCGGGGGTTTCAAAACACGGCATACGGTCAAGAAACACTAAGCGGCGCCCGGTTGATGAGCAAGGGGTTACTCGGCGGCGGTTGCCTGATCGAGGCTGCCTGCCTCCGGAAGTCCCCCACGCGGCGATGTCGGCACCATCAACGAATGGATCGGCCGACATGGCGAAATGTGCCTTCATGGAAAAGGCTGCCGTCCGCTCCCAGAATTCGATCCCCTGAGCTGAAGGCATGGAGAATGCGGCACCGAAAGACCCTTACCGATCGGCTCGCGCGTCCCTTTCAGCGAGCTTCTTGAGGGTGAGCAACTGCTTCCGCATCATGATCAGATCACCCCAGGCCAACCCCCGGCGCCGCAACGTCTCAGAAGCACCGCTCCGCTTCTCCACCGCCACCCGTACGACCAGTCGGCAGCGGCCGTCCGCTGACGGGACGACCTGGTAGCTCACCGCGACATCGCCGTGGCGCGCAGCGCGCTCCGGCGGCAGCGCGCCGGTGATGTGTACGGGCTCCTCGAACTCGGTGACCCGGAAGATCAGGAATGACTGTCCGACGGACAGTGTCGGAAGGTCTGGCGTCAGCCGCCGAGGGCTCTTGCTCCCCGCGAAGTCGACCCAGTCGTAGCTGTAGGGGGCAACCCGCAGTTGCTGCACCCATCGAAAGACGATCTCAGCCGGTGCCCTGATCTCTACTGCCCGCGTCCAGCACTCGTACGGCTGCCGGATGTACCTCTCGCAGGCGAAGGTGTTGGCCTGCTCAGACCGAGAGGTATTCCACGTTTTTCCATGGATTTTCATACCGCTCCTTTCGCTCGATGCGGCGTCCCCCATCGAGTTGCCGGGGGGCTTGTCAAAGCGTAAGCTTAAATTCCAGTTTGTCCCATGATTAGAGGCACTATCATGGAAGCATACGGCGGTTATCCTGCGATATCGGACTACGCATTCCTGAGCGACGGTCACTCTTCGGCCCTCATAGCGAAGAATGGTTCAGTGGAATGGGCTTGCTTCCATCGGTACGACGCCGCTCCCGTCTTCGCGGGGATCCTGGACCGGAAAAAAGGCGGGCACTTCAGTATCAGACCGGTGGGCGAGCACGAGGTGAGCAGACGCTATCTGCCCGATACTAACGTCCTCGAGACACGGTTCGAAGCCGAGGCCGGTGTGGTCACCCTCACCGATTTCCTTCCGGTGCACGAGGTGGAGGGACGCCCCGGCTCACCTGGACGGCGCGCACCGGGCCACGCGTTCGTACGCAGGCTGGCCGGGCAGACCGGCACGGTGGAGATGGAAGTAGAGTTCTTCCCCACCTTCGACTATGCGAGAGCCGCTTCGAACATTCGTGTCGAGGAAGGACGGGTTACCGCCACCAGCGGAACCGAACGCCTGACGCTGGATCACGAGTCACTGCCCATGGACGAGTCCGGTGGCGGCCGAAGCGTGGGTCGTCTGACGATCTCCGAGGGTGACGAGACGCATCTCGTCCTGACGTCGACTCTGACACGCGAGACGCCGCCGACGCCCATGGATGCCGAACAGCCAGTGCGCCTGCTCGAAGAAACGGTGACGTTCTGGCGGAACTGGGCCTCCCGCTGCACCTACAGGGGGCCCTACCGAGAGGCCGTTGTCAGAAGCCTGCTCACCCTCAAGGGACTTATTTACGACAAGACAGGGGCGCTTGTCGCGGCCCCGAGCACCTCGTTGCCCGAGGAAATCGGCGGTACACGCAACTGGGACTACCGCTTCACCTGGATCCGTGATTCGTCTGCCATTCTGGCGGCCCTGGCGGCGACTGGCTACCTGGAAGAAGCGAAAAATTTCGCCGATTGGCTTTTCTCGGCGACCGAGGGAAACGTCAAGAATCTTCAGATTCTGTATGGAATCGGAGGGGAGAGGGATCTGGTCGAGGAGCAACTCGATCACTTGGAAGGTTATCAGGGATCGAGGCCGGTGCACATCGGGAACGCCGCCTATGGCCAATTCCAGCTGGACATATACGGTGAGTTGATCGCCGCTGCCTACTTCGCGAGCATCCTGCCGGGATATCAACTGGACAAGAGCCGGGCACCTTTCGTCAGAGACGTGATTGATCTGGTCATCCAGCGCTGGCAGGATCCCGACGACGGAATCTGGGAGGCGCGGACGAATCGTCGGCACTATGTATTCTCCAAAGCGATGGCGTGGCTGGCCATCGAATGTGGAATACGGATGCTCGATAATTACCCCGACGTCCCCCGTAAACCTGAACTGCGCTTGCGCTGGGTGCAGGCCCGGGACGAGATCAGGAAAGTCATAGAGGAGAAGGGAATCGACCCGGAACGAGGCTGCTTCGTGCAGTCATTCGGGGCAGCCGAACTCGATGCCGCCACTCTGCAGCTCGTCCTGCGCAGGTTCCTGCCTGCGGATGACCCCCGGATCAGTGCCACCGTCGACGAGATCGACGGCCGTCTGACCAAGAACGGGCACGTCTACCGCTACCTCACGCAGGACGGTCTCACCGGCGGCGAAGGCGCGTTCACGTTCTGCACCCTGTGGCTGGCCAGCTCGCTGGCACGGACAGGGCGGATCGACGAAGCCGAACAACGGCTGGGGTTGGTCCTGGCCTGTGCGAACGATGTGGGTTTGCTGGCCGAGGAGGTCGACCCCGCGACTGGACATCAGCTGGGCAACTTCCCCCAGGGCTTCAGTCATCTCGGCGTCGTAGCAGCCGCCTTGGAGATCGAAGCGGCTCGCGCGGGCGGCTGGTGATCAGGCGCCGGCGTCACTGGTCCGGCTCCGAGCATCACCGTTTTTGGGGGCATCGCGTCAAAAATGGTAAGCAAAAAGCAACTCGCAGAAAGGGAGGTGGAAAATACTGTCCGGAGGCCGAACACGCCTTCCTCGACGCCTCCAGCGCACGCGTCGGTCGCACCGGAAAGCGAACGGATAGGTGACGGTCAACCCGCGTTCGCGGTGTGCCGGGCCCCGCGCCCGTGTGTGCGTGCGGCGACAGTTTGGCGCGGGCGCCGGCGTGAAACCGGCCGCCGTAGGGCCGGCGTCTGGCGCGCCGTTGTCACGCTGACGACCGTGAACAGCGTGGGCCGGCCGAACTGGCGCCCCCCCGTCCGGCGGTGGGACACTGAGAAATCATCTGGGAGACCGGACGACGCCGCTCGCGCCGCACGGACACGGCGACGTGACCTGCTGTGTTCGATCGATTGCGTTCCGCGCAAAAATGCACGGTTACCCTGCACTTTTGATTCAGGGGCGAAAATGTCTGATGACCAGGTTTCCGTGGGCAATGAAGAAATCCCTTTCCTGGAACCAGCAGAGGACGATGACACGTCCCCCCAGGAGGTGCACGCGACTCCTGTGGACCACGAAGCGGTCGCACGAATCGTGGCCCGTCTGCCGGCGGCCCCTAACACCCCCCAGGCGATCCTGGTGTACCGGCAGGCGGCATCGGCACCGGCTGCCTCGGAGCGAACCTCCCCCCGGGTGGCCGAAGAAAAACGGCCACCTGTCAAACTACCTATGCGTGATTTGCGGACACACAACATCGATGCACTGAAACGAGTGCCCGAAGGGGGCAGTGTCAGCTTTTCCGTCCAAGCCCTGCCACAGGACCAGGGGCTGGCTATCATCCTGCTCAATCCACCCCGTCAGTGGCCCCGTGAGCTCAGGACAGTAGCCAGAGGGAAAATCACTAAAACGCAGAAGGGTAAACGCTTGGGGCGCAACCGGGGTGAGCTTCAGATAGAGGTCACCGGCAGCGTCACCGATTCTCAGATCAGCCAATTGCTCAATTTCACGAAAAAGAAGCAGACATTTACGCGTCGTCCCCTGCAGGGGGCAGACGAAGGCGGACGCCTCGCAGAGGTGAAAGACGGGGTGCCGGCCGAGAGGGAAGAGAAAATGCTCTCGGCCGATCCCACGGCAGAGCGCGATTTCGTTTCGAGCGTGGGTTCCCTGCTTGTCCACGTAGCGGCTGTGCGCGAGACGGTGAAGGCCATGGAGCCCGAGGAACTTGAGTCGCTCCGCCAGGAGGTATCGGCCTACGAGCGCAGAGTGGCCCTGCTTCGCGCCTGGCTCCGGCACGGTGTCGACCCCCAGGAATCCGAGACACCCGACATGGAGCAGCTGAAGGGCGCCGTCGACTGGACGCAAGAGCTGATCCGCGAGCACGGAGAGGACGTCGAGCGGCTGAAGAGGACGGCGGAAAGCCCCGCCTGGGGAAAGCTGGCCGAGTACGAAGGTGACTTTGCCCGGGCCCTGCGCGGCTACCAGACGGCAGTCCACGGGAGGATGACCACCGAGGCAAGGCGGCAGCAGACGGCCTTCACCTCGGCCGTCGGCGAGATACGTGGCTGGCAGAAGGGGCAGGGACGGGCCCGTGAAATGTCGGAACTGCTTCGGCAGGCCGCCGTCGCCCTGGAGGAGTACCAGGCCCCCGGTCCACGCGAAGTCAAAGGCGCGAAGAGCAGCGTGCGCAATGAGCTGGTGGTGATTGGGCACGGAGTCTACAAACCGAACCAGCAGACGTTCGTACCGGACGGCTGCGAGATCCGTACCCTGACGGAGGAGGATTCCTTCGTCGCCATAGGGATGGGGGTGGAGGCGGCGGTGGGGGAGCTCAAGGCGGTGCGCACGTACCGGCCCAAGGAGATGATCCCGAACCTGTCGCTGTCCGCGGGGAACCCGAACGAGACGGTGCGGCTCAATCGTTTCCTGGAGAGCACCTCCCGGCCGATCCTGCGCAAGGTGATCCTGGTGGGTTCCGTTCCTGCGGTGGCCAAGGCATCCGATCCTCCCGGAGCGCCGCCGGGGCCGGTCACCCTGGAAAGCGGCATCACATTGTGCAACGGATACGGGGCGACGTGTGACAGGAGCACGGGTGTTCACCATTGCACCGGCCTGCTCGCCCGACTGACCGGTACGGTGATCCTCACCGCCTGCACTGCCCCCATGGGTTGGTCAAGCGACCCCTCATTCGTGGCCAAGCGCGAAACGCCGCGTACGTTCACCGACCTCGAGACGAAAGAGACCGCCACGGCAGGGCTCAAACCATGGGAGGCCGATCAGATCTACGCCCATCCCGAGTTGGGTCGAACCCTTGCGCCTGCCAAGAACTGGGTGAAGATCTTCCAGCGAGGTGCCACAGAAGGAGAAGGCAATGCCTGGCTCCTGCTGTCCGAGGAGCGCAGATCGGCGCTGGATGTCGCTCAGCCCGAAATCGGCATACTGCTCCAGCGCCCGGAGAACCTCTGGATCACGGCCCCGGGTGTGGAACACCCCTTCCAGCGGGAGACTCCTCGAAGGAGGGGCGCATCGGCCTGGCGCGCGAGGACGCAGGCGGAATTCGACGCCCTGTCAGGTTCCTCCGGTGATGGGGAGATCCACGTCGTCGACACGCGTGGCGAGACGCTCCGCGTCAGTCGAACCGGCACACATTCCGTGTTCGTCTACGGCGCTCCTGGGGCCGTGACCATCAGTGTGTCCGGAGGCAATGTGGAGGTGGAGGCCTCGGCCACGGTCACCAGCGTGTCCGGCGGCGTCGTGAGTACCAGCGGTACAGCGAGGGTCGGCAGCGTTACCGGCGGCAGCGTGTTTGCCAAGGGCTCATCAGTGGTGGACACCGTCAGCGGCGGCACCGTGAGCGCCAACGGTGCGGCCACCGTCACCACCGTCAACGACGGCGCCACGGTGCTCCTCGACGAGAACGCGAGGGTGACCACCGTCAATGGCGGCACCGTGACCGCCGATGGTTCCTCGAGGGTCGACACCGTCGAGGGCGGCACGGTTACCGCCAGGGAGTCGGCCACGGTCGCCGTCCTGAACGGCGGCACCGTGAACCTCAGCGAATCGGCCACGATCACCACCACCAACGGCGGCACGACGCACCGTACGGATTGAGGCAGCCCGGCGCTCGGTACAGACGGATTTGCCGGCTACCTCCACGGAACAACAGCCGCGCCCGCGTTCTCGTAGTGGTCGCACAGTGCTCGCAGTACACGTGCCAACCGGCGGGCATGAGCCATCGGTCCCCCGTCTCGCCGGCTGGGCCCGGTGGCGAGCTTACGGCGAGCCTCGCCGATGCAGGCAACCGCGCAGTTCCGGAGGACACCGGTCTCCGGCAGATACCCGATGGCCGCACTCGCCTCGGCGATCAGCAACTCCAGGTGCCCCCGCAGCATTACGGTGATGGTGTCCAGCTCCTCCGGAGGGGGAGGCGCCGCCGTCGGGGTGATATCCGGCCCCAGCAACATGTCTGCTGTCTCCCGCATCGTCGCGATGTCCGCCGGCAGCAACTCAGGATCGCTCTTCCTGGGTATGTTCACCAGCACACCACCTGCTCGTCCCAGCGACGCACATTCCATCAACTCAGTGCCCCTGCCCTGCACTTGAGGCCACAACCGTCGGGGACGGCACGGAAGGCCGCCGGTAACGGTTCTTCAGGGATGCATACGTCCGGCCCCGCCCGTTTCCTCAACGGACGGTCAACTCCGGGGGCCGTCGGCCGCCGCGCAGGCCCTGGTGGCCGAGAACGGCGCACCGGTCGACGCGCTGGCCGAGGAGGACCGGAGCTGACAGCCGGGACGAGTCACCGGCGCGCAAGGAGCGAGGACCGCGGCTCCCAGAGCGCTTCAGCCGGTGGCCTCCAGCACGGCTATTGCCGCGTTGTGCCCCGGCAACCCCGCTCACTCCCCGCCGCCACGAGCAGCCCGGTGGGCCGGCCGCCACGTTCCACCGGCGTGTACGACGCGATGGTGCGGCCCCGGACGCGGAAGTCCAGCCCGAGGTCTCGCACGGCGGCGACCAGGCCGTTGTGGCCCCCTCCGACGCAGCAGGCACTCCCCGTGCGACCGGACTGCTTCGGCGGGCAGTCCACCCCACTGCCCGCTCCGGTCCGAACGGAGTTCCGTTGTTCGCGGCCCCCGGAACCCCTAACTCGCCGGCCTCCGAAGGGACAGCGCGTCACGGTGCATTTCATGCGGGAAAGCCATACCCCTTAACGGGTCTTTACCTGTCACACGCATAGAATCTCATTGCACCGCGAGGGCGAATAGTCTGCGGATGACGCCAGCGCGGACTGTGCCTCGAAACGCACTCGGAGACCGTGTGGAGCCGACCGGCCACCTCGGTGTCTCTGCCCGCTGTTCGACCAGGCTGACCTCCCCCGGAACGCCTGACGAACAAACGGCACGGTGCCGTCGGGGAGGCCGAGGGGTGCGGGAAACTTAGAGCGGAGGGACCGCACCCCTCGGCAGTACCCCGAGAAAACAGGCGAGCCCTCGCTTGATATTCAGTGGAGAGTCGGGGTTTCGCCGCCGGCAGGTTACTGGAAAGCGTGGCCTGCCGTTCTAAGACGCCCATAACCCATGCACGCGGCTGAGCCCCGGGCTGGCCGGCCAAGAAAGAAAGTACGACGTGGACACACCCAGCATCTGTCAGTCCACGGCCTCCCAGGCCGACTTCGTCGTCGTCGCCAACCGGCTGCCCCTCCACTTGGACACGTGCGACCCGAGCGCACCGCGCTGGCGACGCAGCCCGGGAGGACTGGTCAGCGCCCTCGAACCCATATTGCGTGCCCGGCGCGGCGCCTGGGTGGGCTGGGCCGGGACCACCACCCAGGTCACGGAAGCCGCCCTTCCCGACCAAGAAATCCACATGCAGGCCGTGCCGCTGGGCGAGAACGAGTACCGGGAGTACTACGAGGGCTTCTCGAACGCCACACTGTGGCCGCTGTTTCACGATGTGATGGTGCCGCCGGACTTCGACCAGTCATCGTGGCACAGCTACCAGCGCGTCAACCAGCGCTTCGCTCAGCAGGCTGCCGCGCTCGCCGCCCCAGGAGCGACCGTCTGGGTTCAGGACTACCAGCTCATGCTGGTCCCGGCGCTCCTTCGGGCGCTGCGCCCCGATGTGCGGATCGGCTTCTTCCTGCACATCCCCTTCCCTCCGCCTGAACTCTTCCTCCAGCTTCCCTGGCGCACCCAGATCATGGACGGCATCCTCGGAGCCGACCTGATCGGCTTCCAGCTGCCCGGCGGCGCCCGTAACTTCCTGCACCTGGTCAGCAGGCTGCGCGGCCACGAAAGCGTGCGTGAGGCACAGCGGCCGCCCCTCCTGGGCAAGGTGCTCAGCGGCGGCAGGAAAGTCAGCGTCGGTGCCTTCCCGATCTCCGTCGATGCGTCAGCCATGGAAGAGCTGGCCCGCAGCAAAGTCGTTCGTGAGCGAGCACGGCAGATTCGTCGTCAACTGGGCGGCTCCCGGAAGATCATGCTGGCGGTGGACCGCCTCGACTACACCAAGGGCATCGACCAACGGCTGCGCGCCTTCGAAGGACTGCTGGCCGACGGCCGGGCCGCCGCGAAAGACACCGTACTGGTCCAGATCGCCACGCCGAGCAGAGAACGCGTCGAGCACTACCGGCTCCGGCGCGCCCGCATCGAAGCGCAAGTCGGGCAGATCAACGGGACGTTCGGACAGGTCGGTCAGGTTCCCGTGCACTACATGCACACCACCGTCGATCACACCGAACTCGCCGCCCTGTACCGCGCCGCCGACGTCATGCTGGTGACGCCGTTGCGAGACGGCATGAACCTGGTGGCGAAGGAGTTCATTGCCGCCCGCCCCGATCTCGGCGGGGCACTGGTGCTCAGTGAGTTCGCCGGCGCCGCACATGAACTCACCCGGGCGCTGCTGGTCAATCCCTACCATCTCAGCGAGCTTAAAGACGTCATGGCCGCAGCGCTGGAGCTGGATGAAGCCGACGCCCGGAGCCGCATGGGATGCCTGCGGCGGCACGTCTTCGAACGGGACGTCCACCGCTGGGCTCACTCATTCCTCACCGTGCTGGGTGACGGTGGACACGAGCCAGATCTCCCGAACGTCGCAGCCCTCCCGCGCGCCGCGATGGTCGCGTGAGGGCCCCTGAAGCAAACACGCTCACCATCGACCACCGCTGCGAGAGAACGACGTGACTCCCGAGGAACTCCTGCTGACGGCGGCTGCCCTGATCGAAAGGGATGGCTGGCACCAGGGCAGCCTGTACAAGGTCTGTGCCGCAGGCCCCGCGGATACCGGGGAACAGGGACGTGCGCACTCCAAGACGGCACCTGTGTGTGCTGTGGGCGCCCTATACCGAGCCGTGTGGGGATCGGCGACCATCGCTCACGAAGGGCCGGCGGACGAGCTGATTTCTCTGGCCTGTGACGCGCAGGAGCGGCTGGAGAGGGAGATCGGATGGAGCCTCCCGTTCTGGAACGACGCTCCCAGCCGCACCGCCGAGGACGTCATCCTCGCCATGCGGCGGGCAGCACACCACGGCTGCGCTTCCTGACGGGCGATAGAACATCGCGTCGCCGCTCTCTCGAACGTCCCCTACCGTTCTGACACTACAATCCAAGCTGTGCCTTTGCCTTCGGCGAAATGTTTGTATGTCAACCGGTCGCCTATCGAGCCGTCGATGGGGTCGCAAACAATGAGGCGCTTGTCATTCCCCCTCTCCACATATCCGACAACCACATAGTAGTGGCTCGACGCGGGCCTGGCGATCATAAAGAGATGGTTGTCCGCGATCACTTTCTTGACGGTTACGTCTTCGTCTCCGCCGAATGAGAACGGTTCATGGCCCTCACCAAGCAGTCCGGCCGCTTCGAACTGCGGGGATCCCCCCGTATTATCCTGCAGGGCGTCGAGCGAATTTCCATTCTTTACTATCTCATTCCAGACTTCCTTCACCCCGGGGTCTGCGTTCAGTCGCTTCACCGCCGCCGCATAGTGCCAGTCCCATTTCGCTCGGTCCTTTGATCCTTTCTCTCTCACGAGGATGTCGTCTATGACACATTGTTCTTGACTTCTGGGGAGTCCGTATGCGCTGCAGACGATGGACATGGCCGCTGCATAACACGTGGAGCCTTTTAGCAACTGCTTCTGGGCGTAGGAATTCTGCCACCTGGCAGCGACTTGGCGAAATTCCTGAGAGTCATCGTCCGAGATGGCGGCGGGAATAGCGTCCGGAGCGTCGACGAGACACCCTTCCTGGTCCAGCGGGTATTCGCACATCCAACACTCTTTTGTGCACTCTCTGTGATAGAGGAACCCGGTATTATTTATTGCGTGCACCGGGCGCTGCCAGTTGGGACACTTGACAACTGGCTTGTCCGTGACAGGAAATAGGGTCTCCAAGCAGATGGGGCAGTCCTCTTTTTGGAGAAGCGTTGGGACAGTTTCCTGCAGGTACTT
Organism: Streptomyces sp. NPDC047028; assembly: GCF_040644095.1. Lineage (NCBI taxonomy): Bacteria > Bacillati > Actinomycetota > Actinomycetes > Kitasatosporales > Streptomycetaceae > Streptomyces > Streptomyces sp. NPDC047028. The sequence continues at coordinate 31,400 of NZ_JBEYVS010000053.1, forward strand.
CTTCCTCGCTAGCTCATCCACGTTCCCCCCCATCTTTCGCTCGGACTCGGACTCCTTGACCTCATGTGTCCTGGATTCCGACGTCGTGGTCTCAAATTCCTCTTGATCCCGAGTACCGGGTTGGCTGTAATCCGTGACCCATTCGCTCCTGCTCGACATATGTGCATCCAGGTTGAAACCACCGCCCGACCCCGTCGTCGAATCCGGAATCATTCTCCCGATCTCCTTTTCCTCTTCCTCCTCTTCTCGCTCCTGAGTCTGAGGTTCGCTATCACTCGTGATCCATTCGACTTCGCGAAACGCTCCCAGGTCAAAAGATGGGGGCTGTTCTCTTACGAAGCTCTCCACAGCACGGGAAACAGCTGTCTGCGTCGAAGGCCAAAGATCGGTCTGCGGCGGCGTGCGGCTTGTGGGATCTTCTGGTGTAGCCACGTGGATTGCTCCTTCTAAATCCAACAGCCAAGTACTCAGGGTGATGGAACCACTCCGTTGGCGAGACGCGCTTCCTGTTCTGATCGTCAGAGCCATCCTTTCCTAGGGAGATTCGCATTCCCCAGACACTGGATCAAGAAGCCACCGGGACACCTGTAAAGCAACCCTTGCTGCCCCATCGGGCAGGCATGCCTCAACCCTCGACAGCAAGCGCCTCCCGCGACCACCCCGGCCCACACCGAGGCGCTCATCCACCTGTCGGGCCGCCATCGGTGCTCGGCTCGCGGCGACCCGCTCGTCGCCGCCTGTCGACGAGCGACCCCCGGCCGGTCCCTTCGACGGCAGGACCGCCGCGACTGCCTCGTGGCGTCATACCTCCCCATGAACCACAACGTCCTCGCCCGTGACGAATGGAACCCCATACGGCGAATTGAAACCCATACACAGCACGCCCATGCGCGTGGATATAGGCTGACCTTGCGAGGTGAATGCCCTTGACAGTCCTGGGTGACCCGAGACTTCACTTGGAGAGGGCGCTGCCATGGTTGGGTTCATGGTCATGATCCGTGCGGGACGCCGCGTTCTCTCCCGGATCGTTCAACGTCGTCATCCCCACGCAGACTCCAAAGGGGACGCGACCGCACCTGCACGGGTCCAGGAAGAGCAAAGACGTCCCGGAGCGTGACCGGGGCCGCATCTGCACCGATGCAAGCCCGCATCTCCAGGGGCGTACCGTATGACGGCCTCCCGGACCCGCATGCCGGTTTCCCCCGAACCTCGGCAGCCAGGTCGAAGACACGGCGACCCGGTCCTGGTGGATCCGGCGAGCGCCATTCGCTGATGGCCCGGCTCAGCGCGCTGCGCCTAACCCCTGTGTGTACGGTCGGTGACAGCGGCGGATACGCGTGAGGAGTGGTCACTTCGATGGACGCATATGAAATCGAGACTCTGTTGCTGGAGTGCCTGCCGGCGGATGCATCGCCCAGGAGCGAATATCAGTCGCACAGCGTGAGAAGACTGGCCGCGCTCCTTGCCGATTACGAGGAGCGCATCGCAGTTCTTGAGAGCCGGATCAGCGGCGAGTAGTCCTCTGGGCCGAAGTTCCCCGGCGAATCAGGCAATGATCTCTGCGTGGTCGCCAGGGGCATCGTTTTTGCGGCTGGCGGATGCACCGGCGTTCGATGGTTGCAAACGCAAGCAAATGAGTGAGGCGCCGGCCCCGCGGGCCGGTACCTCACCGTAATTGGACGAACTGAGGTCGGTGGACGCCCCCGGGGCTCAGAAGTTGAAGAGACTGCTCTGCGTTGCGACGTTGTTCATCTCGCAGGAGTTGGCGAACGCGTGCTTCCAGGACGTGTGGGTCCCTTGCCAGACGCCGTCGACCGTGATGGTGACCGGTGACGAGGGGTTCGTACAGGCCTGGTCCGATGCCGGGGGGACGAGGGCGTCGAGCTGTCCGTGCACACTACGGAGTTCCGCACAGGCATCGATGGCGTCGGGATGGGTCCCGTCTGCTCTTGGCGCGCAGCTGAGCGTGACGGCACGAGCCGCAGTGTCGGTGGTTCCGCCGGGGTAGGACATCGTCAGGACGAGCGCGGAAGGGGCGTAGAGGCTCGTCGGCGCGGCGGTTGCCGTGACGGAGGTCGTGACGAGAGTGGCAGTGATCAGACTGGCAGCGGCTATGACGCCACCGGCAAGACGCAGGCGCATGACAGCTCCTTCTTTCGGAACGGGAAGCCCGGGAGGGCGTCCGGGCCGCGAGAAGCTTCACCTGAGCAACCGTCAAAGGCCAGTCGGCAGAGCGCGTTTCAGACGCACCCAGGTCGTACGGGCCGTGTGAACATGATGTGTACAGGTCAGACCGCTGTCCCGTCGATGAAGATCGTCATTCACGAATAGTTGAGTGTGAATGACGCTAGTCGCGAGAAGGGGAAACAACGGCAGAGTTGATCCCCCAGGCTTCGCGGATTGTCCGAAAGAGCTCACTCGAGCCCGCATACCTCTCCACGTTCACCGGCGGGCGGCGGTCACCTTCCGTGCCCGCCGGCCGCTGACCGAGGGCGCTCCCGCTTCACAGGTGCCGGTCGCTCCGGTTCAGCCGACGACGATGCATTCCTCACCGAACTCGCTGATGAATGCCCCATAGCTCTCTTGGCGAGCACTTCCGTCGATGGGATCGAAGTAGTCGACTCGTTGTCCCCCTCTGTCGGAGGTCCCGTAGCCGAACACCACGACCCAGTGATTGTTGCTTCCTGCCATGATGAGTTTGTTGTCGTCGACCGCGCCTCGGATGTTGACCCGGTCCTGGGAGCCACCCGGTGCAGCGAATGCGATGGTGTTCCTCCTGGTCGTGCTCACGCCTATCCCCGTGAGGATGGGCTCACCCTGCGTGTATGTCAGTTCCTCGATCGCGTCCTGACTCATACGGGCCTGGCGCTGCCGCACGGTCCACCCTGGATAAGTAAACCGCAGACCGTCGTACTCCCTCTTGTAGTCGGCGAAGCGACCCTCACCGAAGTGGCTGTAGGCGAAGTCGTGGGCGCATTCCCTCGGCGTCTTGGCAGGATGGCCGAAAGCCTGCCACACAGCCGACGCCGAGGTGGCATAGCAGAGTTGCCCCTCTTGTTCCTGCACGAACGCGGCCTGCCACCGAGCAGCCGTCCTGTCCGCCCAGACCTCCGGAGGTTTCGTCGTCGGAATGCTCGGCTTTTTCACCCAGTAGCGGTCATCGCTGATCGGGAACCTGCACCCACCACACAGTCCACCGGGTGAGACCAAACAGTCGCGGTGGAAGAAGGGGCCCGTCGCCCGATGTTGTGCACTGTTTCCGTCAGGACAGCGCATGACGGCCTTCTCACCGGCGCCGCTTTCGAAGTCCAGGTCCTCACCGCAGAAGGCGCCGCACCGAGGCTGTGCCAGGGAGGACCCGGACTTCTCCTCTTGCTCGGGGGCATGGACGGTCTTCTCCTCCTCCACCTCCTCCCCTTGGTCAGGGGGCGCGTCGCGCACCACGGCCGGGCTGTAGGACCGCACGAGCTTGGTCTCCTGCTGCCGTCCGGGAATAACGAACTGATCTGCCAGTTGCTCGAACTCATCGAGCGTCAGGTCGTGAGGCTGCTGCTTCCGCTCCTCGTGGCGACTTGCCTGTTGCCGTGCTTGCGGTTCGGACGCGCGGGAAGTCTGGGGGCGCGGGTTCGAGGAGACATAGGAACGCAGCGTGCCCATCAACCTGGTCAGCCAGTCTTGAGGTGGCGGCGACGTCATGGATGCACCTTCTTCTTCGCCATGATTCGGAGTCGACGGCCTCGGTGCGGGATGGGTGGGCCGTCCGCAGTGGTCCCGGTCCGCGCGATGCACGGGCAGCGGAGCCGGCGATACCTGAGGGCCGGACCGGCGCAGCGGCTTACCAGCGAGCGCAAAGCACTCCAGAACAGCGCCGCCTATCTCTGCTTTTGTGCCTCTGCGTCAAGAAGCCCCATGAGTTCTTCGGTGGTGACGCCGTCCAGGGAGATCCCTTGTGCTGCGGCGGCCTCGCGGAGGGTGGCCACACCATCGCGATACCACTGAGCCAGAGCGGCGGTGGCCTCGGTGTCCTCAGAAGGCCGGCCGGCGACCTTCCGCAGCATGAGGCGCAGCTTCGACACGACGGCGTCGGACGGCGGGTCCGTCGCCGTGAACTGCAGGACAGGCCCGGCCACGTCGAGGCCCGCTGGTGTGTCGTAGTTCTCCGGCAGTCGAGAGCGACTGCCGCTCGGGGCAGTGGAAGCCGGAGCATGTGGCGCCTGCGGCCTGCCAACCGGATGGGACATCGTTCCTTCCCTCCTGCCCGTGTCCGCGAAAGGCGAGCCGCCCCAGCAGCTCGTCACCACGCCACCACGATCGGCAACCTCTCGGGCGATCCGTGCATCTGCTGCCCGCGTACTCACCGATGCCGGGGCACCGTTCCTTCCAGTATCGCCTCATGCCCGCCCGACCGCCGACCGCAGCGCAGGGCCGCTGAGAGCTGGGAACCCGCCGAGGTGTTGACGGTGTTCGCCATCAATATTTCTCGTGGACAGAACCCCCGGACTGGCGGTAGCGGCAGTGAACAGGGTGGCCATCGCATGGGCAACACAACGGCGTAGGCTGGAATCAGCAGACACTCCGTCCAGCTGAGGTCACTGTCATGGCTCTCCACGGAACACGACGTCTTCCGGTGGGAATCGCAGCTCTGACCACCGCATGTGTGCTGGGGGTGGTCGGACTGACCACGGCCGGTGTCTCGGCGGATCACGACAACACGGCCCATACGGCTTCGAAGGCCGCAGTTGCCTTACGGCACCAGCCGGGCGGCAAGCACTCCTCGTGTCACGCGGGACACTGGCATCGCACACCGCATACCAAAATCTGCTCACTTCAGCCCACTGCCACGGTCACCGTAACCGCCTCCGTGGCTCACACCGTGACCGCGTCCGGCCCCACACAGACTGTCACCGTGCCGGTGACAGTGACCACCACGGCGTCGCCCGTGACGACAACGGTGACGGCCTCGCCGCCCACCCAGACCATCACTCAGACGGTCACGGTGCCGGTGACTGTCACCGCGGCGTCTCTGACCGCGACCGTCACCGAATCGATCACTCCCGCGCCGGTCACCTCGACCGTCACCGAAACAGTGCCGCCCTCACCGACAGAGACCGTCACCGTGACCGTCACCCCGGCGCCCGTGACTTCCCTCGTCACGATAACCGTCACCCCGCCCTCTGCTGCCGGCACCGTGACGCAAACGAGCATCCTGCCGTCGGTCACTCAGACAGTCACACAATCTGTCAATGCGTCATCGCTGGGGTGACACGGCCCAGGATGGTCTTCCCCCTTCTTTGAAGCGCGAGTGATGGATGGACGATCGACGCAACCGTCTTATGCCACCGTCATTCGGTGGCTAGTATGCAATCATGCCTGTCACCACTATGACCCTGCGCATCCCCGATGAACTTGCCCCCTCGATCAAGGCGGCCGCATCCGAGGCCGGCTTGAGCGTGAACGCGTACGTAGTGCGCGCCGCCCGCCGTGCCGCCACCCTGGACGCCGCGCAGCAGCTCGCTGCGCTCGGCCTCGGTGACGACCTCACGGGCGAGGGCGACACCCTGTGAATCGCGGTGAAATTTGGACCCTCGCCGATGGCCGCAACGTCCTGATCATCAGCCTGACCGGCTTGGAACAGTCGTACGGGGCTGTCCTTGCGATCGTGCTGCACGACAGCGGGCGCTACCCGGACACCGCCATGTCGGTGGTGTTCGGCGACCCGCTCCCCTGTACCGCCGTCGCTGTCAACATCGTCCAAATGCGGACCGACCGGTTCGAGGGCGCAAAGCTCCATGGCCCGATTGACCCTGTGGCTATGGCCCGCGTGGATCAGGCCCTACGCGCCGTCCTCGACCTGTAGCCCGACCCTGATCGAGGAGCTCCGGCGAGGGTCTCCGCGGCAGCCCCCTGCAGCGAGAGCTCCAACCCTTGCGTAGAGGGCCGGCACCCACACACGGTTGCCCCCTCCTGCCGCTGAACGCCCCCCGGCGCGATGTCCGGCTCAGCAGGTCCAGCATCAGCTGGACCGCCTTGTCTTCGGACTCGGTGGAGCGGTCGCCAAGCGGTCGCCATACGACTGAAGTACTAGAGCGACCCGCTTTCATCTCTCTGCAAGAACCCATCCACCGCTTCATCGAATACGACCGCGATCGCCTTTCTCATCTCATCCGCGGCTTCGCTCGCGCCCGGCCCGGACTCCGGCTTCGGCATCCCCGCGAGAATGTCTTCGATGCGCTGCTGTCGATCCACCACCGCCGCACCTACGCCGGCTTCTACGTCAGTCGGCGCGGGAGTGGCTGGTAGCGGCAGGAGCCAATCTTGGGTGCCCCTTTTCAGACACAAAAGGCGACCCGTGGTGATTTCCCTGTAAAGGGTGCCGCGGTCATCGTTCTGCAGCTCGGCGATCTCCCACCCGGCTGGAGCAGCCGGGGAGGAATAACGGGCCTTAAGTGTTTGGACGATTTCGGCTGTCGGCGGCTCTCGGTCCGTTAGAGACGTGACCGCCCTGCGGATGAGGTCACTCCCGTCGGCCGTTTCGTTCACATTGCCTGGGTCCTGCCAGTCCGGTTGAGTCACTGCCACGCCTCTTTCTTGACGAACGTTCCGATTACCGCGCGTCCCCGAGGCCATAGATCAGCTCCGCAACACCCGCCACCGGACGACCCACAGGAGCCGCCCACCCCCGCGCCTTTGCCCCGTGGTCAGCCCACAGGTTCCGTCATCGCGGGATCGCCTTGCCTCAGAATATCCTCGATCAATGTCTTCAGACTGAGCGCCAGTTCGCTTCGAAATTCAAACAGACCACTCCCCATCTCGGTCCTGAGTTCCTCGACTGAGATCACGGGCTCGGAAGGCCCCTGGGGAGTCTCGCTGATTATTTCCTGCAGCACTTCGTTTATGATTTCCTCGCTCAACTCCTTGGCCATGCTCACTACGTACGCCTGGTCAAAGAGCTCCTCGCGGACGTCGAGCTCCTTACGCTCGGGGGCGGAATCTCGGACTTCCTCGGCCCCACCCACGTCCATGACAAATTTTTCTTTCTCGTACTGCTCGAGGACGTCACGTGGATATTCCTCGACAAATTCTCTCGCAACGGAGCGGACCTGTTCGATCCCCCGATCGCCCAAGACATGCTTCAGCCACTCCCTCTTCTCTTTCTCCTGTTTCCTTCTCCGGATTGCCTCTTCCTCCCTGTCCCGCCTAGCCTGCTCCCCAGACATCTTTTCCTCTTTAGGGCCTCTCCTGGACTTCTTCCTTTCCACCGGGTTCGACATTGCTTCTTCCTTTCCTGACCACTGCGCGCGGGCCTGGCCGCCCTGGTTGGCGTCGCGGGCCCACTCCCTGGGGCACACCTCCAGCCGGGAGTAGCCCAGCTGGAGATCCTCATATACAGCCTGGTCCCGCCCCGCAGCCGGGGCAACTTCAGCTTGCCTGTCTTCGCGAGCGAGCGACACCCGGCGCCGGCTCGGATGCGGTCCCGGCCAGCCGGTGCCTACATTGGACGACGAGCCCAGGCGTGGATGTACTGGGGCCATCGCTCGACACCTCAGCGCGCAGGCCCACGCTTGGACGAGGAAGGGAGGAGCCGCGATGGCCGTCTACGGCAATTCTCAAGGCATCACCGACTTGCGGAAAATCGATGAGGCAATAGATCGGCCACGAGAAATGTTTGGACCCCAGCCACCTCGGAGCCACGGATAGCATTGAGAAGGACGAGCGTATGGGGCCCCGGGCCGACAGAATCGGAGATACCTGCAAGAGCATGCTGCGCGAAGGAGCGGGAAACCAATGACGCCCAAGAGGAAGCTAAAAAACGCAGCTAAGGTACAGGTCAAAGCTCGTGGCAAGCCAGCCACGAAGAAAAAGGTCAAGAAAATGGCCGAAACCGCCATCGCTTCACGACGATCCCAGCGCGCGAAGGCGGGGAAGTCATTCGCGCAGCTCATCGAAAATAATGCGCCAGCGGCCGGTGGCGAAGCATTCGGCGGCCCGCGTGGGTGCAAGCGGGCCTACGTGTCACTTAAGGCACACCCTCTCTCGTCGGGCGGATTGGGGTCGGATGCGGATGCTAACCTCCCGTCGTGCATCAAGACCGTTAGGGCGCACTACGGGGGAACTTGGGTATCGGGGCACGTCATCAACGCCGATTTCGGCGGCAACGGAAAGAAAAACTTCAATCAGACTTGCCTTACCAGTGGGGCGAATAGAGATCACACATTCGATGAGGCAACCAAACTAGCCTGGAAGGGGCTGACCGCCACAGTCGAGGCAATGTTCAAGGAGGCGTCGACGCCGGATGCGGTGAAATACGTCGAGAAAAAAGCGACCAAATGGCTGATCAGAGTCGAGGGCAGGGTCTCGGAGGATGCCTGGGCTGAGGATGGGCCAGGGCGCTACGTCGCCGATTCCGTCACCTACACCGCTGTCCAGGAAGGGACGCCAACGCTGCCCGAGCTCACGCAACACATGGGTGCTAAGGCGAATGCTCTCTGGGCTCAGGTACAAAGCGTCGGCCGCGCCATCGTGAGTCCCCACGTCGTGGCCCAGGCGGACGGGGACCAAAACGAGTGAACAACCCGTTGCGGCCTAGCTGAACGGAATTCGCGGAGCGAATTCCGTTCTACTCGAAATTGCGGAGCAATTTCGAGTCTAGGACAACGGAGTTGTCCGCTGGGCAGCGGAGCTGCCGGCGCCGCGCGGAGCGCGGCGCTTTTTTCCGCCGCGTAGCGGCGGCGCGGCGTGTCTGCGGAGCAGACCGCGCGGACTCGTTGGGCCCGCCAGGCCGCCGCCGCCGTACGGGACTCGGCCGGGCTGCTGGAGTGCGCCAAACTGCAC
>NZ_JBEYVS010000054.1:0-38041 GCF_040644095.1 Streptomyces sp. NPDC047028
CTTGCTCGCCTCCCGGAGCTGGCGGGTGAACTCCTCCTGCTGCCCGTCGAGGCGGGCCTGGAGGTCGCGGAGCTCGCCCGTGAGCTGCTCGGTGCGCTCGCGCTCCTGGTCGCGCTGCTGCTGGTAGTCCTCGGACTGGGCCTGCCACATGGCCGCGTCGCCCTGCGCCTCCCGGAGCAGGCGCTCCAGCCCCGGGACCTTCCCGGCCTCCTCGACCTTGCCCTCGTAGTACCGGTGCGTGGCGCCGGTGATGACACGGATCACTTCGCGGTCTCCTCGATCTCGGGGTGGGTGTAGCGGACGGTCTTGCCCAGCTGGTGGGCGTACGCGATCTCGGCGCGGGTGCTGTCGCCGAGGTAGTCCCCGACGACGAGAACCTCGTCGGCGGCGCGGATCTTCGCCCGGTGCAGGGCGTCCAGCCGGGGCTTGAGGGCCTCGACGGCGGCCGGGTCGCTCCACAGCGGGTGGGGCGTCTTGAGGTCACACCCGGGCGCGAGCACGATGCGGCCGGCGGCGGTCTCCCGGGCGTTGGCCTCGACCATCTCCTCCATGAACCTCGTGCTGCCGCACAGGACCACCACGGTCGGCTCGGCGAGCAGGGCGAACACCTGGTCGTCGTACGCTCCGGCCGGCTCCTCGCCGGTCTGCGGGTTGGCCTGCAGGAAGGCGGCCAGCTCTTCCCCGCGCTCGACGACGAGCCGCTCGGTGTCGGCCCGGATGGTGTCGACGTCCTGGTGGGTGAGGTCCCAAGGGGCCGGGTCGCCGTGGGCGGCGTCGAACTGCCGGTACGCGGCGCGGTTGCACCACTCGCGCACCTGCTCCTCGACGGTCGGCTCGTACGGCGGCGGCTCCGGGATGAGGCTGGCGGCCTCGGCGGCCGGGACGATGTTGTTGTCCCACTCGCACTCGGCGTACTCGGGATCGGCGGCTTCGGCGATGTACCGGGCGCGGGCGGCGGCGCCGTACCCGGCCGAGTCGAGGGCGTCCTCGTACGCCTGCTGGGGCGTCGCGGGGGCCGGGACCGTGCTGGTCGCCCACGGGTCGTCAGTGGTCATGCTGGCGGTGCTCCTTGTCCTTGTCGGTGTCGGCGGGGTGGGCGGCCGGGCGACGGGGGAGGGGGCGGTCGCGGCGCAGGGCGAAGATGCTGTCCAGCTCGACGAGCCGGACCCTGCCCTCGTACTGCACCGTGAGGTCGCCGTGGTCGATGAGCCGCAGGACCTGGCGGTGCTCGATGCCGAGCAGGCCGGCGGCCACGCGCGGGGTCACGGTCCAGTCCGGACCGAACGTCACCTCGTCGGGCCGCTCGTCCTGGTCGCCGTGGTCCTGCGTGCTCATCGGGATTCCCTTCTCCGCTGCCCGGCCATCCTCACGCGTGGTCACTGCTGCTGTCAGCCGTGTGACCAGGGAGTTCGGGCAGTCCGGCCTTGGTGAGGGCGGCCGGGTCGTACGTGATCGGGTCGAGCTGGGCGCGGTGCTCGACGGCGGCGGCGAGCGTGAGTCCGTACGCCAGGGCCTGCGCCTTCGCGTCGCGGTCGATGACGGCGGTGGCCACGGTGGTGGCGCTGTCGAGCCGGGCGAGTGCCAGCTCGTGGGCGCGGGCCTCGCGCAGCTGCCGGGCGGTCCGCCAGTGCCGGGACGAGACGACGTACACCAGGACTGTGGCGACGAGCCAGAGCAGCACGGCCAGGGCCCACGACTCCGTGTAGGCGGCGGGGCCGATGACGGCGAACGCCCCGGACGCGGTGAAGGCGGCGGCGGTGGTGACGGCGTCGCCGTTGCGGTGGGCGGCCGAGACGCACGCGGCCGCGAACGATCCGGCGGACAGGGCGATCATCAGCGCCATGTCGCCGACGCTGTGGGCGGCGCCCTGCTCGTGCCAGATCCTCGCCAGGATCAGCGCGGTCGAGGTGGTGATGACCGGCACGACCCTGCCGGAGTAGGCGATCAGCAGGGTGAGCCCGTCGTACTGCGGCTGCGGCGCCGGGGCCGGGAGGTGCTGGCTGTACCAGGCGGGGAGCTGGTCGGGGGAAGTCACGGCTGGGGCTCCGTCCGGGACGTGTCGTCGGTGTCGGTGGTGGGTTCGGTGGCGCCCCGGGCCGGGCCCGCCGTGGTGGCGGGCCCGGACTCGGCGTCCTCGTCGAACAGGCGGAGCTGGCGGCCACCGACCATGTCCTCGGAGAACGGCTGGCGCGGCGTCACGGCTGGTCCGGCCGCTGCCAGTAGTCGAGCTCGTAGGCGTGCAGGGTCAGCAGCGGGACCACGGCGGACCCGGTCGCCCCGTCCTCGGCCACCAGGTGGTCGCGGTCAAGCCAGTGGGTCAGGTACAGCACGGGCGGGAGGCCGGACTCGGCGGCCTCCGGGCGCCGGGTCCACACCTGCCCCAGCTCCGCGAGGATCGCCGGGTCGTGCTCGGCGACGGCGGCCTCGACGAGCCGGTACGCGTCCTGCGGGGCGACGCGCTTCCACAGCACGAGTCCGCGGGCGCGGCTCTCCATCCAGCGGTTGGCCTCGGTCTCGCTGCCGAGGACGTCGGCGAGCGTCGTCACGCGAACACCCCCTTCGAGGTCGCGGTGCGGCGCTCGCGCAGCAGCTGCCACCCGGCGAACACTCCGGCGCCGAGCACCCACAGGGCGAACACGACGGTGACGACGGCGTACTTGACGCTGGTCACCACCGACTCGCCGAGCGGGGCCTGCAGAGGGCCGGTGAAGGCCAGGGCGCCTCCGTAGGCGAGCACGGCGGTCAGGGCGACCCCCTGCGGGTCGAACCCGCGCTGCAGCGCCCACAGGGCACCGAGGAGGGCCGCGAGCAGGGCGATGACGGCGGTGGTCTGGACGCGGTCGTCGGTCGTCACAGCGTGCTCTCCTTCTCCGGCATCGCGGTGTAGAGGCCGGACGGGGAGTCCGGGGCCTGGGTCTCCCGGGCGGCGAGCACGAGCCCGTTGCACAGGTAGACACAGGCGTCGTCGGCCCAGACCTCGACGGCCTTCATCCGGTCCGGCGCGGCGGCCGGCGGGCACGCCGGGGAGTGGGTGCAGCCCCGGCGGGCCTCGGCCAGTGCGGTGTTGCGGGCCGAGGCGGCCAGCTGCTCGTTGTCGGCCCGGGTCAGGCGGTGGCTGCGGACGGTGGCGACGGCGTCCTCGACCACGCCGATCGCGCCGAGGGTGACGCCGAACGCGTGGCTCACCCTGCCGATCAGGGGGCGCAGGGGGTTCCTCATCGGGCACCCCCCGGCTTCGGCATCAGCAGCTCGATCGTGAGTTCGTCGGCGACGAGCGCGCGGTTGACCTCGGCGTCGGTGTAGCCGTCGAGGTGCAGCTCGTGCGCCGTGCGGGCCATCTCGGCGGCGACCGAGGTGGTCTCGTCGCGGCCGTCGCGCTCGTGGGCGGTCGGGCGCATGGGCAGGTCGCTCATCCCCGGCCGCCCTTCTGGGAGGCGCTGCCGGCGGCCTCGTTCCCGTGGATGCGGGCGAAAGCGGACTGGTTGCGGGCCTCGGCCTGGCGCTCGGGGCTGTTGTGCTGGGCGTAGTCCTTCGCGGCCTGCGCCTGCAGGTCCTTGACGGTGTCGCTCATCAGGCCACCGCCCCCGCGACGAGCAGGTCCTCGGCCTCGAAGCCGCGGCGCTCGTCCTGGCCCTCGATGTCGTCGAGGACGTCGTCGAGGCCGGCGGACGGGGCCGGGGCGGTGCACACGGTGCAGTCGACGGTGACGAGCTCGCCCCCGATGACGACCTTGACGGACTCGAACCCGTCGCAGTTGTCGCAGATGAGGCGGGCGGGGGCGAACCGGCCCACGATCAGCACCCGGCGCCCGTCCGGCGCGGGGGCCGTGTCGGTGTTGACCTGCGTGGTCAGAACGCGGGTGGTCCTGGGAAGATGGCGCACTGGAGATCCCTCTCGGTGAGAACGGCAGGGGTGTCCGGGACCGGTTGGAGCTCGAACTCCGGCCGGTCCGAGAGGGCCGGGGCGGGAACCCCGGCCCTCTCGCCATTCCAGTAAGCCCCATCGGAGCTACGTTGTCAACAACCTAGTTTCGTGACTTCCTAGCTTGTTAGCTGTATGCTCGTGTCCACTCACCGGCTGGCGACAGGAGGGGAAGATGGTGCTCGACGTGCTGGAACGACCACCGAGGAGCAGCAAAGTGCCCGATGAGCAGGCAGAACAGGACCCGAAGGCGGAGGACAAAGTCCTCATCAGCGGGCGGGTCCGCGCCTCGGTTCGGAAGCGGATGAAGGTCTACGCGGCCGAGCACGACGTGAACCTGCAGGACCTCCTCGACGCGGCGCTCGACGAGTACCTGAGCAAGAGAAACGCCTGATCAGAACGAAGAAGGCCCCAGCGGTTGTAGGGACCGCCGAGGCCGTGACGCAGAGATATGGAGGTCTGTATGCGTCTGTCCCAGACTACGGCCGGAGTGCATCCGTCCTGGTCACAGGCAGCGGGAACCGGTCAGGGATTTGACTGGTCGTCGACTCTTGACCGCGCGGTATCCGGCACGCCGGCGTGGGTGCTGACGGTCTGCGCGGCCGCCGTGATCCTGGCCTGGCTCGGCGCGGCGTACTTCGCGGTCCGTACGGTGTGGCGCGCCTCCGAGCGGGCCAGCAACCGGCGCCGTGAGGACATGGAGAGGGCCAGGGCCGAGGGTCGGGAGGCCGAGGTCATCGGCCTGGGCAGCATGGGCCGGCAGGCGTACGTCGCCCTCGGCGGCATGGTGGTCTCGATCTACGGCATGTGGGGCTTCGCCCGGGAGACCGCGCAGCTTCCCCCCATCATCGCCGTGGGCTTCATCGCCATTTTCGACGCGATGGAACTGGTGCTGTTCTCCCAGCTCTACCAGCGGGCCAACGCCAAGCTCGGATGGACCACGCAGCTCCGGCTGATCCACAACACCGCGTGGGCCCTGGTCGCCGTGTCGGCGACGGCGAACTTCATCCACGCCCCGAACCCGGTCTCGGCCCCCTTCATCGCGGCCGTGCCGATCGGCGCCTCCTGGATCATCGAGCTGGAGTTCCGGGCCCGGATGCGCGGTTCCGAGAAGGTCGAGGACGGCTCCAAGGCGGGCCCGGTCCGGCTGCTGGCCCTGCTGTGGACCAAGGGGTGGGCGGCCGCGTTCTCCGGCCTCGGCGTGGACCCGAACTCGACGTCGGGCCAGGTCGCCCGCGCGACGCTGGCGAAGAAGGCGGCGACCCGGCTGTTCCGTCTGCGTGTCGCGCTGCTGCAGCACGGCAAGTTGGTGCAGAACCGTGAGGCCAAGCGCCGGGACCTGGCCAAGGCCGTGAACGAGCTGGACGCGCTGCGGCGCAAGGCCACGTCCGCGATGGACCGGTCCGACTTCGCTCTCGACTCGGGGCAGGCGCTCGCCGTGCTGCGCGGGTTGGCCGGCTGGACGCGCGTGGACGACGTCGCCACGGTCGACACCTCCGACACCCCCGCGGTCATGAAGCTGATGGAGGAGGTCGCCATCCTGCCCTCGGCGAAGCGGATCGAGGCGGCGGAGCGCGCGGCGGAACTGGAAGCCGAGGCGGACCGCGCGGAAGCGGCCCGGGTCGAGGCCGAGGCTGCGCGGGAGCGCGCGGAAGCGGAGAAGCGCGCGGCGGTCGAGGAGAAGGCTGCGGCTCTCGCCGCGCGGAAGGAAGCCGAGGCGGCCCTCGCCAGGGCGGCCGAGGAGACCGAGGCGGCCAAGGCCGAGGCGACCCGCGCGGAGGACGCTCGGAAGCGCGCGGAAGCTGCTCGGGAGCGCGCGGAATCCGAAATGACCGAGGAAGCGCAGAATGTCGCACGGCTCGCGGAGAGGGCCGAGGAGGAGCAGACGAAGCTCTCCAGGGCGGCCGACGAGCTGGCCCGGGTGCAGGACCGGATCGCCGACGAGACCGGGCGGCGCGACAGGGCGGCGGCCGAGGTGACCTCGCTCCGCGACGAGCTGCAGCGTCTGGTCAACGAGCGGAGCTCCGCCGAGGACACGACCCGCACCAAGACCGAGGAGGCCCGCCGGGTCGCCGGGGAGGTCGAGCGGCTGCAGTCGGCTCTTGCCGAGGCGAAGCAGGCGGTCCGCGAACACACAACGGCGGCCAATCGGGCCGCTGACCTGCGGCGTGAGGCCGAGGAGAACCGGCGCCTGGCGGCCGAGGCGGCGACCCGCACTCGGGCCGAGGCGGCCGAGGCGCAGGCCCTGCTGGAGTCCTTGCGCCCGCAGCTGGCCGACCGGCTCGGGGGCCAGGCCGAGGCGGCCGCGCTCGCGGCGGCGCCGGCCTTCCGCAGCGAAGCGAAGCAGTCGGGTTGGCAGGAGTACATCGCGGCCGTGCGGGAGGGCCGGGAGCTCCCGACCGCTCAGGAACTGGCGACGGTGTACGGGGTCGCCGAGGGCAACGCACGCAACTGGTTGATCGACTTCGGCAAGATCCGGGCCGCGATGATCGCCAACGGCGGTGCACGGCAGCCGGAGGGCGAAACCGCGCGCTCGGATTCCCGCCGCGCGGAGCCGAGCAGCGCGCGGCGGGAGTCGAGCGACTCCCGCGCAGACGGTCACGAGCGGGCCGAGGATGCCGCGCAGTCCCGGCCGATCAACGGCCAGCGTCAGCCGGTCTGAGCATCCCGCCGGACGGGGCCCGCTCGGAAGTGCTGGCCCGCCGGAGGGGTCCGCTCGGAGCTGGCGGCCCGTCAGGCGGGCGGCGCGGACTCTGTCCACAGGCCCGGACTTCGAGAATTCGATCAACGGGGCTCACCTGGCCCCCGCAGGGCGGGAACCGCGCGCTGCCGAGCGGCTCCCAGAAATAAACGAGCAGAGGGGTGTCCGATCCCCGTCATACGGTGCGAAGCAGGTCACCGGACGAGTCGGACACCGCCCCCGGGGGGCGATGGCAGCGCTGGTCCCCGGGGGCCCGAGACACGACAACGGAGGAACCCCGCATGATGTCCCACGCACAGATCACGGCCATGGAGCTGGCGGCCTCGCCGGCGCCCGGCCTCCCGGGCGACACCACCCCGGACCCGGCCATCTTCGAGTACATCAACACCTTCAACGACTTCATCATGGGACCCGGCGGGATCGCGGTCGGGGTCGCCGCGGTGGCGGCCCTCGGCGGCCTGGGCGCCATGTGGAAGGCGTACGCGCCCCGGCCCGGCTTCGCCTCCAAGCGGGAGATCCGCGAGGAAATGAGTGCGCGTCACGCCCGGGAGATGGTCAAGCAGACCCGCCCCAGCCTGGCGGGACGCGAGAAGAAGGTCCCCACCACGGCGTACGCCGTGCCGCTCGGGCGTCTGCGCTCCGGCGGTCTGCCCGCCGGGATCTGGGGCACGCCGGAGAACAACTACCTGATCCTCGCCCCCTCGCGGCAGGGCAAGTCCATCATCCTGAACTCGATGATCTACCGGTGGGACGGCGCGGTCGTGCACACGTCGTCCAAGGTCAACGACCACCTGGCCACCAAGTCCATGCGCGAGCAGCTCGGGCCCGTGTGGGTCTGGGACCCGCTGGGCCTGTCGGGCGGGAAGAACACGTTCCGCTGGGACCCGATCCGCGGGTGCGAGGTGCGCGAGGTGGCCATCCAGCGGGCCGCCTACCTGCTCTACGGCTCGCGCAGCGGCGGAGACGCCGGCACGGGCGTGGACGCCTTCTTCAAGTCCACGGCCTGTGAGGTCCTCTCGCGCTTCCTGCACGCGGCCGCCCTGGGCGGCAAGACCATGATGGACGTCTACGCCTGGAGCCAGAACCGCGGCGACCAGACGGCGGCGAACATCCTGCTCACGGCCGGTGCGCAGGACTGGGCGAACCTCCTGGTGCAGCGGCAGACGGTCGTGCAGGGCACGGGTGACGGCATCTTCACCACGCTGTCCTCCGCCCTCGGCTGGATGGCGAACCCCCGGGTCGCCGAGACGGTCCTGCCGGGTCCCGGCGAGCACTTCGACGCCGAGACCTTCCTGCTCAACAAGGGCACCCTCTACATGATCGGCAACGACAAGCCGGGCTCCACGGTCGCCCCGCTGTTCGTGATGTTCGCCGACTACCTGCGCTCGGTGACGGTCGACCTGGGCAACAAGAACGGCACCGGCCGGATGGACCCGCCCTGCCTGTGGGCCCTGGACGAGATCGCCAACCTGATCCCGCTGCCGGTCGACAAGTGGATGCCGGACTCCGGCGGCCGCGGAATCACCCTGGTCATCGTCATCCAGTCCCGCGCGCAGCTGTTCGACGTCTGGGGCGAGCAGCGCGGCCGGATCATCTGGGACGACGCCAACGTGAGGATCTTCCTGCGGGGCATCGGCGACACGCAGGTCCGCAAGGACATCAGCGACATGTGCGGCACCTACGAGAAGCAGCGCAAGACCACCACCACCCGGAACGGGGAGAACTCGGTCTCCACCGTCACCGAGGAGAAGCCGGTCATCACCCCCGGGCAGGTGTTCAAGCTCGGCAAGCGCCAGAGCCTGATCATCTTCGCCGGGTGCTCGCCCGTGATCACGCACATCAAGCCGCTGTGGAAGCGGCGCGACGTCAAGAAGCTGTCCAAGGCGGCCGCCGTGCCCTCCCAGCGCAAGGGCGGCACGGGCACGGGCACGGGCGCCGGCGTCACGATGACGAAGGGGAGCAGCTGATGGCGGGGGAGATCGGCGGCGGCATCGCCGGACAGGTCTTCGCGCTGGCCAAGGACCTGGCCAAGGCCGAGAAGGACATCGAGGCCCTGGGCGAGCACCGCGGCGACGTCCGCACCGCCCTCGCCCAACTCGGCAGCGTGCAGGAAGCGCTCGACCACCTGGAGGAGCGGACCGGCGGCCTGCAGGAGCAGGTGCAGGCCCTGGCCCCACTCCGGCCCGGCCTGGACGCCTTGTCCAAGACGGTCAAGCAGATCGGGGAGGACCTCAAGGCCCTGGCGGCCGAACCCGCCGAGGAGAAGCTCGCGGTGTGGAACTGGTCCTTCGACCAGGGCATGGACCGTGAGCAGGCCGGTGAAGCCTGGGACATCCTGGTCAAGTGGGTCCGCCACGAGCTCCAGTACGGGTACGGCTGGGTCGGCTGGAAGGCCGGCGCGTTCGCCAGCAACAACCCGGTGCCGGGCTCCCCGACCGAGGCCGAACGTATCCCGCCGTGCTGGTACCGGCACCGGGAAGCCGTACGGGAGCTGAGCTGGCTGTGCCAGGAATGGATCAAGATTTACCGCACGTCGTACGGCGCCCCGAACAAGGCGGGGGACTGGCACGACCGCTACGCGCCCGGCGTCAAGCGTCGCCTGATCAGCGCGCTGGGCAAGTGCATCCAGGCCGGTTCCCACCAGGACGACCCCTGGGACGTCGACCCGAAGCTGCCCACGGCCCCGCGGGCGATCGACGACGACGCGGTCCTGTCCAGCTTCCTGAGCTGGGACCTCCAGAATCGCCGGGAGGCGCCCGCTCCCGGGCCTGTGGCGGCCTCGTAGCCGCACGGACGACGAAGCCCCCGACACCGATGTGTCGGGGGCTTCGTGCTGCCTCTACGGCCTTTCCGGCTAACGGACTTGGGGCCAGGGCCAGTCAGCCGGAACGGCCAGCCCCTCATCGCCCCCGGCGGCCCACGCGAGCGTGTGCTCGACGGCGAGCGTGTAGTCCTGCCCGTTGTCCTGGGTGACCTTCCACAGGGCGGGGTCGCTGGTGGCGTACAGGGCCTCGTACGCCCGGCTGCGCTCGCTGCTGGCGTCCATGCCCTCGACGGGCCGGCCAAGCCGGGTGCGAGTGATCGGGGACTCGTCCCGTTCGCCGGTCACCCAGTTCAGCGCGGTGATGATGCCGCGGACGTACGTCTTGCTCGTCGTGCCGTACCCGTTCTCGGTGACGTACGCGGTCATCGCCTTGAGCTCGTCCTGCGAGCGCAGCTCGGGCGGCGTCCACTCCTGTGCGGTGCTCAACTCGGCTCACCTCCTGATCGGTTGAGGGTAAGGGCCGGGACGGGCGCCCGGCCAGCAGGCACTCGGGCCGTGTCAGTAGCTGATGATCGGGCCCTGGTCCTGCTGGATCTGCGGCGCGGCCTCGACCTCGGGCTCGCGGGTGCGGCTGACCTCGGCCTGCTCGGCGCGGACCGCGTCGTCGGCCTCGGCCGCGGCCCGGTTGCTCTCCGCCATGCGGTCGGCAATCTCGGTGAGCGCGGCGTGCGCCTTGTCGAGGTCCTCCTGCAGGTCGGCCAGGTTGACCGGGAGCTGCTCGGTCTGCGGGGCCTGCTCGGCCTCGGCCTCCGGGGCGCCGGCTGCTCGGGCCTGCTCGGCCTTGAGAGCGTCCTCGACGTACTGGCGCTCGTAGTGCTCGCGCATCTGGTCCTCGGGCGTGGGCCCGGTGGCGGCCTGGGCCTGCTCCGGCTGCAGCTCCTCCTCGACGGTCTCCTCGACGACGTCGGCCTCGACGCCCTGCTCGGCCTCGGGCTCGGCCTGGACTTCCTGCTCCGGACGTTCCTCGGTCGTCTCGCCCTCGACCTCCCAGTTCATCTCAGGGGCCTGGTCGAGGTCGTACTCCGGCTCTGCCTCGCGGGAGGCAACGGTCTGCTCCCGCAGCTGCTGCTCGTACGCGGCGAGCGCGGCGTCCAGCTCCGGGCCCGGCCGGTAGGTGGTGACCTCGACGGCGACCTCGGCCGTGGCCTCGGCGGTCTCCTCGACGTGCGGCGCCTGCTCGGCCTCGGGCGCGTCGAGGGACTCCTCGGCCCCCCGGGTCTCGCCCTCCACGCTCCAGTCGATCTCCGGGGCCTGCTCGGCTTCCGCGCTCCGGTCCTCGCGGTACGCGGCGGCCTCGACAGCCAGCTCGTCCTCGACGCGCTGCTGTTCGTCCTGCTCCTGCAGCTGCGGCTCGACGGCGTCCTGGTCGATGGTGACGGCCGGGTCCGCGTCGAGGGTCTCGCCCTCCACGCCCCAGTCGATCTCCTCGGCCTGGCCGAGGTCGTGCTCCGGGCCAGCGTCGTGCGAGACGTCGGCGGCGGCACGGTGCCGCTCCTCGTACGCGGCGAGCGCCTGGTCGAGCTCCTGCTGCTCCTCGTACGTGAGACCGGCCTCGGCGTCCTGCTCGGGGGCGTGGTCAAGGGTCTCGCCCTCCACGCTCCAGTCGATCTCCGGGGCCTGGTCGAGGTCGGGCTCCCGCTCGGCGACGAGCTCCTCGTCGGGAACCTCCTCGACGTCCCGCTGCTCCTGGACCTGGTCGTCGGCACCGCGGCGGTCGAGCTCGTCGCGGGCGGCCTCGGCGGCCTCGCGGGCCGGCGCGGTCTCCTCGTACCAGGCGGAGCGGGCCGCTTCGATCTGCTCCATGACCTCGACCCGGCTGGAGAGGTTGGCCACAAGGTCCTCGTAGCCGCGGGCCTGCGCCTCCAGCTCGGCACGCTCGGCGGCGTCTTCGCACACATCGGCCTCGGCCTGCGCCAGGATCGCCTTCTCCTCGTAGCGCAGGACCATCTGGCGGGCCTCGGACAGCTCCTCGCCGTAGTAGGCCGGCGCCCACGACGTCTCGCGCTCGTAGCGCTTGACCATCTCGCGCAGGGTGGCGTCGCTCGTCCGCGCAAGGGTCTCCTGGTCCTCGGTGCGGCCGAGGGCGGAGTGCGCCGCCTCCCACGCGGCGCGCTGCTCGACCGCCCCCCGCGCGGGCAGGCGGCCGATCGCCGTGTTCGGCGCGTCGATGCCGTACAGCTCCCGGTATCCCTCGATCGTGCCCGCGCGGCGGGCCCACTCGGCGCGGTCGAGGATGTCCTCGGGCACGGGGCCGAGGTGGCGGACCGCCCACTCCGGGGGCGCCTCGGTGAGGCGTTCACCGAGGACATCGCGCCGGGCGTCCATGGCTTCGGCCAGCTCGCGGGCGACCTCGCCCTCGATGCCGGGGATCTGCGGGGTGCGGTCGCGCCAGTCGGGGCCGACCGGCTCATTCTCCGGCGTGCGGTCCTCCAGGACCACGTCGATACGCCAGTTCACCAGGGCCGGGACGTTGTCGGGCACGGGGTAGCTCATCGGGCGCATCCCGATGGCGCCGGCCAGCAGGCGCTTCCCGTCGTGCCCCGACAGCTCGGCCTCGCGGAGCTTGCGGTAGACCGTGCTCGGGTCACCCTCCATGAGCTTCTTGTAATGGTCCTCGCTGAGCATCTGCCGGAGCATCGGCTCGTACTGCTGGCGGGTGTGCTCGGTGACGTAGTCGTTCCAGCGGGGCTCCAACGCCGGGATCGACTCGGCCCAGTCCTGCGACTCGCGCAGCTCCTGGAGCGCGGCCATCTCGCCCCCGTCGCGCTCGACGGCGGCCTGGATCAGGGACATCGCGTCCTGGTCCAGCTTCTGCAGCCGGTGCTCGTCGCCGGGGACCTGGCAGGCGGCAAACGCCCGGTTGTACCGCTGAGCACGGGTCAGGCCGGGATAGACCTGCTGACGGCTCATCCCTTCCTCGACGAGCAGGTACCCGCCGTATCCGACCGTGCGACCCTGAACCGCGTTCACCGTGCCCGCGTACGCGAGCGCGACGTTCTTCTCGACGTACGAGCCGGGGAGGGTGACGGTCCCGGCGAGCCGCTCGGTGCCGTCGTCGTTGCGGCCGGCCACCCGGGCGGCCGTGAGCTGGCCGTCCTCGCCGACGCCCGTCACGCGGTAGACGCGGCGGTTCAGCACGAGCCTGCCCTCGGAGTCCTTGAGCTTGGCGTCGTTCTCGCGGGTCTGGATCAGGTCGCCGACGCCGGCGCGGTTGTCGTCGACGAGCCGGAGTCCGTCCTCGTCCACCTGGCCGAGGCGCACGAGCTGAGCACGGATCTCCCTGCTGACCTCGGTGGCGCGGGCGTTGGTGGCGGTCATCACCACGGACTCGCGGTCGGCCATGTGGTCCGCGACGTACGCCTGGATGACGGCGTCCTTCATCTGCTCCAGCGTGCCGCCCTGGATGCGGCCCTGCAGCTCGTACGCGTCCAGCGCGCGGACGTCGCCGCGGCGCAGGGCCAGCGATGCCTTCGCCTCCCACTCGCGCACGGTGCCGTCCGGCTCCCGGAACCGGCGCACGTTGCTGAGGCTGTAGTGCGGGCCCTCCTCGACCATGGACCGGAGCAGGCCCCCGGCCTCGGGGGACTGCAACTGCTGCTGGTCGCCGATCAGCACGAGCTTGGCTCCGGCCTGCTCGCACAGTTCGGACACGCGGGTGATGTGGTCGGTGGACGCCATGCCGGCCTCGTCGAGGACCACCAGGTCGCCCGCGCGCAGCCGGAACTTCTCGACGTTCTCCCTGCTGCCGAGACCCTGCGAGTAGACGTCGAGGAAGCGGGTGGTGTTCTCCCGGATCTCGATGCCCTCCTCGCCGAGGACCTCGGCGGCGACGGCGGAGGGGCCGAGGCCGATCACGCGGCCCCCGGTGTGCTCCTGCCAGGCTTCGGCGATGACGCCGGTCGCGTAGCTCTTACCCGCGCCGGCGGGGCCCTCGACCACGCTGATCCGCTTGCTGTCGCCGAGGACTCCGCGGACGACGTCGGCCTGATCGGCGGTGACGCCGGAGGACTTCACCACCTGGTCGAGGGTGGGCGGGGCCAGGCACGGGGCGCCGGTCTGGTGGGCGCGGGCGGCGACGCGCTGCTCGTCGCTGAGGTGCTCCTCCAGCGCGAACTTCTCGCTGGACATAGCGCGCGGGGAGAACACCGAGCGGCCGTCGCTCTGCCGGATGCGGGACGGCGCGTCGTCGATGATGCTCAGGCCGGCGGTCTGCACGACGCCGTACTGGCCGCTCTTGAGGGCCTCGGTCGCCAGCTCGTTGGCGAGCGGCGCCAGGGGCACGTCGCGCGGGAGGTTGTCACCGAGCGTGGTGTTGATCTGCTGGATGAGCTCGCTGCGGTCCCACGTCGCGCGCTTGGTCTGCAGGGCCTCCAGCGACTCCCGGATGACCTCCTCGCGGTCGAACGTGGGCGCGTCGACCTCGGCCATCCGCGTGTCGAACCCGACCCGCTCGGCCCGCTCCAGCGCACCGAGCAGACCCCCGTCGACCTTCTCCTCGGCGATCCGGGTAGCGCGCTCGATGCGGGCCTGAGAGGACTGGTGCTCGTTCCGCTTCGGGTCGCGGGTGTCGAGCGTCGCCATCTCCTTGAGCCGCGTCTTGGTGTACGCGGACGGCTCGCGGCCGTGGTCCTGGACGTACTGCTCGTGCAGCTCCTCGTACCGGGCGTCGATCTCGTAGGTGCGCTCCGACAGGGCGTCGAGCAGCTCGGGCTCGAACCCCTTGATCTCACGGGCCATCCCGTCCGGGCGCATTTCGAACACCACGGGGAGATCCCGCTCGATGGCCTGCTCCATCGTGCGCTCGAACACGGCGGCTGCGGCCTCGCGGGCCTTGCTCACCGACTTCGAGTCGAGGGTGACGAAGTGCTCGTTCCCGTCCGCGTCGAGGACCTTGATTTTGTTGAGAACTGCCACATGGGCGTGTAGCTGCGGGTCCCCGGCGCGTGAGACCTCGTGGGTGAAGATGGCGGCGGTGAAGCCGGTGCTGTCGACGTACCGGCCGGTCGACGGGCGGTCGCCCTTGGCCTTGCCGTGGTACCCGATGCGGCCGAGGCCGGCCTCCTCCTGGAAGACCTTCATCGCCTCGGCGATGCCCTCGTTCATCGCCCCGCGCACCTTGGCGGCGTCCTCGTGACGGCCCGCTGCCTCCAGCGCGGTGAGGTAGGTGGACACCGACTTCTGCGCCGAGTAGGTGTGATCGAAGTACATGGCGGGGGAGCGCTGGCCCTTGTCCCGCTCCTCCCTCCGGATCTCCGCGACGCGCTCCGGGTCCGCCTGCGGCTCGGCGGCCAGCCGGGCCTCGACCCGCTCGTCGATCGTGCGGAACGCGTACTGCTTCCGGCCCCGGCGGGCGGACGCCTCGGCGTCCTCCATCACCTTCTGGGCGGCGGTGCCGGTGAGGCCGTTCTCGTCGATGTAGGACTTCGCGGCGGAGACGGCGGCCCGGTACTCCTCCGGGTGGGCGTGCTTGCCGAAGATCGCGCGAATGTCACGCTCGGTAGCGTTCGCGCCCTGCTCGACGCCCCACTCGGAGGTGCCGTTGCCGATCCACACGGCAAGCGGAGTGCCGTGTTCCGTGCCCTTGGCGTAGTAGCCCTCCGGGCCGTCGAGGCCGGGCTCGACGCCGGCCTGGTGCTCGCCCTGGCAGCCCGAACCGGAGAGCAGGTAGTTGAGCCCTGCCTCTCCTCCGGAGATCGCCGTGATGCGTAGCACGATCACGAGAGTACGCGATCACGGGCGGCAGCGACACCGACATATTAAGAATGCCTAGGTGTGTTATGTAGTAGGGGTTGTAGCAGGTAGACGGAGAGGGAGTTGGAAGGGGTTTGATCGGTGAGGTTGAGAGGGGGATAGGTGCTGGTGAGATGCGGCGTGCTGGTGCTGTGGGGTGAGGGTCGGAAGGTGTTCGGCCGGGACTGTGGAGACGGGGCCGGGAGAGCGCGAGAGGGCGGCGTAGCGCCTCTCGCAAGGACAGGTAGTCGACGGGCCTGCACAGGCCCTGTACGCTCGCCAGAGACGACATGAGGGCCGACCCCGTACGCGGGGGTCGGCCCTCGACTGTTACCACCAGTGATCTGAGGCGCGGACGATTCGCTGCGGCCGCCGCGCGCCGGCGCCGTGCCGCGCCCCATGTCCATGGGGAAACGCTCGGGCCCACACGCGCCCGGAGCCGCGCACGCGGCGGGCCCCGGCGGGCGGGTCACTGCCCCATGTGCATGGGTGAACCTTCCGGCTCGGCGGCCTCGGCCGGGCGGGGCTCGGGGAGAACTGCGACGGTCTCGGGGGCGGGGGAGTCGGGTTCCGGTTCGGTGTCCGACTCGGCGCCGGCGTCGTCGTCCTGGTCCTCCTCGCCGGGGAGGGTGAACGGCTCTCCGCACAGTCCGCAGATGATCGGACCCTCCGCCAGGACCTTCGGCGTGACCGGGAACGCCCGGGGCTCGGGGAGACACCCGCACGTCACCTTGACCCGCTTCCCGTTCGTCGAGCCGGGGGTCTCCGGCGTGTCCGGCGGCTCCTCCTCGGTGCCCTCCTCGTCGGCTCCGCCGAGGCCGGGAAGGGCGGCCCCGTCGAGCTGGCGGATGATCGCGGCGTACTTCTTGCGGGTCTTGTCGGTGAGCACCGCGTTGGAGAAACCCAACGGCTTCTCCGACTTCCTCGGCGGTTCCAGTCCGGTCTCCCGGGCCAGCTCCGCGAACTCCTTGCGGTGCCAGCGGGGGTCACCCTTGGAGGTGTCCTGGATCTTTCGAACATGGGCCAGTGCGTGGGCGGCTTCGTGCAGCAGGGTCTTGAGGACTTCCTCGCCTCCGTCGCGGACGGTCTCGCCCGCGACGAACAGCTCCGCCAGGCGGTGCTCCTCCTCGGCCACGGCCCACCGGTCGGCCCAGTGGTGCCCGCGGGTGACGTAGTGCCGGCGCTTGGGTGCGTCGGTCGACTTCCGGGGCTTCTCGGTCTGGCGGCGGGGGACTCCGGTTCCGCTGATGAACAACACCGGGGGGAGGTCGGGGTGGTGTTTCTGGATCGCGGTCCAGCACTTCTCCAGCGCGGCGATCAGCCGGGTCCCCTCACGGCCCGGGTCGGTCTTCGCGTCGGCCATGTCGGCCTCCTTCCCCCATGTGCATGGGTTTCGATCATCGTGCGGACGGTGCCAACTGTTACCGGGGGAGGGTCAGAAGAGGGCGTCCTGGGAGGCGCCGGAGGGGTTACCCGCTGCAATCGCGGCGGCGATGGCGGCCTCGACGTCGGCCCCCGTCGCCTGGGCGTTGAGGATCGCGTCGCGGATGGCGACGGCGCGTCCGTCCGGGCCGCGTACGTCGCCGAGGGCATGGCCGGCCCGGTGTGACCTTGCGTAGTAGTCGCGGATGTTGTCGAGCCGCTCGCCGCTCATCCAGTGGGTGGGCTGCTGACAGCTCGACTCGTCGCAGCGGTGGCGAACCACTGCGCCCGGCGCCAGGGCCTGCGCGCCGTGGGCGATGACGAAGCCGAGGACGTGGGCGGTGACGACCCGGGAGGTGTTCGTCTTCCTTGACCCGGCGCGGAGCTTGCCGTGGCCGGAGCTGCTGATCGCGCCGAGGTAGTAGGCGCACCGGTCCGGGCCGCGGTCGTAGACCTTGGCCCGGTAGCGCTCGACGGTCGCGGCGTCGGCCGCCAGGAGTGCCCACGGCACGGGCTGCTGCTCTGCCACGGTCGGCTCCTCCTCGTCCTGGTGCTCGTCGGCGTTCAGCCCTGGGCGGGCGGGGTCCACCGTAGCGACCGGTCGGCGTCGGGGTCGGCCGGGTCGAGAATCCAGACCGGCCGGGTCGAGCCGGTGCCGGTGCAGTGCCCGCACTGCCCGCTCTCGCCGGGGTGCGCGTTGCGGCAGGTGTCCGACTCCCTGCTGACCAGGGTGGTGAGCCACTCGACCTGACCGGCCTGCAGCGGGACGTCGACCGCGATTCCCTGGTCCGGCCCGTGCAACGGGGTGATGGTCACCACGGCGCTCACCGCGTCGGCGGAGTGCTCGGCGTCGTCGGTCGGGTAGTCGGTGGCGAGCGCCTGCAGGACGGCGGCGAGCCGGGAGGCCGGCGGCAGATCGGCGTACGCGTCGGGGGTGGTGGACATGGTGGGTTCCTCTCGTAGCGGGTCGGGGGTGGTGGTCACCATCCCCATGCGTCGTACTCCTGCCGGACGTAGACGCGTTCTGCGCCTGCCCACCCGGGGTGGTCCGGCGGGTGGGTGCCGGCGGTGTGCTCCGGGTCCTGGCGGTCGAGGTCGAGCAGCTGGCGGGCCAGGGCCTCGGCCTCGACGGCCAGGCGCTCGACGGTGGGCTGCTCCAGCGCCTCCCGGTCGGCCAGGGCCGCGCGGCCGAGGAGGTACAGCCGCTCGACGTGCGCCCGGTCGTCCTCGGTGACGGCGGGGTCTCCCGGGGCGGCGGCGAGCGCGGCGGCCTGCCGGAGCAGGCTCTCCGCCTCGTGCCGCAGGCTGGGGGCGCCGGCGTAGGCGACGGCGGCGGTCGGGGTGTTGAAGGGCGCGCTGGTCATCCCCCTTCGGTTCCCCACATCTCCTCGCGGTCGTACTCCTGGCGGACGTACGGCCGGTGGGAGGGGTCCCACTCGATCGCGTCGGGACCGATCGGACCCGCGTGCGTACCGTGCGCCCGGTCGTACTGGGCCAGCTTCTGGGACAGCTGCACGGCGTCGGTGAGGAACTCCTCGACCTCCGGGTGCGCGAGCGACAGCCGGTCGGCCAGGGCCGCGCGCCGGAGCAGGTAGAGGCGTCCGGCGTGCTCGTCCGGGTCGAGCGGCTCGTCGCGGACGGACGCCTCGGCGGCCTCGGCCTGGAGCCGGTTGGAGATCTCCATGAGCTCTGCGGCCTCGTGGACGACGTCGGGGGCGCCCATGTACGCGACCTCGGGGGACGGCGCGTCGAACCCCTCGCCGGTGATCGGGTCAGGCACGGGCGGGCTCCTCCTCGGTGGCGGGCGTGTCGTCGAGCGGCTCGCGCAGCTTGTTCACGGCCTGGCGGGTCATGTGGGCGAGCCTGCCCAACTCGGCGTCGCTCGTCTCGGGGTCGCCCTCCCACGCGAACGCGCGGTACAGGCGGGAGTAGATGCCGGCGCGGGCGGCCTTCACGGCCTTCTCGGCCTGGGCGCGGGCATGGCCGAGGGCGGCCAGCTCGTCGAGGACCTGCTGCCGGAGTGCGGTCCGGCGCTCCGACGCGGTGGTCCGGGTGACGCCGAGGAGCACGATGCCCTCGGCGGCCGCGGCCGCGCGGGCCTGCTCGGGGAAGTCGGCCAGCTCCTCGTCGGTGGTCTCGGTGGTGATCGCGGCGGGGTGCTTGTCGAGCCACTGCTCGACGGGGACGAGCGGGCGGCCGGCGGCCTGGTCGAGGCGGTGCTGGTAGAGGTAGGCGCGGGTGCCGATCAGGCCCGAGTGGAAGCGGTGGATGTCCTCCTCCTTGACGCCGTAGTGCGTGGCCAGGTCGGGCCAGAAGTCGCCTTGGCGCCGGAGCCCCATGCGGACCATGTGCTCGGCCTCTTTGTCGACGGTGGCGTTGGTGGCGGTGGTGACGTAGTCCTGGACGATCCGGGGGAACTCGCGGGCGGCGTCACTGACCTCGATGAGCCAGGGGCGGCGGCCCTCGGGGCCGTTGCGGTCGCGCTTGCACGCACGGCCGATGTCGAGGCCGGCGGACGCGGAGACGGCGGACCAGTCGAGGTCCTTGGTGCCGGGGACGGGGACCAGGTGGTCGAGCAGGGTCTGGGCGAGCGGGGCGACCTCGTGCGCGAACGCGTTGCCCTCGGCCACGTCGTGGTACGGGCGCTCGTCCACCCCGGAGTCGATGACCCAGTAGAGGACCTCCGGCACGCCCTGCCAGTGGCTGGGGGCGAAGAGGTGGCCGGGGTAGTAATCCTCCTCCTTGTTGCTGCGGCGGTAGTCCGAGCAGTGGAAGGCCAGTTCGCCGGTCCGGGTGTTGAGCACGATGTGCTGGTAGTGCCCGGCGTCGGCGCCGAGCGGCATCTCGCCGGCGCCGTTGCGGGCCAGCCACGCGCGGGCGGCTTCCTTGTCGGGAAGCGGGGGGACGTCGGCCTCGGTGATCTCGCGGACGGTCACGGTGTGCACCTTGTCTGTCATGTCAACCAGGTTGACGCCTGGCCTGATGTAGCGTCAACCTGGTTGACAAGGTTGGCCGGATGGCGGCCCGGTGGCCGGTTCTACTTCTTCCGGCCCTGCAGCTCCCGCAGCTGGCGGTTGGCCTCGCGGAGCTCCTCCTCGGCGTCGCGGGCGCGGTTCTCCTGGGTGCGGACCTCGTCGTACAGCTCGCCGTTCTTCGTCTCCAGCGCGGTGATGCGGCCGCCGGCGGTCTTGGCGTCCTCGCGGAGCCGGGTGACCTCGGCCCGCAGTTCGTCGGCGACGGACTGGGCGGCCTCGACCTGGGTCTTCGCGTCGGCGGCGGCCTGGCGGGCGGCTCGCTGGGCGTCCTCGACCTTGCCGTTCGCCTCGACGACACGCCCGTTGGCGGCCTCGACGTCCGCCAGGGCCTTGGCCTTCACGTCGCGGGCGCCGGCCTTCTCCTGCTCGACGACTCCCTCCATCTCCTTCACCCGGCGGTCGGCCTCGACCGTGGCCTTCCCGGCCTTCTCCTCGGCGGCCGCGACCTCGCGCGCGGTGCGCTCCTCGACCTCGGAGACCTCCGCCGCGGCGTCGGCGGCGGCCTGGGCGACCTGCTCGTCCCGCTGGCGCTCGGCCTCGGCGACGGCGGCGTCCGCCTCCTCCTGGATGCGGGCGACCTCGACCTCGAACCGGGTCTTGGCCTCCTCCAGTTCGCGGATCGCCTCGTCCGCCGCTTCGTCGGCGTCGACCTTGGCCTGCTCGGCGTTCCTGGTCCGGCGCTCGGCGGTCTCGCGGCGGCCGCGCTCGGTGACGAGCTCCTGCTGGGCCTCGGCGATCCGGGCCTCCGCCCGGGTCTCGGCGGCGGCGACCTGGGCCTCGGCGGCGTCCGGGTCGGTGACCTGTTCCATGAGTTCGACGTACCGGGGGAGGTGCTTCTCCAGGTCACGAACGGCGGTGAGGACGGACTCGCGCACGAGCATCGCGGTCGCGGCCGCGCCGGTCACCGGGCGGTCGGTGTCCTCCTCCGGCGCCTGGGCGGTGGCACCCGCGGGCCGCCGGTTCTTGGCCGCGTACGCCGTGATGGCGTTGTGCTCCGGGTCGTCGCAGTACTTCGGCCGGGCTCCGCGCACCGTGGGGTCCTTCGGCACCCGGGTGCGGTGGCAGTCGGGGAAGGCGCACTCGTCGGCCGGCTTCTCGGTGGCGGCCTGCTCGGCCTGCTGCTCGCTCATCTCGGGTGTCTCCTACTCGGCGGTGGGGAGGTCGGCGGCCCGGAGGACCTGCTCCTGGCGAACGGTCCAGCCGGTGTACGGGTAACTGGGGTCGAGCGTCTCGTCGACGAGCCCCCCGTCCGCGTCCCAGCGCAGGACGGCGGGCTCGTCGGGGTCCTCATCCTCCCGGTACCGGGCCTCGGCGTACGCGCGGGCGGTCGTCTCGTCCTCGGCCGGGGTGGCGCCGGGGTCCTCGGCCCGGGTCACGAGCCAGACGGTCGGGTGGTCGGTCATCTCGTCCTCCTGGTGGTCACGGTGCGGGGGGAGAGACGCGGGGGCCGACCGGTGCCGGCCCCCGCTCGGGTCGTCAGTCCTGCGGCTCGCGCCGCTCAACGCCGCCCTCCCCGTCCGGCTGCCACTCCTTGCTGCTGTAGACGACTCCGTCCACCACCAGGTCGTCGCCGATGACGTCACGCCAGAAGTCGAAGTCCTCGTTGCTGCCCTGCTGTCCGGCCACGGTGCGCTCCTCGATTCGGTCCATCTCGGTACCCCGATTCTAATGCATTGCAATGCATTACGTCAATCCAATGCATTGGATTGACGTAATGAAATGGATTGGATAGGAGGGACCGGAAGATCGTCACCGGCTCCGCCGTGGTCCCCTCGACGGCCTTGGGCGGTGGGTCCCCACGGCGCCCGACCCACCACCGACGACACGCTCCTCGGCCACGACGAGAGCGGGACCGACGCGGAGCGACCACACCGGCCGCGACCACATCGCGGCAGCAGCTGCTCCCCCTCGGCCACGGCCGGCGGTGCGGTCTCCTCACGCACCCGTCAGTTGCGACGGCGGGAGTACGGCGCCCGGCCCGACTCCGGCCGGACTGACGGCGATCGGTCCGCCACCGGCCCCCCTCCCCTCCGCCGCTGGCCGTCTTTCACACCCCGGATCACCCGCAGCCGCGCACGCTGCAGGCCACGGAGGATTACGGAGCTCAGGCGCCCCACGGACGGGCCGCGGCCGCGCTGGACGACTGCCCGGCGACAACCTGGCGAGAGGTAACAGTCCGCTCGACGGCACAGGTTGTGACCTGGGCAAGTTCTAAATTCTCGACCTCAAATGAGGGAGCGAAAGAGGAAGCGCCGGCGGAGCAAGCTATCGGCCAAGACGGTCTTGGTCACCTCGACCCCGGGGGCCCGAGGCCCCTTCCTCGACCGAGGGCGGCCGAGGAAGGGGAACCTGCTGGGTCAGTGAGCCGCGGCCTCGATCTGGCGCGGGAGGCGGCTGGTCCGGAGCTCCTGCAGGTCGGGGATGTGGTTGTAGAGGGTGCCGACCGACACCCCGAGCAGGCGCGAGATGCTGGCGACGCTGTTCTCCGGGTTGGGGAGCATGTCGCGGGCGGCGCGGATCAGCTCGGCGTTGACCACGGTCGGGCGGCCGCCGGTCTTGCCCCGGGCCCGCGCGGCGGCCAGGCCCTCATGGGTGCCGGCCACGATCAGCTCGCGGATGAACTCCGCCAGGGCGGCGAACACGTGGAAGATGAGGCGGCCGCCGGGCGTCGTGGTGTCGAGGGCCTCGTGCAGGCTCTGGAAGCCGATGCCCCGGGACCGGAGCTCGGCGACCATGTTCACCAGGTCCTGCAGGGAGCGGCCGTAGCGGTCGAGGGACGGCACGACGAGCGTGTCCCCTTCCGCGAGGAAGGCGTGGCAGGCTTTGAGCTCGGGGCGCTCGGCGTTCTTCCCCGACTTCTTGTCGGCGAAGATGCGGCGGCACCCGGCGGCGGTGAGACTGTCGAGCTGGCGGTCGAGCAGCTGGCCCTTGGTCGAGACGCGGGCGTACCCGATCCTGATGTTCGTCAGGACGGCCGGGGCGGCTGCGAGCAGATCGTCGGGTTCGTAGAGCGTCGTCACCCGCTGATCCTCTCAGAAAAGGGTCATCGGGGGGTTGTTGAAGGTCCGGGTTTTTGACGGGGTTTTTGACGGCGCGTCGGGGTGATTCGGGGCCTGAACTGTTACCCGTCAACAAACGATGGTTTTTTGACGTCGAACACCGCGGCGCCGGACTCAGCAGACGCGGATCAGGTCAGTTCCGTGCCCGGTCCAGCTCCGCAACGGCCTGGGCCCGCACGGCAGCCATCGCATCGGTTACGGCGCGGAGGTGAGGGCTTGCGCCCGGCAAGAAGCTGATGACGGCGGAGAGCACGGTGACCACTTCGGTCAGCTGACAGACCACAGCCGGTGGTACCGCTTCCCGGGTCATGGTCAGATCCAGGAGTGCCGTGGCCTGGCGCACCACCAAGTCGGTCCCGGACTCGATATCCGTCAGGGGCAGCGTCTTCTCTGTCATGACTGGTGAACGACCTGGCCCACGGCCGGACGCGGCCTATCGTGACGGTATGACGCCACAGCTCGACGACCTCCTCCACACCCTCTCGCCGGAGCAGCGGCTCGAACTCGTGCGGCGGGTCCGGGTCGGCTCGCTGAACCTGCGGGACGGTGACCGCGTGAAGGCGGACCGCCGGCTGCGCGGGTGGTACCTCGATGAGGACCTGGAGGCGGAGGGGGAGGACTGCCGGGAGCCGTACGACGTCCCGGCCGGCGCGCTCGGCCGACTGGTCAGGGTTCGGCAGTACGTCACCCCGTTCCCGTACCTCGTCGTCTTCGACTCCGGGCTGGAGCTGAGCCTGGCTCCGGGCGACGTCGTCCGCACCGACGAGCAGCCCTCCGAGTACGCGCGCGAGCAGGACGAGACGCTGTGGCACATCCCGGAGGGGGAGTTCCTCCGCAGCCGGTGCTCGCGGTGGATCGCCCGGGTCGGCCGTCCCTGCCCGCAGTTCAGCGGCCACTCCGGCCCGTGCGGGCTGCCGCCGAGGTGACGCTGTCCCCTACCGCCCGGACGCGCTGCGGCCCGGCGGAGGAATGCGCAGGCCCTGGTACCCGGGGCCGAGGCCGCGCCGCTGGCGGGGCCGGATCGGGGTCGGCGGTACGACGGCCTGCTCCTGGTGCGCCTCGTCGAGGTCGGCGGTCGGGTCGCCGGGTGGGAGGCCGAGGCGTGCGCGGAGCCGGGCCAGCTGCTGCCTGACGGCGAGCGTCGCCGCGGCGGCGTCGGGGTGGACGGTCGCCAGGGCGAGCGCGGTGGTCTCCATGGCCTCGACCGCGTCCTCGACGGCGGCCGCGCTCCAGCGGGCCGGAGTGCTCACGGCGTCGTGCAGCTCGCACGCAGCATCGGCCAGGGCCTCGGCCCGCTCGGCGACGCCCGGCGCCCCGGTGGTGGGCAACAGGTCCATGACCTTCTCAACGACGGTGGGGGCGGATGGCTTCTCCCCTATATAGGGGACGGCCCCGGCGGCGGGCAGCATCGGCCGGACATCGCCCGCGCCGCCGGGGCGCCGCTCCAGTCTCCCCTACGCCGCGGCCTCGCCCGCGCCGGCGGGCAGCAGCTGCTCGTCGAGGTCGCGGTGGACGGCCCGGACACGGAGCTCGTCAAGGTGGTCCATGTGCGCGGCGGCCCGGGAAGCGAGAACGGGTGCACGGTGCCGGCCGCCCCCGCACCCGACCGCGATGGTCACGGTGGCGTCGTCGTCGGCCTGGGCGAGCAGCTGGTACGCCGCGGTGACGATCGCGGCGAGCAGGGCCTGGGCGCCAGGGGTCCGCAGCACGGCCCGCTGTACGCGGGGGTCGCGGGCGTCGAGGTCGCGCAGGGCTGGGTCGAGGTACGGGTCGGTGAGGTGACGGGCGTCGAACATCAGGGCACAGGTCGGCCGGGGCTTCCCGTGCCCGTAGCCGAAGCTCACGATCTGCATCTGGGGCATGGCTCTACGGTCGGGCCAACTCCGCTCCAACACCACGTACTTCGACGTGTTGCCCGTTGCCTCTTTCCGGGGCCGGCGGCCCCGGGTTCGGCGGTAGGCCAGCGGGCGGGCGATCACGGACGCGAGAATGGGCCCCCTGTGTCGAGGTCAACTCAGGGGGCCCTCAATGGTGTTCTTGCTGTTCCAGCTGCTCGGGCGCAAGTGGACGTGGCGGCTGATCGGGGCCGGGGTCCTGTTCGCCATGGTGGCGGGCTGCCTCCACAGCTGAGGCGTCAGGAGAGGCCGAAGTCGCCGGGGCGCCCGGCCGCGACGCGGGCGCCGGCCAGCTTGCCCTCGCTCGCGGCGACGGCCAGGGCGGCGGCCTGCTCGACCTCGGGGGCGTCGTGGCTGCCCGCGACGTCTCCGCCGAGGAGCAGGACCTGGCGGCCGTCGAGCACGGCCCTGACCCACCCGGCGGGCGGCCGGGGCAGCGTGCCCTGGTAGAACCGCTCCCCGGCCGGGGTGAGTACGACGAGCTGCAGGTCGCGGCCGTGGGGCTGGAACACCGCGACCCACTCGGCCAGCGGGCCGGCGTCGAGCTCGGCCGTCACGAGCTGGAAGCCGTACTGGAGCAGGGCCTGCATGAACACGTTGCGCGGCTCGGCCCCGTAGGTGCCGGAGTCGGTGAACGGCGTCATCACCATGCGGGCGACGAGCACGGGGGTGCCCTCGACGATGCCCGCGGCCATCGTCATGTCGAGGCCGTCCTCGGGCTGCACGAGCGCGGCCTCGGCCTCGGGGTTCAGCTCGATGATCCTCGACGGCGCACAGCGGTCGTGCACGAACCAGATGCCGCCGGCGCCCCCGGGGCCCATGCCCAGCACCACGTTGACCGGCCCGGAGTCGAGCGGCTGCTGGCACTCGATGCATGTGCCCTCGGTGATGCTGCGGGCCTGCACGGCCATCTGCGGGCCGAGGGCCTGCTCGACTTCCGCGCTCATCCGTACGGCCAGCGTCATGGCCTGCTCCCCTCCGTTGTGCCGGTGACCAGGTGGTTCCGGGTGTCCGTTCACCGTACCGGCGTGGTCCTGGTCCTCATCGCGTCCAGCGGGCTCCGCACCGGCCGCACGCGCCGTACCGGTCCCTCTCGTGCTGGGGCGCCCCGCAGTTCTGGCACGCGTCCTTCACCGGCATGGACGGCTCCTTCTTGTCTCTGAGGCAAGGGGAGATCAGCCTGGCGGGGTGAAGGGACGGGATCAAGTTCCTGGGTGACGGCTGAGGTTCCGGGGTGGTGAGGGAAGCTGGCCGACTGATCCAAGAGGGAACGTCTGTTCGGGCCTAATCGACTTCGCTTCGCTCAGACAGAACAAGCTGTGAGGCCCGATCAGGCCCTCGTTCTGGGTCAACCTCATCTCCGGTGGGAGGGGGCCTGATCGGGCCTCACAGCGCGGGATAAGGAGCTTCGCGCGTTCCTTTTCCCGGCCTGCGGCCGGGGTTAAAGGCTTGGAAGCGCGAAGCGCTGCTGTTCTCTTTGTCCCCCCCGCGCCCCCTTCGGGTGCCCAGGAGCGGGGTGGACTTCTGGCCCCCCCTTGTGAAAACGGCAAAGCGAGGGCTCTGACCGTTCTCACAAGGAGGGGCCGTTTGCAAGCTGATGCGCGTACGTTTCGGTACGCCCTATCGGAGGCATCGCAACCGGCGGGCATTGCAGGCATTTGCTCCTGCGCCCCGGGACCGGGACATGTGGACGCCTCGGGGGGAGGTCGCTGTACTCCCCGCGGCATGGCTGCCGCACCGACACGGGTCCGCCTTGAGATCGGTCGGACGCCCACTCGCTTCCTTCTCCCGCGTCTTGCGACGCGGGCCTTCTCTACCTCCCGGTGGATGAACCCGGGGCCGGCCTTTAACCACGCGGTTGCCGATCACTCCGCTGACTCGGGCCGACCGGTCGCTACTCGGTCGGACCACCGGACTCCCCCAGACTCGTCAGGGCGGGGGCAACTCGGAAGCGTTGATGCGGAGGCGCTTCCCTCCGGGGCCTATTCGCGGGCCCTCGCCTGTCCCGGCGCGCGTCCTGCTGAACTGCTGCGACTTGGGTAGGCGATCAGGCAGGTGGGTCTCTGCCTGGCGTGTCTGCTTGCGCTGGCCGGGAATCGACATGTCGGCACGGTGAGGCCGAGGCGACACGTCGAGGTCCGATGCCAGGGCAGCGGCTGTCCGCTACGATGAGCGGTACCTCCTCCGGGGGCTACAAGACAACAGAAAGCCGGACCCTCCACCCAGGAAGGGCCTGCTACGGAAACGGGCCGACGCCAAACGGCGGGCCTGGTCTTGTGTCTCTCTGGGGGCTCACCTCCTGGTTCTTCTGCTGGTCGCGGGGCTGGTAACCACGCGGTTGGTCGGACGGGACGGTGGTCTGTCAGACGGCTTTGGTCGGTCGCCTGACGCTTGTTGCAAGGACGTTCAGAGCGGGTTTGGTCGCCGTTGCTCTGAGGTCCGCCGAGCACGCCAGCCTCTGGTTACGAACCAGGGGCTTCTTGGCGTGCCCGGAGTCTTGCGGGTCTAGCTCTGCTCCGGGAGCGGTAACGGCTCCTGCGAGTCGTCCTCCGCCCGGAGCTCCTGCGCCCACAGCGGGACGCCCTTCTCGTCGACCTGGTCCCTGCGGATCAGCTCGGCAACGTACTTCCCCATCGAGACCCCCAGGGCCTTGGCGTTCTGGAACGCCGTGGCGTGAACCTCCGGGGGGACGAGCGGGGAGAGGCGGACGAGACTCTTGGACGCGGCGACGGGCGTGGGCGGCTGGTACTGCCGCTCTTGCGCGTCTCGACTTCCGTAGGTCCTGGCCATGATCCAGATCATGCCATGCCGAGGATTCATGTACATAGCGCGTTTGGCGTGTTGCGTCGAAATTCTTTTGTGACGGGTGGTTACTTCCGTGCCTTCCCGGGCAGCGGTCCGCAGCTCCGGGGGCCCTTCTGGTCAGGCGGGCAGGCTGTTGAGCCGCTCCACCTTCTTCTGGACGGCGTCGAGGGCACCGCGTTGACGGCCGGGGACTCGGCGGCGCAGGAAGACGAGCTGCGGGGCCAGGGCGCGGGCCTGGGCGGCGTCGCGGATGCGGTCCCACTGGTGGTGGGCCCGGTCGACGGCGGTCTCGACGTCGTGGGCGTCGGGGGCCTGCTGCAGCGTGTCGAGGCGGGTCTGCGCGGCCTGGAGCCACAGCTGGCACGACGTGCCCGGGTCCTGGGCCACGGAGACCAGGTAGGCGCGGACTTCGATCCAGTGGACGGCGGCGAACGTGTCGGCGCCGAGGGTCTGCACGGCGCGGTGTTCGGCGGCGGCCGCCATGGCGACGGCCTCCTGGTGGCGGCCGGCCTGCGACAGGGCGGTGATCTGCTCGTGGGGGTCCTGCTCGACGGGCACGACGGCGGCACTCGGCTCGTAGACCGGCGAGACGATCCGCTGGGCCCGGGGTGGCGGCGGCGGGAAGTGCACGGGCGCGGTCGGCATCGGGGGCTGGGGCGGCGGGGCCTGGGCCGGGACGGCGGGGGCGACCGGCGCGGAGAAGCTGGGCGGCGGCTGGAAGGCCGGGGGGCCGACCGGCTGTTGTGCCGCGGGCGCCGGGGCGACCGGGGCCGGGGCCGGGGCGACCGGGGCCGGCTGCGCGTACGGCGGCGGTTGCGGTGCCGGGACCTGCTGCGGCACGGCGGCCGGGACGCGCACGGGGGCGGGAGCCGGAACGGCTGGGACCTCGACCCGGCGGGCGGGCGGGAGCTGGGTGTTCGTCGGCGTCGTGGGCCGCTCGGGGCCGATGACGAGCGCGCCCTCGATGGCGCCGGTACGGCGGAGGACCTCGTGGTGCAGCTGCTCGGGCGCGGAGCGCTGGCCGGTACGCAGGATCTGCGCCAGGGCGTGGGTGTAGGCGGGGTGGGCGATCCGCCGGCGCCCGGGCGGCGGGGTGAGAACGCCGTACGTCCGGGCGCCGCCGGGGAGGTCGAGCGGTTCCTCGTCGAGCAGCTGCCAGACCTCGGCGTCGGCGACCAGGTCCACGTACAGGGTGGTCGTGTCCGGGCGGCGCTGCCGGAGCTCGGAGACGAGCCAGGACCACGGGAGCGCGGTGTACCGGATCGTCGAGGGCGTGGTGCGGGCGAGCGCCAGGTGCACACCCTGCTGCCGCCGGTCGAGCTGCAGCTGGCCGACGAGCACGACGGTGAGCGGGCCCTCGGTCGCGGCGGCGCCCCGTACTCGAGTAAGGACGGCCTGCGGGTCGACGGGGTCCGCCAGCTCGATCAGCGTGGCGGCCGCGGTGCCCGCGAGCGCGGCCGGCGGCACGGCGGCGAGCACGGGAATCACGCTGCTCGCCTCGATCAGCTTGCCCTTGCCGGTGGGCGCGGCCGCCAGAAGCAGCGCGGTCCCCGGTCGATCTTGCACCCCGTTGATCTGCACCTACGCACCGTATCCGCTGGCCTGGGGGCCGGTCTGTCGACTTCGGCGGGCCGTTCCTCGACCCGGCGGCCGCCGATGGCGAGCGACCGTGGCCGGCCTTCCGCGCGCCTGCACCACGGCGGGGCCTGAGCGGGGGTCCCTCCGGTCTGGGCGGCAGGGCTTGCCCCAGAGCGCGCCGACGCCGGGGCCGCCAAGGTGGAGCGCCCTACTGGACGTACGACCTTGGCGGCCCCGGTGGCGGTGTGCTGGCCTCCGGTGCCGGTCAGACCGGAGGGGGCCCCGCGACCCTGCCGAACCACCCACGGACCTGCACAGACCCGCGATCCCCCGCCCCTCTGGGACTGGTGGCCCCCCGGAGGGCCGCCGGAGGCTCTGTGACCGTTCGAGGCGGAGCGCTCGACCATTCCCCCATGTGCATGGAGTTTTGACGATGGGTGTCTCCCGTGGGAGACGGTTGTCCGTGAAGGTCAGGCGGGCGCGGGCAGTGCGTCGATGGCGGTGTGCCACGGGTAGGCGTCGAGGTTCCCGTGCCGGGGGCGGTGCGGGGTGAACCCTTCACCGCCGAGCAGGACGGTGACGCCGGCGGCGCGCAGGGTCTCGACGCTGCGGGCGACGGCAGGGTGCGCGTGCTGGGCGTTGTTCCAGTGCGGCAACGCCACGATGGGCAAGTTCAGCCCGATGCCCTCGGTGATCAGTCCGAGGGCGAGGGTGTCGCTGATGCCCGCGGCCCACTTGTTCACCGTGTTCGCGGTGAGCGGGGCAACGAGCAGCGCGTCCGGCGGGGGGAGAACGTCGTCTTGGCTGGGGAGCTTGTACTGGTGGCGGACGGGGTGGCCGGTGAGGGCTTCGAGGGCCTCGACCTCGCCCTCGGCGTCCTCGCTCGCCCACCGGTACGCGGAGGGGGACAGGATCACGCAGACGTCCCAACCGGCCTGCTGGGCCGCGCGGATGGGCACGGGGAGGCGTCGGGCGGGCGGGGCGGCGCAGGCGATCAGGTACAGGGTTCGGGTCGTCACCGGGGCAGTCCACAGCGATCAGCGAGCAAGCGCAACCGTCCCTCCGCGGACCCGACGCCGAGCAGGCGCAGGCTCTCGACCGTGGTCTTCGTGCGGGGCCGGCACTGGACCTCTTCGGGGGCCAGCTTCTCGGCGGCGAGCAGGGTGTCGACGGCGGTCTCGCGCTGCCCGGCCTGCAGTTCGCCGAGGGCACGGTCGGCGAGCAGGTGAGCCCGGCGCTCCCTGGGCAGGCTGGCGAACGCGGGGGCGGGGATGTCGGCTGCGGCCGCGATGGCGTCGGCTCCTTCGCTGAGCTGGACGTGCGCGGCGACCCGGTAGAGCTGGCAGTTGGTCGGGCCGAACGACGTCCACAGGAGGTTGTCGTCGCGGCCGAGGCGGTCGGCGTGCTCGTCGGCCTGGTCGAGGTGCTCGGGGACCCGGCTGGCGTGGGCACCGGGGTTGAGGTCGTCGGCTTCGGCGGCGGCCGCGGACGCCATGGCCGCCTTGAGGTAGAGCATCCCCAGCACGCTGAACCCCTCCGGGCCGGTGCGCAGGAGGTCGCCCTGCAGGCGGTGCGCGGACGCGAGGACGAACTGGGCGGCGGCGTCGGCCTGGCCGTGGTTGGTCATCGCGTCGCCGAGGTGCCGGGCGGCGGACGCCATGATGACGGGGTTCTCGCTGCGCTCGGCGGCGGCGACGGCCCGGTGCCCGGCGATGAGGGCCAGCTCGGTGTCGCCCCACTTGATCGCGGCGGCCTCGGTCAACTCCAAGGTGAGCGAGAGCAGCTCGTACGCGGCAAGCCGGTCGTCGCCGCGGTGGTGCTGCGCGGCCCGGGTGGCATCGACGAGAAGGGAGGGGATCGCGCTGCCCAACTGGGCGAAGCGTCCGGCCTGAAAGCCGGTCCGGGCGTGCGTCAACGCCCGGCGCAGCTGCTCGACGGGCAACGGCTCCTCCGACGAGTCGTCGGTCGTCCCCGTGATCACGTCGTGCCGGTGAAGGGCGCGGCGTACGGCGTCGACCTCGCTCTCCTCGACGCACTCGGCGTCGAGGACGTCGGCGATCAGCCGTTCCAGCGTGATGCCGAGGCGCAGGGCGGCGAGCCGCATCACGGACAGCTGCGGGTCGGCCTGGCGCCGGCCGCCTTCGAGCTCCTCGACCCACCGGAGCGACTTGCCCATGAGGTAGGCGAACTCCTGACGGCTCATGCGCCGGCGGGTGCGCCAGTAGCTGACTCGGTGGCCGAACTGGAAGGAGTCCATGGGCTTCTCCGGGGTGCGGAGCACGACCACACACATCGTGTGGTCTGACTCCGGTATACCGCCCCTACCGTCCGAATATGGCCAAGTCCCCGAAGACCGCCCCAACGTGGGCGGCGCTGCACGTCCCTGACGACAAGACCAGCAACCGTCTCCGCACGGCCCGCGTCGGCTCGACCCGCCTCGTCGAGTGCGGCGGCGGCCGGGACGCGGTCGTGATCTCGCCCCTGCAGCGCGGCCTCGCGGCGCTCGACGCCCTCGGCGTGCCCGTCACGGCCGGGCAGTCCGTGCTCGCCGACCACTGGAGCCAGGAGCTGATCGTGGTGGTGGAAGACGGCTGGGCGCACCTGTGGGAAGAGGTGCCCGGCGTCCGGGTCCTCTCCCTCGGCTCCTGGCTCCTGATGCCGGTACCCGGCGCCGAGGGCTCGCTCGCCGCGCACTGGCTGAGCTGCCCGGCGGACGACGTGCCGGTCCTGTGGCGCGACCAGGAGCGGGCTCCGGGCCTCGGGGCGGTCTCCGCCCGGATCGACCCCCGGGAGCTGTGCGACGCGCTGGCCACGGTCGACCGGCCCGTGGCCGCCCCGGCGGCCGTGTCATGAGCGGGTACACCGTGCTGTACGACCCGGACGGTCTGCTCGGCGCGGAGCTCCCGCTCGACCGCGCGCCGCACCTGGCGCTGGTCAAGGAGGTGCTGAGCTGGGAGGACATGGCCAACGTGGCGCGGGACGACTGCTTGCAGATCGCCCTCCAGCTCACCGCCCACGGCCGGGCGGTC
Source organism: Streptomyces sp. NPDC047028 (assembly GCF_040644095.1). Classification (NCBI taxonomy): domain Bacteria; kingdom Bacillati; phylum Actinomycetota; class Actinomycetes; order Kitasatosporales; family Streptomycetaceae; genus Streptomyces; species Streptomyces sp. NPDC047028. The sequence goes on from NZ_JBEYVS010000054.1 coordinate 32,000, forward strand.
GCCGACGACGTCCGCCAGCTCTCCCGCGACCGTGCCCTTCCCGGTGAGGCCCGGGAGCTGGCCGAGGTGGTCCTGCGGGAGGCCGACCGCCGGCTGTCGTCCCCGCGGGTGGGCACGGTGCACTGCGTGCAGCAGCGGGCCCGGATGGTCCGGGCGCTGTACGAGCGGCTCGACCGGCTCAACACCGTCCGCGACGCCTCGACCTCGACCTGACCAACCCCTCGGACCGCCCGTCGCCCTCCCCCGTGGCGCGGGCGAACAGGAAGCCCCCGACCGGGTGTCCCCCGCCCCGGCCGGGGGCTTCGCCATGTCCCTGGTGGTCCTGGTGGCGGGCCGCGCCAGCGGCACACCACCACGGCGGCCGCGCCGCAGACGACCGCCCACGGAACCCTCCGACCACCTGACTCGACCTCAGCCACAGCAAGCGAGCCCCGACGCTCCCGCACCCGCACGAGCAGCTGCATGGCCTCCCTCGACCACCCACCGGCCGCAACCACGCTTCCCTGTTCAAGGCCACAGCGGACCCGCGGCCGTCGGCGGCGCCCGGCCGCCCGGGCGGGGCACCGCAGGCCCCCCCGGGGCCGAGGAGCTACCGACCCCGTGCGACCCAACCGCCCGCGAAAGGGGTAAACCGGGCACGCCGCCCCTGATGAATGGATCTCCATTAAGATGGACCTATGGATAAGACTTCGATCACGGTGATGATCTACGCCTACCAGGCGGGTCAATTGGAGCTGTTGAAGAGGCAGCAGGCGCTAGAGGAAAAGGCCACGCAGGACGCACTGGTAACGCAGGGGAATACCCGGAAACAGGCACGCATCATCGTGGCCCGGATGCGGCCGGCGGAGTGGCCCAGCCTGGAGACGATCGTCGGCCAAGCGGTCGAGCGGCGCCTCGACGAGCCGGACCTCGTCGGCCCGTGGGAGCCGCTGGCGGTGGCCGAGGAGGAGCAGCTCGCCCTGTCGGGGCGCTGGCCGGGGGCGAGCCTGGGGGTGTCCATGGTCCAGCGGAACTACAGCCTGCCTACTCCGCTGGTCAGGCGGCTGCGTACCACGGCGTGGCGGGTGTCGGAGGCGCCGATGCGGGAGCTGGAGGCGCGCGGCCTGGTCGGGGCCGGCCTGGTCCTCACCGAGGCGCAGAAGCTGGTCCGCGACGAGCTCGCGGCGCGGCTGTACCCGGTGCCGAGGATCGTCCGGGAGGCCCTGGCCCGGTACGGCCCGGCGGCGTCCTCGGAGACGTCGGGCGCGTGATCCGCCGCAGCTAATAAATGGAGATCCATTTATTAAATGCGGGCTTACGCGCACGAGTATTAGCGGCCGAATTTCGACGCTGGCTGATTCCGTGGGGAATGTTTGAACGATGGCGGAATGGGGTTTATAGCTGCTACGGTTTCCATTCCCTCGACGCTCTTTTCGGGAGGCATGAGTGAGCACCACCACGGCGACGGCGGCGGAGCAGATCCCGTCCAGCCGGACCGAGGCCGACCCCGCCCGGGTCGCCCGGGGCAAGCCCCTGACCCACACCGCCGGCGTCCCCGTCTACCGCTGGGGCCAGGCGCCGGAGTACCTGCGCACCAAGACCCAGCTGGTCGCGGACCGGCTGAACGTGACCGAGGCGCAGGAGAAGTCCCCGCTGGCATACGTCCGCACCCGCGAGTACGGCGACGTGCCGCTGCACGACCCGGCGGCCGCGGAGAGGATGCGGCCGCTGCCCTCGTCGACCAAGGCCAAGATGGCCGCGCGGCGCACCTGTTCGGAATGTGGCAAGGTCCGCAAGGCGATCTTGCGCGGTCCCTGCTCGGTCTGCCGGGAGCGGGCGGAGAAGGAGCGGCAGCGGCTGCTCGCGCGGACGTGTGCGGGCTGCGACACCGTCCGGGAGCGGCCCTACCCGAAGGAGCACCGCCGGTGCGCGGGGTGCCGGCAGGAGCAGCTGGAGAAGAAGCGGGCCCGGGTCGAGGCGTGGCTGGTCGAGGTGACGGTGTGCGCCGGCGACGACTGCACGAAGAGGCTCGGCTCCAAGAAGGCGGCGCGGGCCTACCTCAAGGCGCACGACTGGCTGCTCCGTCCGGAGCGCACGGACCTCCCGGATTCGATGTGGTGGCCCGGCTGGTCGCGGCGGTGCACCCCGTGCAAGACGGCGTACGACGCGGAGCAGGAACGGCGCCGGGCGGAGTATCAGGCCCGGTACGAGCGGGAGCAGAAGGAACGGCGGGCGGCCGAGGCGCGGGCGGCCGAGGCGCGGTGCCGGTGGGCCGCGGCCGCGCTCGCCGACCCCGACGTCCTGGTCCTCGACACCGAGACGACCGGACTCGGCGAAGACGCGCGGATCGTCGAGCTGGCCGTGCTGAACTCGCGCGGGGAGGTCCTCCTCGACACCCTCCTGGACCCGGGCGTGCCCGTGCCCGGAGAGGCGGCAGACATCCACGGGATCACGACCGAGGCCCTCGTCGGGGCGCCCACCTTCTCGGACATCCTGGTGAGGCTCACCGGGCTGCTCGACGGCAGGCGGACCCTGATCTACAACGACGTGTACGACATCGGCCGGCTGCGGCACGAGCTGACCCTGCACTACCTTGACCGCGCCGCGCGGGAGGCAGCCGGGGAGGCGGCGAGCACGGGCACCGTGCCGGAGAACTCGCGGAAGCGGGCGGTCGCCGAGGCGGCGAAGCAGGCGGCGGCCTGGCTGGACGCCATGCACTTCGAGGACGTGATGATCCCGTACTCGGACTGGGTGGGGGACTGGTCGGAGTACCACGGCAACAACCGGTGGCAGCCCCTGAACGGCGGGCACAGGGCGGCGGGGGACTGCCGTGCGGTCCTCGACTGCCTGCGGTCCATGGGGCGCAACTACGTGCACGAGTACACGACGGCGGCCGCCGGGGCCGGCGGCACGAGCGAAGGGACAACCTGATGGTGCAGCTACGGGTGATGACCGACGACAAGCAGCGCGGGGAGGACGTCCTGGCGGTGCTGCTGCCGCTGCTCAAGGCGTGCACGGCCCTGGAGGCGGGCGAACCTACCCGGCTCTCGCACCGCAACGGCGGACTCCGCGTCGTCCTGGACGTCCAGCTCGCTAAGGCGCCGACCGTGACGGTCGAGCGCGACGACGTCCCCCGTTCGAGCGGTACACGTACCGGCGGGGGTGGAGCTCCCGCCCGTCGTCAACGGCGGCGCCCAGCGCTTCCGCCCGGAGGGTGACACGGGCCCGTCGAGGGCGTTGTGGTCCTCGACGGTGGGGAGCCTCGATACCGTTCCTCGGTGTGGGGCGTCTCCGTCATATCAGCGGATCGTCACGCGCCCGCCGGAGGCAGACCCGGCGGGCGCGTCTTCGTACAGCCACAACCCCCGTTGACGACAAGGGAGATCCGATCGTGGCCAGTTCCGACGCTACAGTCCCTCGGCAGCAACAGGCGCCCCCACCCGGTCCGGAAGGCGACACGGGCGACGTCACCGTGATGGCTCACCTCAAGGGCGGGTCCACCAAGACCACCACCACGAACTACCTGGCGTTCGTGCGGGAGCTGCGCCGCAAGAGGAAGGCCGGCAAGGCCAGTCACCTGCCGGTCAAGGTCCTGGACGCTGACACGATCAGCCAGACCACCTACCGCTGGGCCAAGAAGTTCCGGGACGCCGAGGCGCGGCGGGCCGAGGCCCGCAACGAGCAGCCGCGGGACTACCCCCTCGACGTCGAGCGCTACCCCTTCGAGGACCTGGACGAGTACATCGCCGAGCTGCGGGCCGAGGGCCGCGACGTCCTGGCGGACATCGGCGGTGGGAACGTGCAGCTGTTCCACAAGGCCCTGCGTCACACGGACCGCCTCGTCGTCCCGCTCTCGCCCAGTGAGTTCGACTTCGACCGGGTGGACCCGACCTTCTCGGAGGCCGCCACGGTCTACGAGGAGCACGCGCGCGACGGGTTCGAGACGTACGTCCTGCTGTCGCGCAAGATCTCCGACAAGCAGTCCCGGGAGTGCCGGGACGAGCTGGCCAAGCTGAGGTTCCGTGACGAGCCGCTGACGGTGCTGGACACCGAGGTCGAGAGCCTCATCGAGTACACCCGTCAGCTCGGGAAGATTCCGCCGAACCTGGACGAGTACACCGACGCCTGGGACGAGATCATGAGGCGCGAGGCGGCGAAGCGCGAGGCGCTGCAGGCGGCGGCGCGATGACCACGGCAGAGGTTGCCCTGCCCGGCCAGGCCGGCGAACTCAACTCCGTAGGCCAGCTCGATGCACCGGAGGCGGCCAGGGTCCGCAACCGGAGGGTGCTGCGGGTCTTGGGCAAGCCCCAGAAGGAACTGTCCGGCCTCGATCCGGCCGAGCAGCTGGAAGAGTGCCTCAAGGTGTTGCACGCGGCCGAGGCCAAGCGGGAAGGCACGGTCAAGGAGGCCCAGCTCCGGGCGGGCGCCCTCTTCTTCGACGCGGCAGGCCCGTACCTGATGTGGGTCCGCGACAACTCCCTGTACTGCCTGGACGACCCGACCCGGACGTTCGAGCGGTGGCTGGACATGATCTGGGGGTACAGCCCCAGCCAGTGCTACCTCTTCATGGACGCGGTGCGGGTGCGCGCCGTGCTCGGGCTGGCAGGCAGCGACGAGTACGCGTACCAGGGAACCGTGCTCACCACGAAGCACATCCGGGCCCTGGCGCCGGCGGTCAACGCAGAGCTGCCCGCTGCCGAGGTCGAGCAGCTGTGGGCGGAGACCGAGGCCCGCGACGGCAAGACCACCGAGGAGGGGCTGCGAGAGACGTACCGCCAGCTCGCAGCCTCCAGAGCGGCCCCGGCCCTCGGCACGGCCGGGGGCACCACCACGACGGGCCACGAATCGAACGACTCGTTCGATTCCTCCGACCGGTCGGAGGAATCGAACACATCTCCGGATTCGGAGCGGCTGGAACGGTGGGAGGTCAACGAGAAGCTGCGCGGAATCCGGGCGGACCTTGAGGCCCTGCAGGCCCGGTACAGCCAGCTCACGGACGCCGGGCTCGCGCCGCTCGACGCGGCGGACGCCGTTCGGGAGGCCAAGCACGTACGGGCGCTGGGCAGGTGGTTCGACCGGCACGGCACCGTGCCCGTGGACTCCGTGGTCGAGGCGGAGATCGTCGAGGACTGATCCTCGACACAGCGAAGCGCCCGCCCCCGGGTCTCCCTGGGGCGGGCGCTTCGGCGTGGGCTCAGCGTCGGGCGGCCTGGAGCTGGTGGCGCCGGGCGTCGGCGAGGATCTCGCCGTGGTCAAACGCCAGGGGGCCGGGTTCGACCAGGGGGACCCACTGCACGGCGGTCGCGTCGTCTCCGGCCTGGGCGACGGTGTCCTCGGCGACGGTGACGGCGTAGGCGACGCTCACGTACCGGCCGCGGGGGTCGCGGTCGGGGCGGTCGTAGACGCCGATCAGGTCGAGGTCCTCGGCGGCGACGCGGACGCCGGTCTCTTCCAGCAGCTCCCGCGCGGCGGCGGCTCGGGAGGTCTCTCCCGGGTCGACGTGCCCGCCGGGGAGGGCCAGCTCGTCCTTGTGCGGCTCCCAGCCGCGCCGGATCACCAGGACGTCGTCGCCGCGCAGGCACACGACATCAGCGGTGTACCGGATGGTCTCAAGGGTTTCGGTCATCGGATCTCTTCCTCGTGGGTGGGGTGTTCAGCCGAGGCCGGGGAACGGCTCCGGCCCCCGGAGCAGGGCGGCGTCCATCGTCTGGGCGACGAGCTTGGGGTCGGCCTCGGGGAGGCCCGGCCCCCCGGCCGGGGCCGGCTCCTCGTCGGCGACGACTTCGCCGGGCTTCCGGGTGTCCGTGATAATCCGCAGGATCAGCCCCATCGGGTCGTCGTGCTCCTCGGGGGTGAGCCGCTCCGTCCAGATCTCGACGGTCCGCAGGGCCAGCTCCTTGCGGAAGTCCGCGCCCTCGACGGGGTGCTCCGCCCGGTGGATCAGGTCGGTGAGCAGGTCCGCGACGGGCTTGCTCGCCTCCCGGAGCTGGCGGGTGAACTCCTCCTGCTGCCCGTCGAGGCGGGCCTGGAGGTCGCGGAGCTCGCCCGTGAGCTGCTCGGTGC
>NZ_JBEYVS010000055.1:0-37390 GCF_040644095.1 Streptomyces sp. NPDC047028
CCTCGCGTACTGCCTGGTCACCGAGGAGCTGGGCCGTGGCGACTCCTCGGTCCGCGGAATCGTGTGCGCCGCGCCCTGCCGGGAAGGGCGGGGCGCGGCGCGCGGGGGTGGGCCTACTGCGGGGTGGTGGTGACGGCTCAGGGGGCCGTGGCCGCGCGGAGGATGTCGGCGTGGTCGAACGCGAGTCGTTCCGGCAGGGCGTCCAGGGGCCACCAGCGGGCGGTGCGGGCGTCGTCCCCGGCGACGATCGGAGTGCCGGTGGGGACGATGGCGAGGTAGGCGTCGGTGCTGTACCTGCCTCGCGGATCGCGGCCCGGCTGGTCCCAGGTGCCGATCGCGCGCAGCTGGTCGGGGTCGACGGGCACCCCGGTCTCCTCCAGGAGTTCCCGGGCAGCCGCCTGGCGGCTGGTCTCCCCCTCGTCTTGGTGGCCACCCGGCAACGCCCAGGCGCCCTCGAACGGCGGCCAGCCGCGCTCAATCAGCAGGACGGTGCCGTCGGGGGTCAGGGCGACCACGTCGGCGGTGTAGCGGGTGGTTTCGGTCTCGGTCATGTGGACCTCTCGGTGAAGTGGATCAGCGGGTGGTGGTGTCGGTGACCACGAGGAACTGGTCGGTGCCGAGGTCCATGACGACGTGGGCCTCGGTGCCTTGGGCGCGCTGGGCGGCGGCGTATTCGTCGGCGGGCCAGGAGCCGCGGGGGTGGCCGGCGGGGAACGTCTCCAGGACGGTGCGCTGGGCGGGGAGCGTCGTGGTCATCGCGAGCCGCCTTCCTTGTAGGCGTCGATCAGGTCGCTGATCGCGTCGGGGCTGGCGGCCTCGCCGATCCACGTGCCGGACGCGGTGAACACCGGGACCTGGTCGCGGTCGGCGTCGAAGACGGCCACGTAGTTGCCCCAGCGCTCCAGCACGAGGTCGAAGGGCATGAACGCCGGAGCGGCCTCGAGGACCTCCAGCCCGACGACGGTGAAGCGGGCCGGGTCGTCGGGCGCGTTGGGCGGGGTGACGGTGCCGGTGACGCGCAGCAGGTCGCCGCGCTGGATCTCGCTCAGCAGGACGTCGGCGAGGGCGGAGTCGGCGGTGGTGCAGGCGTACACGGTGTCGGGGGTGTCGGGCGCGAGGGTGTCCGCGTCGGCGGGGGAGTGGATCAGGTCGAACGTCGCGGTGCCCCGGTCGCGGCCGGGGGCCGGGATCGCGTCGACGTAGCCGTCTATGGCGAGGTGCGTCTGGGGGTTCATCGGCTGGCCTCCGCCAGGGTGTTGGGGGAGCGAGGGGTGCGGGGTCGGGTCGGGCGCTTCTGCGCGAGCACCAGGAGCTCGCGGTTGCGCCGCTGCTGTTCGGTGGTGAGCGGCCGGGCCTTCGCGCCGTCGCGGTGCCACAGCGGCGAGGCCGGCGGCTCCGGGTAGGCGAGGGCGTGGTCGACGTGGTGGTCGGTGCTGCTCATGGGGTCCTCCGACGGGAGGGTTCAGGCGTGGGTGGCGCGCTTGGTGCTCTTGGGCTGGGTGTCGGAGGCGAACCGGCCGAGGCGGGCCTCGGTGGGGTTCGCGGCGATCCAGTCCTCTGCGCACGCCTTGTGGACGGGCTCCCCGGCGTGGGAGCGCATCGGCGTGGGCTGGTCGCACAGCGCGCAGGGGCGGTCCTGCCAGTGGTCGAAGTGCTGGCTGTCGCGCCATTCCAGGAGCGCGCCGGGAGCCGGGATGAGGCCCGGCTCGAACGGCGGCTTCTTCTTGCCCCGGGTGGTCATGGCCGGAGGTCGGGCAGCTGCTGGAGGACTTGGGCGACCAGGTCCTCGCCGGGCTTCCAGGGCCCGAGCTGCCCGCGGGCGGGGACCGGCAGGGCGAGCTCCTGGACGTCGGCGAGCTCCAGGTGCCACTGGCCGGGCTCCGACCAGGACCCGCAGGGCGGGGCCCCGGCCGGGTCCTGGTGGCAGCCGGTCAGCCGGGCGACGCCGATCACGGCACCGGTCGGCAGGTCGCGGCCGCGGATCGCGCGGGCGACCAGCGGCATGCGCAGGGCGTGCCGGTCGGTCTGGAGACTGGCGTGCAGCAGGAGCCAGCCGCGCCAGGACCAGGGTTGCGGGCGGTTCTCGATCGGCTTGGCCCCGGCGGCGATGGCGGTGGCCCACGGCTGCCGGATGCTGATGCCGCGGATCCAGTCGCCCGCCGGCGGAAGGGTGGCGGTGCTCATGCCGCTCGCCCCCACACGGCCGTACCCGGGCGTCCGACCCTGCGCCCGTTGATGGACGGGACCGTGACGTGCGCGGGGGTGGCGAGGTGGGCGCGGCCGGAGTGCTTGCCGTCGTACAGCGCGGCATCGGCGGCCCTCTGCAGGGCGGTCAGGTCGCGGGAGCCGACCAGGGCCGGGGCCGCGGCGCCGACCGAGGCGGCGACGTCGACGGTCCGGCCGTCGTCCAGGGTGACCGGCGTGTGCAGCATCCGCACCAGCTGCTCCAGGCGCTGCGTACGGCGGTCGGCGGCGAGCTCCAGGACCACGGCGAACTCATCGCCTCCGAGCCTGCCCACGGCAGCGCGCGGGCCCGCCCACGCGGCGAGGCGGGCCCCGAACGCGGCGAGGACGGTGTCGCCCGCCTCGTGGCCCATGCCGTCGTTGATCTGCTTGAAGTGGTCGGCGTCGACCATGACCACGGTCACCTTGTCTCCGTGGCGGGCCAGGAGCCGGCGGGCACGGGCGGTGTAGGCGTCGCGGCGCAGCAACCCGGTCAACGGGTCGCGGCGGGTCGCGGCGAGCTGCCTGTGCAGGGTGACCGCGTGGACCGCCCAGCCGGTCAACGGCACGGCGGCGGTCGTCAGGAAGAGGGTGCGCTGGCCGATCCGGCCCTGAACGCGCAGGAAGGACGACATACTTGGGTTCTCCGTCTCGTCTCGTACGGGATGGATGGGCCCGGGGCAGCCGACGAAGCCGCCAAGCAGAGCGGCTGTCCCGGGGCGGAGCTACAGCGCGAAGTCGCTGCGGGTCGTCCAGCTGACGGGGTTGTGCCAGAGGCCGGCCGTCGCGGCGGGCCACTCCATCTGCCAGCCGGGCCGAAGCCCGCGCGCTCCCCAGCTGTCCGGCTGCTTGCCGGGGATCTCGAGTCCGGCCTGCTGCGCGGCGAGCGCGGCGTCGTACACCTCGTGGGCGCGGCGCAGAGCCGCGGCGGGGGAGTCAGCGACGCCGGTGAAGACGTGCACGCCGCGCCGGGCCGGGTCGGTGTTGTCGTGTATCGGGACGTCAACCTCGTAGATGCGCAGGTACATGACGCCCAGCTCCTCTCTGTGCTCGGTGGTGAGGGACCACCGCGACCGCCCCGGCCTCCGTGGTGCTGGAGGCCGGGGCGGCACGGAGCGCCCGTCACACCGCGTGGATCACGCGACCGCGTCCGCGTACTGCGCTTCCAGGTCGGCGCGGCCCTCGGGGTCGTCGTCCTGGAGGGCGTGGTCGTCGCCCTCCTGGTCGACGTCGTCGGCGCCGCCGTGGACGGTGCAGACGATGTCCGGGGCGCTGTCCATCGCACCGGTCAGCGCCTTGTGCAGGTCGGTGACCGAGTAGGCCGGCGCCCACGCCTGCCCGGCGCACTCCGGGTCGGCGGGGCAGGGGAGCGCCACGTCGAAGCCGAAGTCGCCCTCGCCGTCGACGTCGTCGCGGAACGCCAGGGTGAGCAGCTGCCGCCCGAGGCGGATCTCCGCGACGCGGTCCCGGCCGGTCACCAGGTCCGAGCACGGCCGCCATCGCCACAGCGGCAGGATCTCCGGGCCGAAGAAGCGGCGGGCCAGCCACAGGTCGCCCAGGCCGTCGCTGCCGTCGCGCCCGAGATCGGCCTCCCGCGTCTGGGAGAGCCGCCCGAGGAACGGCTCCAGGCGGTCCAAGGTGTCGGCGAAGACGACCGTGTTGAAGCCTTCGGCCGCGAGGCGCTGGTGGGAGTGGACCATGGCCTGGTGCTGGGAGCGGACTACGTCCTCGGGCACGCGGCGGTTGGCCGGGCGCGGCCCCTGCCGTTCCAGGCAGACGGGCAGCGGCGTGGCGACGACGACCGCAGCGGTCGGCATGCCGTGCCGCTTGGCGGCCTCCACGAGTTCCGCCCTCACGGGCTGGTCCAGGTTGGTGGCGTCGATGACCGTGTTGAGGCGGCGGGCCATCCGGCGCTCCAGGATCAGCTTGAGGACGTCGGCGGCGTCACCGGTCGCGCCTTGGTCGCCGGGGTCGTCGCTGACCGTGCCGCGCAGGCCGTCGAGGGAGAGGACCTGGGAGGCCGGCCAGGTGCGGGCCAGCGTCGACTTGCCCGCGCCAGAAGCGCCGATCAACACCACGAGCCCGTTCTCGGGCAGGTCGGGGAACAGCACCGAGGTCATTCGGGGTCTCCTTGCGGGTCGAGGGAGCGGGCAGCCCAGTTCAGGCGCTGCCCGGCGTTATCGGTGAGGAGCCCGGCGGCCTCGTGCAGGGGGCAGGAGGCGTCGCCGTCGCGGTCGGGCTCGATCTGCTCCGCCCGCCGCGCGGCAACGGTGAGCAGCTGCGCGAGGGTGGGGAAGAGGCCGCCAGGGTGGTCGACGTCCTCCTGGAGCTCGCGCAGGATCGCGGCGAGCTCCTGGCCGTCGACGTCGTCGGCGCTCAGGTCGTCCTCGATCTGTTGGAGGGCGAGCTGGGCGATGCCGACCGAGGCGCGCACCCGCTCAAGGCGGGTGCGGGGGCGACCGGTCACCGGCTGGTGGCCTTGGTGGTGGCGACCAGCGCGGCGACGGTCTCCCAGCCGTGGTGCCATGCGGAGTCCAACTGGAACGCCCCGTTGATGCCGAAGTCGGCGAGCTTGTAGAAGCCGCCCTTGCCGGTCTTGGTGGCGATCCGCTCCAGCAGGCCCTTGCCGGGAACCCTGCGGTCCGCGGCGTAGTGGGTGCCGAAAGAGATGGCGAGCGCGGCCGCGGCGGCGGCCGGGTGGACCCGGATGCCGAGCACGCGGGCGCCGGCCCCGGCGACGATCGCCTGCGTGGCCGTATAGGTCAGGCAGTGGTGCAGGCACGCGGAGCGGCCGTCGGCCGTGCCGTGGCTGGTCTCCTGTTCGGTGACCGGGTCCTTGAAGGTGACCGGGTGCTCGTCGGAGGCTCCCTTCACCCGGGCGCAGAAGTCGTTCTGGACCCAGAAATCACCGATCGCGCTCCCGGCGCGGGTCAGTCCGAGCAGGGCGGCGAAGACTGCGGGGCGATGCGTCATGCTGGGGTTCTCCTGATCTCGATACGGGTGAAGGGGACGGGCGGCCGGCCTTTTGCCGGTGCTGCGGCCGCCCGGGTTGTGCGGGCCCCGTCCTGGCCTGTTCGGTCGGGACGGGGCCGGTTCACGCGGCCAGCCGGTGAACGGCCAGGGCCGGGAGGGTCATGAGGCTGCTGGGGTCCACCGGGGTGCCGTCGAAGCACTCGATGCAACAGCCGAGCTTCTTGGAGAGGCAGAAGTAGAACCGCCGCCCGCAGTCGCCGCAGGTCTGGCGTGCTGCCATCGCGCGGTCCAGGGCCCACTCCTGAGCGAGCGTCGGCACGCGCTTGGGCACCGCCAGGTCAACGCGGAGCAGGAAGCCGCGCGTCGGGTGACGGCAGGACCAGTTCGGCCGGGTCGCGCAGAGCTTGCAGCGCAGGATCGCGACCGGCCCTTTGTTGCGGCCGGGGCTCAGGTTCATGGACCGCAGATCCCTGCGCGTTGCGAGCCCGGCCGGGACAGCGCCGCGGTCGTACTCGGGCAGCGTCGCCTTCTCGCGCGGCACCCGGGTCGCCTCGCGGCGGCGGCGCCTGACGCGGCGGCGCGGCATCACCTGCTCCAGGTGCCGGGCAGCCGGTCGGGGCGGTGCGGGTAGCGGGGGCCGGGACGCTGCGGGCGGGGCCGGCCGATGCGGCGGCGCGGGCGGGGGATGAGCACGTTCGGTTCCTCCAGAGGTCGGTGCACAGCGCCGCACCCCGCCGACAGCAGCGTCGGCGGGGTGCGGCGGGTGTGACGGATCAGGCGGGCGTGTGCGTGCGGTGCGCGCCGGGCGTGGTCGGGGCCGGCGTGGTGTGGCTCGGGCGCGGGTGCTGTGGCTGGGGGTCGGCGCCGTGCAGGTTCGTGCCGATCAGATAGCCGATCAGCAGTCCGAGCACGCCGTAGACCTTGTGCCGGTTCGCCCGCCACCAGGTGGGCGGGGTCGGCTCCGTCAGCACGCCTATGACGGCCACGTGTTCTCCATTCGGTCGGGGACAGAGGGTGGTGGTGCGTGAGGCCGGTCGGCCTGTCCGGTCCTCGCCCGGCCCCGCGGTGGCGGGGAGGGCGAGGACCAGGCGGAGCGACCGGGGGTCAGCGCTGGAGCGGGTGGACGTTGTCGGGTTCGTCGCCGAAGCCGTCGCCCGCCGGGGCGGGGAGGGTGGCGTGGATGTGGAGCGCGGGGCTGAACTGGTACTGCGGCGGGTGGTTGTGGACGATGGGCCGCAGGCTCAGCCCGCGCAGGGCGAAGATGCTGGCCAGGGCCCACATGAGGGCGGCCAGCCCGGTGGCGGCGGCGCGCCCTCCCGCCGGGGCGGTGGACCAGATCATGGCGAGGGTTCCGAGGCCGAACAGCACCCAGGCGATGCGGGCCCCGGCGTTGCCGAGGAACCCGCCGACCAGGCCGAGCAGGCCGGTCAGCTGCCAGAACGCGTACAGGGCGGCCGGGGCGACGGCCAGGTGCGCGGCCTGGTCGGCGAGGAAGATTCGGACGGGGTGGTCGACCGTGCCCCACAGGCCGTTGCCGTCGCCGCTGCTGGTGGCCGGGACGGCGGACAGGCCCTTGAGGGCGGCGTCGGCGATGTCGCCGGCCGTGTCCAGCATCAGCACGATGAGGCTGAGCCCGCCGATCAGCGCGGCCGCCTTGATCCAGTTGGCGACCTCGTGCCAGCTGACGTGCCGGGCCTGGGAAATCTCGTCCCACCGCTCGTAGAGGAAGCCGTCCTCCCACGACTCCTTCCACGCGGCGCGCAGCCCGGCGAAGCGCTTGGGGCGGGGCCAGTCCTTCGCGTCAGGCTGCGGGGGCAGCTGGTTGAGGAGGTCGAGGAAGGACGGGTTGTCCTGGCCGTTGACGGGCTTGTCGTTGTGGGTCATGGCGTGACTGCTCCTTCGTCCGCAGGGCGGTGGTGGGGTGGTTCAGCGGATGTCGTTGCGGGTGCGGGCGAAGAACGCGCCGCGCGTGGTGCTGTTGTTGTGGATCTCGGTGTGGTGGGTGACCGGACCCTCGAAGACGTTCTTGGTGACGGCCGCGCGGGCCTTGCTGATCGCGCCGCCGATGGCGGTGGCGGCCATGGCCAGGCCCGCGAACGGCAGGGTGACCATGAGGACCCCGGCGAGGCTGACGGAGGCCAGGCCCTGGAGCACGAGCCAGGCCCCGCAGCCGATGCCGGTGATCCCGGCGCCGACGCCGATGGAGGCCACCGCGATCCCGGCCGCCCAGGCCGGGACGATCCGCCTGTCCTCCTGCTTCACGGGCGGGGTGGGGCCGAAGGCCGGCGGCTCGGTCTCGTCGCGGAACGAGGTGGGGTGCTGGCGTACGGGCTGGGCCGCCCAGGCGTCGATCAGGCGTCGGGCTTCGGCGGCGGCCTCGGACTCGGGCATGCCGTGCTGGGTGTGCAGGGGGTCCATGGGGTGTTCTCCGATCACGCGGAAGGGGAGCGCCCTCGCGGCCGTGGTGGCCGGGAGGGCGCGTGGGGGAGGGGCGCGCGACGTCGAAGGGCGTCGCCGGAGCGTGTCCGGCGGCGCCCTTCGGCGTTGCGTAGCAGGGGAGTTGAGGCTGGCGGGTGGGTAGGCACCGCCTGCGTGCTGCGGGCATCCTCGGACCCACAGGCGTCAGGGGAGGGGTTGGGGTGGAGTTCGTCTTCCAGTGCGGGTGGTGCGATGGGGACAACTTCTTCGTGGGCAGGCAGGTCGGCTTCTGGGTCGACAAGTGGGAGGTGCCCTCGGAGTGGTACTGCCGCTTCTGCGACGGGCTCAACTACACGCCGGACCCGCCGTGGGAAGAGGCGTAGTCAGAAGCTGGAGATCAGTCCGGCGAACGAGGCGAGGCCGTTGTTGATGGCCGGGGCCATGCCGGTCGCGGCGAGGGTGAAGCCGAACAGGGCGCAGATCAGCGCGGAGCCGATACGGACGTAGCCGCCCTTGACCAGGACGACGACGATGATGCCCAGCAGCACGGCGGCGGAGATGGACAGGGCCACGGTGGTGGTGCTCCTTCAGGTCGGGTCGGGGCCGGCCGTGCTCGGGCAGGCCGGCCCTGGGGATGGGTGGGTGTGATCAGGCGTCGGTGAGGCTCTTGATGGCCTCCAGCGCCTTGCGGGCCGAGACGACCTCCGTCGAGCGGCGACTGCCGCCCTTGGAGCCGCGGCCGCCGCCGCCCTTGCCGCCTCCGCCGCCGCGACGGCGCGAGCCGCCGTCGTCGCCGTCGTCCTCTTCGGGCTCGGGCCAGAACTCGCCGGGCCGTACGGGCTCGTTCCAGTCGAACCACAGGCCGCGCTTCTCCAGCTCGCTGATCTCGTGGTCGGTGAGCCGGTTGACGTCGTCGGGGAACAGGGCGGCGAGGTTGGTGTCGAAGTCCGCGTAGAGCGAGCGCATGAGGACCGCACGGCCGTTGTCCATGACCATGATGGCGACGCCGCCGGTGGACACGCCGTTCTCCGGGTCGGCCTCGCCGCGCATGGCCCGCTCGATCGCGGAACCCTCCTGCTGGGCGTAGCGGGCCGGGATGGTCGGCACGTCGTAGGCGTTCTCCATCGTGCCCTCCGCCGCCTTGCGGGTGGCACCCGGCGAGCCCATGTTGAAGATGGTCGGCCGGCTGTTCTGCCGCAGGTTGTCCTTCATCTCCGTGGAGAACCCGTTGTGCGCGAACGGCGACTGCCCGGCCGGGTTGAAGCCGATCCCGTACTTCAGGCCGGTGACGGTGAGGTCGTCGCCGTCGGTCTGGATGAACTCGCCGAACTGGGCGTCCTGCGCCGCGGTCATGAACTCGTCCGCGAACACGTTCAGCTGCCGGTAGGGGCAGCGGGCGTCGCCCGGCTTGTAGTCGTGCGGCTGGCCGTCGTGCGGCCAGGGCATCTCCGCGCGGATCTCGCACAGCGCCTTCGCCGCGCGCAGCGAGCGGGCCATCCACAGGGCGTTGGAGCCCTGCCGGTCGATGTACTTGCCCAGCGTGGAGGTCTTCTCGTCCTTGCGGACGGTGGAGAGCCACACGACCTGACCGGCGAGGGACATGGCGGCCATGTCGATCGCGAAGAACTGCGTCTTGCCGGACCGGGACACCCCGAGGATCAGGCCGTGCCGGGCGGCGTTCTTGTCGTGCTGGAACACCATGTTCTTCACCGGCTGGCCGGTGATGGTGTACCCGCACACGTACATGCCCTTGGCGTCCGGGGTGAGCAGCTCCCGGGTGGCGGGGAAGATCGCGGACAGCGGGGGCTTGTCGAAGGCGCTGATGAGGAACTCGATGCCATCGATGAGGACGAACACGCAGGAGTCGTCCTCGGGCAGCTTCAGGCCGCGGCAGACCTTGGCCAGGTCGATGCGCGGGCTGGTGGTGGCGTCGGCCATCTTCGCCCGGTAGAAGGTGACGCCCCGGACGTCGTCGCGGGTCTTGTGGACCAGCTCGGAGCCGGGGGCGCCGCCCTTGGGGGAGCCGACCTTGTCCGTCCAGCGCTCCTGGTCGGTCGGCTTGGCCCGGCGCCGCTGGTTGGCGTCGGGGGTGATGTGGGCCTCCATCCAGCCGGGGCCGCCCTGGCGGCCGGGCTGGATGGCGACCTCCGCCAGGACGACGTCGCCGGAGTGCACGGCGAACGGTGCGGCGACCGCGGCCTCGGTGAGGCCGGTGATCGGCCGTCCGGTCTCCGAGGCGCGCAGCAGGATCGTCATGTCGTGCTGCTGGCCGGGGTGGCGGGTGGCCTTGACGATGTGCGTGCGGCCGGGCATCCCGGCCTGCTCCCACAGCATCCGCGCGTCGCGGGTGAGCAGGTCGGCTCCGTCGTCGACGACGACCGGCTCCTCGAGGACCTCGGCGGGCGCCGGCTGCGGGGCCGGGGCGGCGAGCGCGGGGCGGTGACGGCGGCGGGTGTGCCGGGAGAAGGGCATCACCAGGTAGCCGGCCGCCGCCCAGGTGGCGGCGAGCAGGCCGTCCATCCAGTACGGGCCGAAGCCGGTGGTGGTCTTGGCGGTGACGTCGATGGCGGCGGCCAGGACCAGCGGCGACCAGCGCAGGATCTTGCGTCCGGCGCCGTGCTCGTCGCTCTTGGCGGCGAGGAACCAGCCGCCGATCCCGGCCGCGCCGGCGAGCTGCACGACCTGGTTGACGGGGCTGTCGGGGTACAGGTTCGGGGCCACGGCCAGCACAGGCGCGGCGAGGGTGTAGGCGAGGCGCTCCAGCGCGACGCTGCGCGGCGTGGTCACCGGGTTCTCCTTCGCGGAACAGCCGCGGGCGGCCCCGCAGCAGATCGCGGGGCCGCCCGTAGCGGGGGTGGGTGGGGGAGTGGGGGTCAGCGGTTGAAGAAGCCCGGCCGGGGCGTCTTCTCGCGCCGGTTGGAGCGGATGTCGTCCAGCGCGCCGTAGAGCTTGGAGTGGGTGCGCCGAGTCTCGTGGGTGAGGTCGGCGGTCTCCTGCGCGGTCTCGTACAGCTTCTTGACCTGCACCCCGGCGCCCCCGAGGGCGACACCGACGTTGCTGGTCAGCTCCACGAAGCGCGGGTCGAGTTCGGCGTTGTCGACGTCGCGGGCCGCGTCCTCGGCACGCTTGGCGTTCTTGCGGATGCTGCGCACGAGCTCCTCCAGGCCGAGCCCGGCGTCGTCGAGCGCGCGCCCGAGGGCGTCGAGCTTGGCCTGGACGGCCTTGTAGCGGTTGTCGCCGTCGGCGACGGCGGGTGCCGCGCCGCCGGGGCGGGGTGCGAGTTCGCTGCTCATCAGCGTGTTCCCTCCCTGCTTTCTAGTCATGGTGGGCGGCGGCCGACACGTACTTGAGGCCCGCGTCTTCCTTGGCAGCCATGTCCTGGCCGTACACGCGGGCGACCATCGCAGCGGCGAGCTTGGCGGCCTCCAGGGCCAGCCCGCACTCGGTCGCGCACCGCTCCGCCTGCTGCTTCATGCGGGCCGCGGAGTCGGCCAGGTCCGAGATCAGCTCGGTGACCTCGGTGGTGACGTTGTGGTCGCCGACCAGGTCGGTGGCCATGTCCCGCAGGGCGTCGGCCACCTTGTCCAGAGCCTCCGCGAGGGCTTCGGCCCGCTCCTGGTCGGAGGCGGCCTGGATGGCGATGTTCGCCATCTCCATCAGGTAGTCGTCGAACGTGATGTCCGTGCGGTGCTGGGCACCCAGGCCGCCCGCGCCGGACGGCCTGCTGACCTCCGAGCTGCTCACGCTGCCCCCTTCCGTGGTGGTCGGCCGGCTGGTGCCGGGCCGTGCGGTGTGCTTCTCCGGCGCGGGCGGCAGGCCCCGCACGCCGGTCGTCAGGGCCCCGGGCGCGTCAGGGACGATGTCGGCGTCGACGATGTCGTCCTCGCGCGGCGGGGCGGCCTTGGGCGGGCGAGTCTCGTGCTCGGGCCACTCCACCGTCGGGGTGGAGTCCTCCTCGCCGAACGGGCTGTCCGCCGTGCGGCCGCGCCGACCGGCACGGCCCGTACGACCGCGTCCCGTCCGGCCGGTGCGCCCGGTGCGACGGGAACGTCCGCGCCGTCCGGCCCGGCCGGTGGCCCCGGTGCGCCGGCGCCTAAACCGACGCCGCTTCTTCCCGCCGTCGGACGCCCCGTCACCGGCCGCAGAGTCCTTGCCCGGCTCAGCGCCCGCCGTGCCGTCCTTCGCGGCGCCGGAGGCACCCTCGGGACCGTCCTTGGCGGTCTTGGCGTCCTTGCCGTCGGTGCCCTTGGCCTTGGAGTCCTTGTCCTTGGTCAGGTTCACCTTCTCGGTGCCAGCCGCCTTCGCCTCCTTGGCCTCCTGCGCGGCCTTCGCGTCGGCGCGGCGCTGGTCGAAGCGGCGCTGGGCTTCCTCACCGATCGCCTTGCCCAGCGTGGTGCGGCCCGAGCTGGCCGACGCCGCGGCTTCCCGCTTCGCCTTCCGCGCCGCGTCCCGCTCCTGCCGACGGGCCCGGCGGTCCTCCCACGCCTGCTGCTTGTGCGCGCGGCCCTGGTCGCGGTCCTTGGAGCGGTCCGCGATCCCGGCGGCGTGACCGGCGCTGCGCCGCTCCTGCCGCCCGGCCTGGCGGACCCCGGCGCGCTCCTGGCGGCCGCGGGCCCGCTCGGCACGGGCGCCGCCGGACGGTCGACCGGCCCGGTCGTCCTTCGCGCCGCCGCCGCGCCCGGAGCTGCCAGAGCCCGTCTGGGAGCCTTTCGACCCCCCGGACGGACCGCTGCGCCCGGAACCGGCCGAACGGCCGCCAGAGCCCGACTGGGGGCCCTTCGCGCCGCCCTTGCCGCCACCGGCCCCGGACCCCGAACGGTTGCCGGAGCTACCCGAGTTGGAGCCGCGCGAACCGCCGCCGGACCCCTTCGGCCCGGCACCCGAGTTGGTGCGGGACGGCCCGCTGCCGCCACCGCCGCGCGAGGACCCACCCCCGCCGCCGGCCTTCGAGCGGCCCTTGTCCGCACCCAGCCCGGCGGAGGACGACTTCGTACGGTCGGCATCCGCCTTTCCGCGCGCCGCCGCCTTGTCGCCCTTCGCCTTCATCATCGCGGCGTGGAGCTTTCCGTTCTGCTCCATCATCGCGACTTCCTGCGCGGTGCGTCCCTCCAGCAGCGCCGCCTTCCGTGCTATTTCAGCCTCACGGAAAGGCGCTTCGCTTTCCTGGTTGTACCGCGCCATTTCCAGGCGGAATTCCAACCAGTCACCGAGGCGGTCAGCGAGAGAGCGCGGCTGCTCGTATTCGCCTTCCTCGTATTCGCCCTCTTCTTCATCGGCTTCCGGTGCGGCAATTCCTTCGGAACGCAGCGCCGTGGCCGGGTTGGGAGCGGCCGGGATCGCGGGGATTTCCATCGTGGTCTCCTCCGGACTCTCCGGGGGAGCCGCCGGAATGTCTTCCGGCGGCGGAATGGTGTCGATGAAATCCGGGATCGGCGGCAGCGTGTAGGTGGAATCACCGCTCCACGGACCGTGGACCAGGGTTCCGCCGCCGGTGTCGTCGGACTCGTCGGACACGGGGCACCTCCCCTCCTGGGGGCTTGACAGACAGTGGGGTCTCGTGTGCACGCGCGTGCACGTGCACGTGTGCACGCTTTACGCGCGCGAGGCCCCGCCGGAGCCCGGCGGGGCCTTCGTGGGATGTCGCTCAGCTACGCGGGCCGTGCTGCCTCAGGACGGTGTCCGCGTACTGCATGAGGTGGTCGAACAACCGCGGGTCGCCCGCCTGCCGCTTCTCCAGGACCAGCTTGAAGAGGCGGCAGACCAGCGTGAAAGCGGTGACGACATCATCGCGTCCCGCTTTCACGTCCCGGCTGATTTCGGTTCGAGTAACGCGGAGCCAGAATTCCATCCGGCCGATTTCCCCGCGACTTTCGATCGCCTTGCGCTCTTCCTCTCGAAGCCAGCCGATCCGCCCTTGGATCGAGCGTTCCGTACTGCTGAGGGGGCGCGTCACGCCGACTCCCTCTTACCGAGGTCGTAAATCGACGTGGGACCACCATAGCCGGAATTCTGGTTCTGCGCACCCTGCGGGGGCGGCGGGGGCGCGGCCTGGAGCGTCGGCGGGTTCTTCTTCCGCTGCCTTTCGATCTCCCTTTCCTTCCGGTCCTTCGCCGTATTCACGACGGTTTCGTCGTGGGCGCGGCGCTTATAGGCGCTCTTTTCCAGGCCCTCGGTCAGGTTGTTCAGGTTCCTGAGCACGCCCCCGAGGGCCTTTTCGACGGGCATCGCGCGCAGCCGGGCGTGGTACCAGCGGTCGCCCTCCACGTTCGTCCCGCGCAGGTGCACGCGGGTCTCCAGCGCGAGGGTCTCCAGGTTCTTGCCGATGTCCAGCAGGACCCGCTGAACGTCGGCCAGGTACCGGGCGGTTGCCTCCGGGCTCTGCGCCACGTCGCGCAGGGGGGAGTAGTTCGGGTCGTTGCTGCTGTTCACGGCGGGTTTCCTCCTGCTGTACTTGGGGGGCTGTGGACTGCTTCCGGCAGTCGCAGCGAGGGCCAGCCCGCTTCCTTCGGGCTGGCCCTCACTGGTGTGTGCCGGACTTGGATCAGGCGAGGTGCTTGTCCGCGTCCTCGGGGCGCAGCAGGCCGGCCTTGGAGAGCAGGCGCACCGCGCGGTCGTTGTTGACGGAGAGCTTGGTGCGGGCCTGGTAGAGCGTCACGAACCCGTCCTCGGTGCGGGGCAGGTTCTGTACGAGCGGCAGGAGCTCCTCATCGGTCCGTACAGGCGTACCAGGACGCTCCCCGCCCGCCGTACTGCCCGTTCCGGTTGCGCCGGAGGATGCGGTGCCCGTACCTGTACGGGCACCCGGAACACCGTCTGCTCCGGGCTGTGTACGGACGCTGATGGTGTGGTTGCGTCCCTGTACGGCCGCGCTGGCCGTCCCGGTACGCCCCGTGGTCGCCGTCCCTGTACGCGCCGCCCCCTCAGGGGTGGTGTGTACGCCGTATGTACGGTCGCTGTACGCCCTGGTCACCGCCGCTTCGGTGCCGCCGTCGTGCGGCGGGTGCGAGGCGGGGCGTACAGGGTCCGTACCGTCCCATCCAGCGCCCGATCCGTCCGAGCGAACCGCGTTGTGCGCGGCGTACAGGTCGTGGTTCGCGCCCTCTGTACGGCCGGACGACTCGGTGTCCGTCGCGTCGGGACGCCGGTGCGTACCTGTACGGGCAGTCATTCCGTTTCCGCCCTCCGTACCGGTACGGCCGCCGTCCGCGGTCTTGCTGCCGTGGCCGTCCGTACCGTCGTCGTGCATGAGGGTGTGGACGCGCCAGATGACCGCCACGAAGATCAGCACCACGAACGTCGTCAGCGGCCAGGGAGCCGACTGCCCCTCCTTGACGATGTGCGCCTGCTCGGACAGGTGGTAGGTCACGTTCGCCGACGCCATCAGCAGCAGCGCGTAGGGGATGTCCTTCTTGGCCCGGAACGCGGTGACGCAGTAGACGTCGATCGAGACCGGCAGCAACGGGGCGACGTAGGTGTTGATGCCGACCATGCGGGCCAGCTCGTACTCGCCGGAGGCGGCAAGCCCGACGCCGGCGGCAAGCGCGATCCACGGCGCGGCCTTCCACGCCTTGCGGCTGATGCCCTGCTGCCAGCCGTTCCAGCGGGACGCGGCCTTCTTCGCCTCGCGGGCTTCCTCCAGCAGCCGGCGGGCGCGGGACTCGTCGGCCGCGGCGCGGTCGGTGACGGCCTTCGCCTTGCGCTCCGCCTCCGTGGTGATGCGGTCGGCCTCCTTCTGGGCGGCCTCGCGCAGCTGCACCGCAACGGTCCTGGCCTCATCCCGCAGCCGCTCGCGCTGCTTGTCGCACGCGGCCTTGAGCCCGGCGAGCTCGTCGGCGAGGGCCTTGCGCTTGGTGGCGGCCTCCGCGTCGAACTGGTCGGTGAGCGCGCGGAGCTTCGTCCGCAGTTCGGTGCGGGCTGCCTCCGCCTCGGTGTGCGCGGCCGCGACCTTCTCGTCGGCCTCGCGGCGCCGGTCGTCGGCGGCCTTGACCGCGTCCGCGTACAGCGCCTCCGCCTCCGCGCGGCGGCCGTCGTACTGGTCGGCCGCCGTCGCCGCGAGAGCGGCGAACCGCTCGCGGGCCTGATCGACCTCCCGCTGCGCGGCGGCGACCAGGTCGTCGGCCTGCTCCTGAGCGCGGGCCAGGATCTGGCCGGCCTCGGTGCGGCGCGCCTCGACCAGCGTGCTGATCTCGGTGAGGTCCGCCTCCGCCAGGCGGCGCAGCTCGGTAACCGCCTTGCCGGTCGCTTCGCGGTCGGTGGCGGCCATCTCGGTGAGGTCGGCGACCTGCGCGCGGGCCTCCCCCACCAGGGTGTTGGCACGCTCGCGGGCCTGGACCAGGAGCCGGTCGGCCTCGCCGCGCGCCGCCTCCAGGTCGACCTTGGCGGCCTCGCGCTGGGCGGTGGCCTCCTGGTCGGCGTCGGCGGTGATACCCGCGGCGCGGGTCTGCGCCTCGGACATCAGCACGGTGACCTGCTCGTGCGTGGCGGCGACGGTACGGGCGGCCGCCGTCTCCGCTTCGGCCTGGAGGTCGGCGGCCTGCTCGCGCGCGAGGTCGATGACGTCGGCGGCCCGGTCCCGGGCGTCGGCGACGCGGGCCAGCGCCTCGAGGTCGACGACCTCCGCCTCCGGCTCCGTGTCCGTCGTCGTAGCCGGGACCGGGGCGACGTCGGGGGTGGGGGAGGCGGTGGGCTTCGGAGCGGTACGGGTCGCCGCCGGCTTCTTGCGGGTGGGGGTCCTCTTGCGGGCGGTTCGTGTGGCGGCCACGCCGCCTCCTTCCAGGTCGGGTGCCGCCCTGGCGGGGGCGGCGGTTCACGGGGGTTCGATCAGGCGTGCGGGGCGGGCAGCGTGCGCGCGAGGTGCTGGCGCAGCCAGGCGACGGCGGCCGGGGACATCGCCCCGGTGTCCGGCTCGCTCAGCGGCGCGGTGTCGATGTCGTGCATCGCGTCGGCCGCGGGGAGCGGGCGCATGTAGTCGGGGTCGATTCCGGCGCGGTAGCTGAGGCTGCCGAGCTCGGTCAGGTCGTAGAGGACCCGGCCGGTGTCGACGTGCCGCCAGGAGCGCTCCACCCGGCCGACGAAGGTGTGCTCCGGCTTGCCGAGCCAGAACCGCTCGACGTTGCGGAACAGGACGATGTCGCCCTTGGTGTAGAGCGTCTGCGTCGAAACAACCGGGGTGGGTGACTGCGGGGCCACGGCATCTCCTCTTCACGAACACCGGCGCTGGCCGGCGCGACCGGGCTGTCCGGCTCCCCGTCACCGCCCGCTCCGGCCGCCGGGGTGCGGCGGCCGGAGCGGGCAGATCAGGCAACTGGCAGTCCGTTCATCGCGAGTCGGTGGTGACCTCGTCGCGGGTCGGGAAGTTGCGGCGTCCGTCGTCCATGCGGACGGTGAGGTGGCCGCCGGTGTGGACCTCCTCGACGGTTCCCTGGGCTCCGGCCTGGTGCCGGGTGCCGAGGGCCTCGATGTCGGTGGTGAGCGTGACGCGATCTCCGCGCATGGCCATCCCTTCGCGGTCCGGACTGTCCGGCTCCCAGTCACCGCCCGTCCCGGCCGCCGGGGTGCGGCGGTCGGTGCGGGCGGATCAGGCAGCCGTCAGGCCGTGGCCGCGGCGAGGGGGCGGTGCGGGGCGATGATCTGGCCGTCGGGCAGCAGCTCGCCGGTGTCGTCGAAGAGCAGCAGGGCGTTGCACAGCAGGCTCCAGCCCTGTTCCGGGTGGGCCGCCACGACCTGCGCGGCCTCGCGGTCCGGGCTGGCGGCCGTCGGGCACTTCGGGGTGTGCGTGCACAGCGAGTCCGGCAGCGTGGTGCCGGTCGGCGCGGTGTCGAGCGGGGTGCTGGTACGCATGGGCTCTCCTGCGGGGGTGCGGGCCCGAGACTCTCCCGGGCTGGAGGCGTGCGAAAGGCCGGCCGCCCGTGGTGCGGGCGACCGACCTGGTGGAACATCGCCGTGCGGGACAGGAGTTGGGATTCCGTCCTGCCGTGCGGGCCGCTCAGCCGTGAGCGCGGCGGCCGAAGTCGTGGTCCTGGTTGGTTCGACGGAGGGCGTCGTCCAGGCGCTTCTGGTCGTCGTCGCTCACGCCGACACCTGCCGCGCCCGGTTGCGGGCGGCGCGGCGCTTCATCGCCCGCCGCTCGTCCTCGGACAGCCCGCCCCAGACGCCGCCGTCCTCGCCGGACTCCAGCGCCCACTGGAGGCAGTGCTCCATGACCGGGCAGCGGCGGCAGACGGCCTTGGCTTCCTCGATCTGCAGGAGCGCCGGGCCGGTGTTGCCGATGGGGAAGAACAGCTCAGGGTCCTCTTCGCGGCAGACCGCGTTGTGTC
This sequence comes from Streptomyces sp. NPDC047028, assembly GCF_040644095.1. Taxonomy (NCBI): domain Bacteria; kingdom Bacillati; phylum Actinomycetota; class Actinomycetes; order Kitasatosporales; family Streptomycetaceae; genus Streptomyces; species Streptomyces sp. NPDC047028. The sequence goes on from NZ_JBEYVS010000055.1 coordinate 17,931, forward strand.
GCCAGTCCATGCCGATCACTTCCCCTGCCGGGCGCGGCGCAGGGCCTCGTCCATGATCGGGTCGGAGTCGCCATCGTTCCGTGCGATGCTGGGCTGCATCAGGTCCTCCACATAGGTCCTGGACAGCCCCGGAGGGTCTCAAGTCACCGGGGCTGTCGTGCTGTTCAGGCTGTCGTACGAGCAGCCAAGGCCCCGGCCTCCCCTCTGTGGGGTGGCCGGGGCCTTGGTCGTTCGTCCGGAGCGGGTCAGCTCGCGCGGCGCCTGGGGTGCAGCGGCTCGAGGGGGACCGCCGGCGCACCGAGCGGCGCGTCACCGGTGGGCAGCTGCGCGCGGCGGGTGTCGGCGTCGCGTACCGCGGACTCGGTCGCCGCCCATCCCCTCTTCCGCAGCAGCCACATCGGCCGGTCGTCGCCGCGCTCGTCGTCCGTCGGCGCCTGCTTCTGCGCGGCGATCTGGCTGACGGCCGGGGTGACGGCGACCTTCGGCTTGCGCCGCACGGTGGTCTTGCGGCGGTGGCCGGTCTCCGCGTGACCGTCCTCCAGGCGCTCCGCCCACTTCCGGACCGTGACGTTGACCGTGACCAGGCGGTTGCTGCCCAGGCGGCAGCGGACGGCGGCGTCCTTGTTCGCGAGGCCGGTGTCGTGCGGCACGACCTTGGTCGTCTTTGTCCCGAGGCCGGTGATCGGCACCCACGTCTCGCAGTCGGGGCAGATCAGCGAGGCGCAGGCGGGGCGCAGGTCGTACTGGTGCGGCTTGAGGGTGGAGAGGGCCAGCGCCGGACGGGCGTTGACGGTGCGGGAGCGGGTCCGGCTCCGGCGGGGGCGGGCGGTGCGCTCAACTGTGGGAGCAGACATCCGAACTCCTCAGGGCAGGAGGGGCAGGGGGTGCGTCGCGGTGCCTTCTCTGCCCTCCGGGCCGCTCGGCACGAGGCCGGCGTCCCGCAGGACAGACAGCGCACTGCGCTGCGACATGCACACAGGTGTCGCGGCCGTCAGGCTCCGGAGGAGTTCGATGGTGCTCTCGCGCCCTCGGATTCCCAGCGAGCTGGGGAGGACTACTCCGGCCGCCCCGGAGGGCGGACGACTACTGCGGTGGTGCTGAGCTGCGTAACCCCTGCTCAGCAGAGCGTTAGGGCTATCGCTATCGCCTAGTAGAGACCATGCCGACCTACCGAGTCAATAGCGATAGCTCTATTCGTGTCGACCGGTTGTGCTGGCGCATCGCTGACTGATAGAGCTAGCCCTAGAATCAGATCCGCACAGCACTCCGGAAGGTGGCTCCGATGCCCGTCTCGTATCGCGACATTGCAGCTGACCTGCGACAGCAGATCAGCGAGGGGCGATACCTGCCGGGCGACAAGCTCCCGATGCTGACGGAGCTCCAGGCGCAGTACGGGGCTGGCTACCAGACGGTGCGAAGCGCCATCGCTCTCTTGGAGCAAGAGGGCCTTGTCGTGGCGGTCCGTCGCAGAGGCACCATCGTGCGCGAGCGTCCGGAGAAGAAGCGCATCACGCGTTCGCGCCAGGTCTTCCGGGATGAGATCGGCTACTTCTTCGACCCGACAGCGCAGCCTTGGGTGGCACTGGAACCGCCCACCGTGCGCTGGGGCATCGTCCCGGTCGACCTCGCCGCGCTGATGGGTCTCAGCACCGGAGCCGAAGTGCTGGTTCGGGACCGAATCATGGGCGATCCGGAGACTCGGAAGGCGAAGCAGTTGGCGACCAGCTACCTGCCGGCGGATCTCGCCCGCGGCACCCAGCTCGCCGAAGCCGACACGGGATCCGGCGGGATCTACGACCGCCTGGAGGAGATGGGCCACCGCCCTCTGCGCTGGAGCGAGGGGGTGTCGGCTCGCATGCCTTCCCCCGAGGAAGCCGAAGCGCTGAATCTGCCCGCTGACGTCGGTGTCCCCCTGCTGCGCGTCGTGCGCCTGACGATGGCCCCGAGCGGTGAGGTTCTCGAACTCAACGACACTCGGATGAGTGCTGAGGAGTTCGAGATCGGCTACAGCATCCGACGGCATTCCAGCGCGCGCCTCTCGGATGTGGACGACGACGAAGACGAGCACTGAGCACCACCTCCCTGACCGAACTCGACTGTGTGCAGTTCGGTTCTAAGCCCGGGGGAGCTGCTAGTTCCAGATCTGACATGTGGCCGGGTGAACTGGCCACATCAGCCACAGGATTGGGGCGGGATGGCACAGAAACCGAGGGAGCTGACGCCCTGGGTGTCCCCCCTGCACAACTGGGGTTACCAGCTCCGCGAGCTGCGGAATTCGCGGGGTCTCAGCCTCCGCGACCTCTCGAAGTCGACCCGCATCGACCACGCTCACCTGGGGCGATTCGAACGAGCGGAGCGCATGGCCGACCGTACCCAGGCGGCGCTCCTGGACGAGGCCCTGGGCGCCAGCGGGATGCTGCTGCGCCTCTGGGAGCAGATCGGTGACGAGCGTGGCCATGTGGCCAATCCGCCCGTTCATGTGGCCAACTCGGCGGTCAGCCTGGCCTTGGGGGTAGCCGACCAGGCAGCGTCGGACGGTGAGGGGATCTCGGTCCCGTGTCGTCTACGCGATGGGTCGGTGGTTTGGGTGGCTCTGGAACGGCGCGCATTGCTGCGCGCGGGGGTGGGGTTGGGAGCCGCTTCGGCGGTCGGCGTGGGTTCGCCGGCGGCCGCGGACTCGACCGGCGTGCCGGGCCTGGTCCGCAGGGCGCGGGCCGCGTCGGCGTACGGATCGACGCCTGTTGAGCATCTGCGCCGCACCCGCCGTCTGCTGATCGACGGCGACAACCTGCTCGGGCCGCGCCACGCCCTCAAGGCGACGCGCGACTACATCGATGTCATCCAGGAGCTGCGCCGGGAGGCGAAGGGCGCCGACCGGCGCGACCTGATGGAGCTCCAGACGCAGTACGGGGAGTTCCTCTCCTGGCTCCACCAGGACCTGGGCAACCCAGACGCCGCGTCGTACTGGCTCGACAGGGCCATGCAGTGGTCGTACACGGTCGGCGACAACGAACTGACCACCTACGTCATGGCCCGCAAGGCCCAGCTCGCCGGTGACACGGCCGACCTGGTCGACGTCGTCGACCTGGCCGAAGCCGCCCAGCGGATGGCGCGGCCCCGCAGCCGGCTCGCCGCCGTGGCCCGCACCTACGAGGCGTACGGACACGCTCTGCGCGGCGATGCCGACGACAGCGAGCGGGCCATCGACTCCGTGCGCAACGCCTTGGACGGCATCGGCTCCGACCCCACCCCTTGGGGCGTATGGCTGAACCCCTCGTACGTGGAAGTCCACCGCGCGCAGGGCCTGGAAGCCCTCGGCAAGCACGACCAAGCCGCCGGCGCCTTCGCCGACGCCATCCGGCTGATGCCCGACGACTACCACCGCGACCGCGGCGTCTACATGGCGCGGCAGGCCGTGGCGCTGGCCGGCGCCCGCGATCCCGAGAGGGCCGCGACGATCGGCATGCACGCGCTGACCGTCGCGGCCGATACCGGCTCCGGCCGCATCACCAACGAGCTCGCCCGGCTCGACACCGCCCTGATCCCCTGGCAGCGCGAGGCCCCGGTCTCCGAGTTCCGCGCCGCCTTCGACTCCACCCTCGCCCACGAGACAGAAACGGATGCCTGAGCAGATGACTGCCCGCCCGTACGTCGTGCTGTCCGCCGCCATGTCGGTCGACGGCTACCTGGACGACACCAGCCCCGAGCGGCTGCGCCTGTCCAACGCCCCGGACTTCGACCGCGTCGACCAGGTCCGCGCCGAGAGCGACGCGATCCTGATCGGTGCGAACACGATGCGCCGGGACAACCCGCGCCTGCTGGTCAACAGCGACGAACGCCGTGCTCAGCGCATCGCCGACGGCAAGTCGGAGTACCCCCTCAAGGTCACCGTCACCGCGAGCGGCGACCTCTCCGCCGACCTGAAGTTCTGGCACCACGGCGGCGACAAGCTCGTCGTCACCGTGGACAGCGCGGTGGAGAAGGTCCGTACAACGCTCGGGGACCTCGCCGACGTCGTCAGCGTCGGGCCGGACCTCGACTGGGGCCTGGTCCTCGATGAGCTCGGGCGCCGCGGCGTCCGACAGCTGATGGTGGAGGGCGGCGGCACGATCCACACCCAGCTCATGGCCCAGGACCTCGCCGACGAAGTCCACCTGGCCATCGCGCCGCTGCTGGTCGGTCAGCCGGAGGCCGCGCGTTTCCTCGGGCCCGCCGACTACCCGGGGGGATCGACCGCGCGGATGCAGGTCCTCGAGGTCCGCGCGATCGACGACGTCGTCCTGATCCGCTACGCCCCGAAGGGCCGCCGCTGATGTACGCGCCCGACCGAGACCAGGACCTGCGCTGGATGCAGCGTGCGATCGACCTCGCTGCGCTGTGCCCTCCGGCGGCCGGCGCCTACTCGGTCGGCGCGGTCATCGTCGGCGAGGACGGCAGCGAGCTCGCGGCCGGCTACTCCCGGGAGGCCGACCCGCACGACCACGCGGAAGAGGCCGCCCTCGGGAAGCTGCCCGTGGACGACCCGCGCCTCGCCGGGGCGACGATCTACAGCACGCTGGAGCCCTGCTCCCAGCGGCACTCGCCGCGCACTCCGTGCGCGCAGCGCATCCTGGGCGCGGGGATTCCGCGGGTGGTCATCGCCTGGCGGGAGCCGTCGCTGTTCGTCGACGACTGCGTCGGCTACGAGCAGCTGGTGGAGGCCGGGATCGTGGTCGTGGAACTGCACGAACTGGCCGCAGCCGCGAAGGACGCCAATGCGCACCTGGGCGGACTGGCCTGATGACACCTCAACGGCTTACCCACCAGGTGACCCACCTCGGTCACGACTTTGCCGTCAAACACCGCAGTTCACCCGGCATTCGCGACTTCTCGGGCGGGATGCGCTTTCGACCCACGTCTGTGTCGTCACAGGGGGTTAGGGTGATCGCAGACGTGATCCATAACGACGAGAACCCCGGGACCGGGCCTGGTCCGCGGGGCCTCGAACGGGGCAACGCCTCGTTTGGCGACACCTGGAAAGGAGGTGATCGCGAGGTGAAGACTACCCGCGTCTGCGGAACTCCACGCGCAGCTACGCCGTTCCACCATCGCGATCACGCCATCGGGTGCGCCTCTGCGTACGCCGACACCGGCCTCGGAATCAAGGGGGTCGGGGTGACGTAGCGCCACCGGCCGCGCGCGCCAAATAAGCGGACTGCAATCCACTTCGGCCCCGCGCGGCCCTTCACGCCGACCAAAGGTCGGCCGCCCAGTCCCCGGTTCCAGCCGGTCCTGGGCTCCAGCTCATCGAGCTGGGTTGAGCAATCAGTCGCAGTACCCGGTCCGCAAGGACCACGCACCACCGCAGCGGCCCCCCTGCAAGGGGGCTTCTGCACAGCACCACCGAAGTGGCACCGCCGTTCCGTCGACCCCTGCAAGGGCCTTTGGAACATCCGTTCGATTCACGCAAAGGAGAGAGGACTCGCCCCTGGTTCTTCGTCCGGTCGCCCGCTCCTCTCGGAGGGGGCTCGCCGCCGTCCATACGTGACCCGATCCCCGTAGGGGGTCGGCCCTTGTTGATCCATATGGAAGTTGGTTATCGCCATAGTGCACGAGCTCCGGTCGACTTGTCAGGTCGACCACGACCAGGTCAGTACCCCCTCTGGGGTGATTCCCGCTGGTTGTGGTGTCCCCCCTACGGGGATTGTGACGTACATCACACTCCTTGAGTGTCACACGGGCACCTCCGGTCAGGCGGTCTGCCTGACCTCAGGGATGCGCGCGGAAGCGGCGTCGGCTGCCACGCTGGACCACCCCTTCGGCGACATCCTCGGCAACTCCGTCGGCGGCGCCCGCGAGGGTGCCGTCCCGTGTGACGGGACGGGTTCCAAGATCGTTGCCCGTCGTGCGGGAGCGGCGGGAGGTATTGGCGCTCGCGGGCCCCTGTCCACAGGCCGTCTGGTGCAGGGTCGGCGGGTGGATGACGGATCGCGCGTTTTCGCTGTTCAGGGAGGTGTCCGCTTTGGCGTGTACACCGGCCCGATGACGACTCAGACGGTCTCGGCCCTCACCGTGTCCGCCGCTCCTGCTGGGGCGGTGACCCGATGAGCGCCCTGGCGGCACCGGCCGCGGAGCTGGACTCCCTCTTCGGCGGCTTCGCCGACGGTGCCCCCGTGCTTCCCGGGCAGCGGACCGCGCTGCGGTCGGTGCCGGCCGCCGGGAAACCGGATGGCGACGGCCCGGAGGACCCGCTGCGCCTCGGTCGCACGATGCGGCTTCGGCTGCGCAACGCGGTCCAGGCGCTGCTCGCGGACCCTTCGATCGCCGGGCTGAAGGACGCCCCGAAGCTGGCGGCCGTGGTGCTGTACGCGAAGTCGCGGGCGCCGAAGGGCGAGGACGACGACCTCCAGACCTCGACCTGGGGTGCGGAGCTCGGCCGGTGGATGGGCGTGAAGGAGTCGACGGTCCACCACAAGGTGCTGCCGGTGCTGCGCGGCTCGGACGCGGTGCACACGCAGGTGGTGAGGGACGCCAAGGGACACCCGACCGGGCTGGACTGCCTGGTCATGCCCCTGTGGCGCGCTCACCACGGCGGGGGAGCGGGGCACCCGCTGGCGCTGACGAAGGCGGAGCTGGCGACGCTGCTGCACCTGTGCGAGGCGCTGTTCGGGCACGGCTGGACGCCGAAGGACAAGGCGCCGACGCCGCCGGGGCTGCTGGCCGGCCGTACGGGCAAGGGCGCGGCGACCGACCGGCTCGGGCTGCTGCTGATGGTGCTGAACACACGGGCGTCGGGCTGGCTGCAGTTGGTCGGCGGCTCGGTGAAGAAGCGCGAGGGGCGCGGGGCGGCGACGCTGGCCCGGCTGCTGGGCTGCTCGCCGTCGGGGGCCCGGAAGGTGCTGGCCCGGCTGACGGAGGCCGGGGTCGTGGCGCGGCAGCGCAAGGCGACGTCGACGCGGATGAACGGCCGGGGCCGGGTCATGCTGCTGCCGGTCGCCCGCGCGTACGGCCGCACGCTGGCCCCTGTGGAGGCTGCCCAGAGCGCCGGTCCGGTGTTTTCGGCGCGTCCCGATGGTGCGTGCGGAGATCATGGTCCGGCCGGTGTCGCTGATGCCCGTGGTACGTCTGGGATCTGCGGTGCCGAGGGTGCCGGGGATGCGGCGGATCAGGAGCGTCCCGATGGTGCAGAGCTCCACGCAGACCACGCTCACCTGGTTACTCCCGTCGTTCTTCCGCAGCTTGATTGTGGTTTTTCCGGCGAAGGCCGTGGGGGTGAGGGCCGTCGGCCGGAGCGCGTGTGCGCGGGCGAGGACCAGGCCGTCGCCGACGCCAGCGGCGTTGCCGGGAACAACTCGCCGGTGGCCGAGGACGGCCCGCTGCGCGGGGAAAAGCCGAAGGAGTCCCCGGTCGATGAGCGGGTGGGGCAGCGCGCTGCTGAGGCTGGTGCCGGTGGCCGGCCGAAGGCCGGAGGGTGGGAAAAGGCGCAGCAGCAGAGGCGGGTGGCCCTGCCTGCCGATCTTCGTCTGCGGGTAGCGCTGGGGCCGGTCTCGTGGCTGTGGGAGCGGCTGTCGGGGTGGCAGCAGGACCAGGTGGAGGCCGCCGCGAAGAGCGAGCTGGCGCAGCTGGTGGGCCTGGGCGTGGCGGCGGAGGGTGCGCCGCGGCTGCTGGCCGACCGGCTCACTGACCGGCTGGCGGAGACCGGCGGCGAGGCGATGGTCACCGGCCCGTACGGGTGGCTGATCCGCCGGGGTCTGCCCCAGCGGTCGGCCTGCTCGCACCGCAAGTGCGACGACGGGATCCGGCTCGACACCGGGGAGGACTGCGAGAACTGCGGGAACGTCCTCCACCTGCGCCGCGCCTGGCGTGCCCGGATCGGCGCGGACATCGACCGGGAGCTGCCCGGCCTGGCCGACGACGAGCGCCGCCGCGTCCTCGAGGAGCGGCTGCGGGAGCGGACCGCCATCGACGCGGAGGACCTGGCCTGGCGCCAGGAGCAGGCCCGCGCGGAGCGGGCCCGGCGCGATGCGGCCCGTGCGGCAGCCGCTGAGCAGGCGGAACGCGACCGGCAGGCCGCGGCCGCCGCCGACGCGGTCCGCCAGGAGCTGGCGTGCGCGGACTGCGGGCGCGGCCGGGCGGCCGGGCTGTGCGAGGCGTGCGACCACCGCCGGCAGACCGAGGCCCTGATCGCTGAGGCCGGTCTCCTCGCGGCGGCCGGGTGCGCCGACCTGGGCGAGGCGGGCAGCGTCGCGGCCGCCGTCGCCGGGGCCCGCACGGCCATCGAGGACAGCACCGCCGCCACGTGGCGGGAGTTCCTGGAGATCACCGACACGGCCGCCCTGGAGGCCGATCCGCAGGGGGCTGCGGACGCGTACGCGTTCACCGCGTTCCAGGCCGCGCAGCAGGCCGTCGGCGCGTACCAGGACGACGCCCTGGTGGTGCTGGGCCGCACCCAGGAGGCCGAAGCCGAGGCCCGCCGGGCGTACCGGTCCGAGCAGGGGCGCCCCTGGTTCCGGAACAACCCGAGCGGCGCGGACGCGGTCGCCGCTGCGACGAAGGCCGCCGACACCGCGCGGAAGCGCGTGGCCGAGTACCTGCTGGCCGCGCGGCTGAAGCAGCTGCACGAGCGGTCCGCCGTCCGGTCCGAGAAGCCCGCGTCGTGGACGGACCGGCTGCCCGGCCTCGCCGCGCGCCCGCTGGACGGCGACGCCGCCGGGCCGGTGATCGCATGACCGGCGAGTTGAGCGGCGTCGACCTCGCCCGCCAGGCCCTTATCGCGGCCCGGGAGGCGGCGAAGAAGAACGGCGCCACCCAGACGAAGAAGCCGAAGCGGCGCACCACCACCGTCGTACGCCGTGACGGCCGTGAGCCGCTCGGGCTGGGCAGCGCGATCAGCCGGATGATGACCGAGCGCGGCATGGTCACCCCGGCCGCCGGCGGATCCGTCCTCGCCGACTTCGACACCATCCTCGCCGCGGCCGTGCCCGAGCTCGCCGGGCGCGTGCAGGCGACGGCGTTCGACGCGGACACCGGCCGCCTGGACGTCGTCCCCGACGCCCCGGCCGTCGGCACGAAGCTGCGCTGGAGCGCCCCGAAGCTGATCGCGGCGGCCAACGAGCGGGTGCAGGGCGCGAACGTCCGCGCCGTGCACGTCCTGGCGCCCGCGCCCGTGAAGACCGGCTCCACCACGGCGGCCGCCACCCCGGCCCCGGCCGCGCCCGACGTGCCCGCCGCCCCGGTGGAGCGCCGGCCGCCGCCGGACGGGTACCGCCGCGCGATCGAGGCGCACCGCCAGGCCGCGCCGCCCTCCCGGGTGGACCCGGGCATCGCGGAAGCAGTGGAGCGGCAGACGAAGGCGATGCGCGAGCTGTCGCGCCGGGCCTTCCCCGAGCCCGACGTCGTCCCCGCCGATACGCCGGCCCCGATCGACCAGGCTCGCATCCAGCGCCGCCGCCAAGCCGCGGTGACCGAGGCCGCCGCGCTGCGCCGGGCCCGAGCCGAGAAGGCCGGCCGGGAAGTGGCTGTGCCGCGCCGCCTGGAGCAGACGGCATGAGCAGCATCGGATCAGGCGCTGGGCTCCGGCCGCACGGTGTCGCCGTCGACCTCGGGCACGGCCTGGTCGTCGCCGGTGCCCCAGAGCGCGCGGGCGAGGAAGTACAGGCCGACCATCCCGGCGTAGATGAACATTCCCCAGCCGAAGATCAGCATGAAGACGTTCGCGTCGCTGCGCGGGGAGCTGTAGGCCACGCCCTGCATGGTCGTGAACAGCCACGGGAACCACGTCGACTTCAGGAAGCCAGGGTCGGCGTACCGGCCGCCGCCCCGGCGCCACGACAGTAGCGGCACCGCCGCGAAGCCGACGCTGGCCAGGCAGTACATGAGGGCGAAGAAGTCGTTGGCGATGAACTGGTGGCCGTTGGTGATCCCGATGTAGGCGACCCCGGGAAGGAAGAGCGCGACCGGCACCCCGAAGCCCAGCACCTCGCCACGGTTGCGGACCTTCGCCACGCTCTCCCCCTGCTGTCGACGTCTCACCCGGCACCGTACCGGCCGCACGCCGCCGGATCCGCCGATCGGCGCGAAGGGCCAGGAGGGCGGGGCCGGCTACTCGCGGCGCGCGAGCTCCTCGGGGGTGGGCACGTGCCGGGTGACGTGCGGCTGGCCGCTGTAGTCGACGGTGATCGTGTGCCGCAGGACGTCGTCGTCGGCGTCGTAGAAGATCTGCTCGATCTCCAGGCAGGCCCGGTCGGTGGAGATCCCGAAGTCGTGGGCCTCCTGGTCGTTCACCTGCCGGGCCCGGGTGCCGGTGACCATCCGCACCGTCCCGGCCGGCGCGCCCGGCGGGAGTTCGACGGCGCCCGGCCGCGCCCGCGTCGACCACGTTTGTGCCCCGCTCTGGTCCGTCATGGTCGCCACCGTAGCGAGCACGCCCGCCCAAGGGGGCCGTCTCTCGGCAACTCGGACCGCCACCTATAAGCCTCACACGCCGTTTCCCCAGGTGAGAAGGCCCGTACGGTCGGCCTGCCAGGTGTGAGCCAGGGCCTGCGGATGCCGCGAAAACCCGGGCCCGACCCTCCGGACGTTCAATCCGAACGGGTTAAAAAAATGGGTTAAAGGCTAGGGTAAACAGTGCTAGGGTGACGGTACGAAAGGAGATCGACATGGCATCCGAAGAGGAGCTGTTCGCGAACATCGACGCGTTGCTGGAGGAGGAGCCGCAGCTCCCGCCCCCGGCGGAGCGTGCCCGGCTGCGCGAGGCAGCCGGCATCACCCAGGCCCGCCTCGCGACCGCGTTGAAGTCGACCGTGCAGACGGTCAAGAACTACGAGAACGGCCGCTCCGAGCCGAAGTCGCCGCGCCTGGAGGCGTACCAGCGGCTGCTGAAGGGGTGGGCGGCGAAGTACCCGGCCCACGGAGCTCCCACCGCCGCGCCGCAGCCCGCCCCGGTGCCGGACACCTTCACCGGCCCGGCCGCGTCCGAGCCGACCGACACCGTCGCCCCCGCACAGGCCCCCGCCGCCCCGGCCGCGCCGGAGCGTCCCGCCCGTCCGGCCGGTCGCCCGGCGGCGTCGTCCCGGCGTCCGGCGGCGAAGAAGGCCGCCGCGCCCGCGACCGACCCGCGCTTCCCGCACGGCCCGCTGGCCGTCCTCGACGGCGACGGCTCCGCGTACGCGGTGGGCGGCGTCGTACTGGACTGCCCGGCGACCACCGTGCCGGAGCTGGTGGAGTGGACGCTGCGCGAGTCCGGCCTCGGCGCCGCCAAGCTCAACCGGTACGGCAAGGACAGCGACCCGCTGATCGTGCTCACCGCGGCCGCCGCCGTGAAGCTGGGGCTGCCCGAGCGCCTGGAGGGCCACGAGCAGCGCCGCTCCCTGCGCCTGCCGGAGGACCACCCGGTCGTCAAGCAGGTCGCGAAGGCGAAGTGGCAGCTCACCCAGCGGGGCTTCGGGCCGTGGGCGCGGATCTACCGCAAGGCGCAGGGCCGCGACCGGCAGTGCGTGCAGCTGGCGGTCCTGTCCTGGGACGCCCTCGATGACCGGTCCTGGCCCGGCGTCGCGGAGATGGGGCCGGCCGACATCGCCCGCGTCCTCGGGGTGTACGCGATGCGGGTCATCACCCCGCGCGGCTCCACCGCCGTCTCCGGCCTGGAGCTGATGACCGCGCTGCGCCCGCCCACCAAGGCCGTGCAGGACCCGGCCACCGGCAACTGGGTCTCCGGCTACAACGCGGGCTCGCTGGGCACGGAGCCGATGGACCCGGCGCCGCCGGAGGCCACCCCGGAGCACCCCGTCGTCGTCGGGAACAACTGGACCGGCGGTTTCCTCAACGAGGAGGCGTACCAGTGGGTGCGCTCGGTGGACACGCTCTCGGATGAGGAGTGCACCCTGCCGTTCGCGGTCGGCCTCGACCTGAACACGGCGTTCCTCGCCGCCGCGGCCCGCCTGGTCGTCGGCCTCAGCGCGCCCGACCACTTCCACGCCCCGAAGTTCAACCCCAAGATTCCCGGGAGCTGGCTGGCAGACCTCAGCCACATCGAGCTGGACCCTCGCCTGCCCAGCCCGTTCACGCCGGACGGCTCCCGGCCGACCGGCCCGGCCTGGTACCAGACGCACACCCTCGCCTACGCCCAGGAGCTCGGACACGACGTGCACCCGATCGAGGCGTACCTGCGCCGCGAGACCGGCGCCTACCTCGACCCGTGGCACGACCGCCTCAAGACCGCCTACGTCGACACCCTCGCCGACATGGGCGTCACCAAGGACCTGGACGACCGCCAGTTCCTCGCCGCGATGGAGCAGCACAAGCAGAACGACCCGGCCCTGGCCGCCGTCCTGTCCGCGATCAAGGCCACGGTGAAGGGCGGCGTCGGCAAGCTCCGCGAGCGCCCCCAGGGCAAGTCCTACAAGGAGGGCGAGACGTGGCCGGCCCTCGCGCGGCCGACGTGGCGCCCCGACATCCGGGCCGCCGTCATCAGCAAGGCCCGGGTCAACATGCACCGCAAGCTCAACAACATGGCGAAGATGACGGGCCTGTTCCCGCTCGCCGTGCTCTCCGACTGCGTCGTCTACCCGAGCCCGGCTGAGAGCCCGCTCGACTTCCTCCCCTACGCCGCCTCGGGCAAGCCGCAGCCGGGCGGGTTCCGCCTCGGGCCCACGCCCGGCCTGGCGAAGCTGGAGGGCGTTCAGTCGATGCTGTGGGCGGTCGACCTGATGGAGAAGGGCCTGAACCCGGCCCGCCACATCAAGGGCGGCGACGCCGTCCTGGACGAAGGGGAGTAAGACCGTGGGGGACATCGAGGACGCGATCGAGCGGGCCGACCGCGAGGCGTTCACCAAGGACCCGCCGAAGACCCTCAAGGGTCAGATCGGTTTCCTGATCAAGCAGTTCGGCAGCGCCAAGGCCGTCGCGGCGGAGCTCGGGGTCACCGCCGACTCCGTCAACCGCTACCGACGCGGCGCCCGCAAGCACGCCCGCGCCGACGTCGCCGCGAAGATCGACGACACGGTGAAGGCCCGCTGGCAGCCGCTGGTGCGCAAGCGGCGGCAGAAGCAGGCCGCCGCCACCGGCGGGATCACGGTGGAGACCAGGGCCCGGTTCGGCTACACGTCGTCCGCCGGATCGACCGACGACGGACGGTTCCGCCGCCTCACCGTGCACCTCCCCGCGACGTACGCGCAGCGCCTGTTCGACGCCCGCGACACGGGGGCCAGCGACCAGGCGATGCGCGGAATCATCGCGGAAGGGTTCAAAGAAGTGTATTTCCAGGACGGCGGCGGTCGCGCTATGGGACTGTCGGACGTGGAAATCAACGACATCGATTACCTCGATCTGGACTTCTGAATAGGAGCGGAAAAGTATGACCACGCAATTCCCGCCCATCGACCGCGACAAGAGCCCGCTGACCGCCGTGGACGAAGAGGCCGTGCGCCTGGCCGACGTCCTGGAGGCGCACCCGGCCGCCAGTGACGTCACCGACGCCGGCGCGGCGGGCGACATCGTCTTCACCGCGGCCGGGGACACCTGGGTGCTCGACTTCCAGTCGGGCCCCGACGGCGACGTCTTCCAGGACCCGACCGGCGCCGCCCCGGCGCCCGCCGCCGCACCGGCCGCCGACGTCCTGCGCGACGTCGTCGTCCCCGCGCTCCTGGCCCACCCCGCCTACCGGGCCGCCACCGCCGACGGCGACACCCTCACGGTCCACCTGGCCACCGGCCGCCACTACGCCCTGGCCCTCAGCCCCGCCGCCTGACCTCGGTCGGCACACCACGGGCCGGGCCCCGGCATCGCAACTGCCGGGGCCCGGCCCTCGTGCCGCTCACCCTGTAGGAGGGATCTGCCCATGACCGCATCCACGGCGATCCGGCGCGCGTACGGTGAGGTGACGACCCGCCGGGAGGACACGATGAGCGCGCAGCCCGACCACGCCCCCGTCACCGCCTACGCCCCCGCACCCGGAGCGCCGGCCGAACTCCTTGCGCAGCTGCGCGCCGACAAGCGCGCGAACACCTGGGTGCCGGCCTTCGAGCGCGACTGGACCGCCGCCCTCGAGGAATCCCGCCGCAGCTTCTCCCTGGCCGGGCTCTACGAGGTCGTCCAGGACTGGCAGGGCCGCATCGCGCACGCCCCGGCCGTCGACGCGTTCGTCGCCTCCGGCTACGACGACAGCGACGCCGTCGACCTGGCGGAGCTCCGCCGACGTCGCGGGTGAGCCCGGCACCGTACGCGGTCCGCGTCTCCGCCCCGGCCGCCAAGGTCCTCGACGCGCTGCCCGAGCACGCGGTGGACACCGTGTGGGACATCCTCGCCGCGGCCGCCGCCGACCCGTGGGGGTTCCGGCAGTTCGACACCGACGACGACGAGGGCGAGGACGTCCGCTACGCGGCCGTCGGCCAGCTCTCCGTCACCTTCTGGGTCAACCGGCCACTGCGCAGCCTGACGGTCCTGAACATCGTGTGGCTCGGATAGCCACCCCCGACAACGGCCTGACCCCGGCATCGCAACTGCCGGGGTCAGGCCGTTTCCGATCGTAGCCACCGCCGTATCCACCGGTAGTCAGCCCGGTGGCAACGCGTATCCGCTCGCAGTCGTCACCCGTTGCCGCGGTGCCGGGTAGCGTGCCTGGGACTGATCCGGACCCGGGGTGGGGGAGTGGCGATGAGTTTTCCACGGTTCGATGAGCGCGGGCCGCTGTCGCCGATCGAGCTGGCGGCGCTGCGGTCGTTGAACGCGGCGGTGCTGACCGCGCGGTTCGAGTGGCAGTCAGCCGGCGTGTTCTGGGACCGGCTCCAGGGCGGCAGTGACGTGGCCGAACTGCACGAGGAGAACGCGACGTTCACGTTCCACGGGCAGGCCGTCCAGGAGATCGCGCGGGGTGCGACCGCGTTCGAGCGGCACACGGCGCTGATCGCCTGGCGGTACGCGGCCGCGGCGGTCGTCCTGGGCGTCACCGTTCTGCAGCGTGTCGCGGACGCGAAGCCGCCCCTGAGTCCCATGGCGGTGAGGGAGCTGTGCCAGGAGCCGACCCTGGGGCAGCTGCACCAGGCCCTGTCCGTGCCGGTGGCCGACCTCCTGCCCGAACGTGACCTCAACGTCCCGAGCGACCGCGAGGACACGGCACGGCGGTGGGCTCAGATGCGCGACGGCGTGGACAGCGCGATCGAGGTCGTGGTGGAGATCGCCGCAGATGAGGAAGAGGCCCACCCCCGGACCAAGGCCGAAGCCGCCGGCTGCCTGCTGACCGAGCACTGCCCGCCTCACACTGACCCGGTGTACCAGGGCGTCCTGGAGCCGCTGCTGCGCCTGGCGGAGGAAGTCCCGTTCGGCATCAGCCGGATCATCGGAAAGGGCTGACCTCTCAGACCTGCGGCGGCGTCGCTCCGGGGAGCTCCCCGGAGAAGGCCCACCACTGCTCGATGGTCCACACGGCCGCGCTGGAGCGGTCGGTGGACATCCGCAGCCACACCTCCTCGCCGCCGGGCATGAGCGCCACCTCCAGGTGCGGGTCGTCCCACGTCCCCATCGGGTACATCCACTCGATGCCGTCGGGCCAGGTCCGCATCGCCACCGTGCGCACGCTCAGCGCCGCGGCGAAGGCGTCCAGCGCCGCCTTGGGTATCCGCACCTCCGCTGGCTCCCGCTCGATCCCCGCCACCGGGCCCCTCTCGCGTCGTGCGGCGGGCCCGCGCCCGCCGTCGCGGAACAGCGTGACAGACCCGCCCCGCACCCGGTGTCACGCTGTGAGGGTAGAAGGCTCATAGGGCGTTTCCCCAGGTAGACGCGGTGACTATGAGGCTGTGAGCCTGTGAG
The DNA here is from genome assembly GCF_040644095.1 of Streptomyces sp. NPDC047028. Lineage (NCBI taxonomy): Bacteria > Bacillati > Actinomycetota > Actinomycetes > Kitasatosporales > Streptomycetaceae > Streptomyces > Streptomyces sp. NPDC047028. The sequence goes on from NZ_JBEYVS010000055.1 coordinate 33,714, forward strand.
TCGGGCCCGCACGGCCTGCGTACCGCCGGGGCGCCGGCCCCGCTCCCGCGGCTGTGCTCCCGCACGCCCTGGTGGTGCCCGCCGACCCGGAGGACGATGGAGTCGTGGGCGAGCAGACCGAGGACCAGGAGCACGGCGCCGAACCGGCGCGGCCGCCGCTGAGCGAGGCCAGCGCCCGGGAGCTGACGGCCGGGCTGCGCGAGGCGATGGACGACGTCCGGCGCTCCGTGGCGATCCTCGCCGCCCGGGTCCGCGACGCCCACGCCGCCCGCGTGTGGCTGCCGCTGGGGCACTCCAGTTGGGAGTCGTACTGCCAGGCGGAGTTCGGGATCAGCCGCGCCCAGGCGTACCGGCTCCTCGATGTCGCCCGCGCGCTCGCCGCGATCCACGACGCCGTCGCCGCCGGACCCGAGCTGTCTCGCACGCGAGACACCGACCCCGGCGCCGCGGCCGCGCTCGACTACGGGCTGTCCCAGCGGGGCCTGATCGCCGTCTCCGGCCGTACGGACGCCGTCGCGGAGATCATCACCCGCCGACTCGCCGCGCTCGCCCACAGCGGCCTCCAGGCCCTCGACCCGGCTGCGGTGCGCGCCGTGGTCCGCCAGGCCGTCCGCGACGTCCGCACCGCCCCGCCCCCGGCACCCGCTGATCCGCCGGCGGACCCGGCCGTCGCCGCGCTGCGCGCCGTCGTCGATGACCTGGCCGCGTGCTCGCACCAGCTCGGTGAGCTGATGCTCGAAGTCGCCCCCGCGTACCTGTCCGACACCGAGGCCGCCGACGTCCTGGCGCTGCTGTGCGAGCAGATCGGCGAGCCGCTCGACCACGGGCTCGCTGCCCGCCGCTACGCCTTGACCGGTGACCGCCGGGCCCTGGCCGGCACCGTGCTGTAGGCACTGCTGCTCGTGCTCCTGGTGGTGGTCGTCGGGGGCAGCAGGGCCGTGTTCGGGGTGTAGCGCAGCATTTGCCTGGGCCGGGCGGGACAAGGCTGCTGCTCGGGTAGCAGGCCGTCTCCGGCGGATACAGCACGGCCAGCTGCTGCGTGCTGCTGCGACGGCCCGTGCTCCCTGCTCCGGGGGCAGGCAGCAGAGCCGGAGGACCGTCCCGGCCGCTGCATAACATCGCAGATCTGCTATCTCCGGCAGGAGATCCATTCACGGCTGCTGCATACAGCCGCCCGCGCTCCGAGGGACGCCGGTTGTTCTGCTGCTCCAGAACAAGCCGGTTCACCTGATGCTACCGGTCGCCCGGTCCGCGCGACGGGCGAGAGCGGCGGAGCGGCTGCGTTTGTTCTGCTCTCCCAGAACAAGGCGGTTTACGTAGTGCTACCGGCTTAATCGCGCGCGGGTACGACGAAGGCGCCGCACCCGGGGGCGCAGCGCCTTGGTTCTTCGAGGGGGCCGGGAGGGCCGCTGGAGGGCTTGTGAGGGCCCTCGGTGTCAGCCGGTCGCGGCGAGGTTGGCCATCTGGGCGGCGAACCGGGCCCGTCGCTGCTCGGTGAACCGCTCGGGCTCAGCAGCTCGGATCTCCGGGATCGGCATCGGGTAGGCGACCTTCCCGCCGGTGAGGAGCGGGTGGAGCTGGTAGAGGCCGTCCTCGAGGCTCCAGGCCAGTCCGCACTCTCGGAGCTCCTTGAAGCCGCGGTTCACGGTCGGCTTGCTGGCGCCCAGCTCACGCGCCATCTCGTTCTGGCTGATCGCGGCAGTGCCGGCCTCGGGGTCGCTGAGATACAGCAGTTCGTCCAGGACGCGGCGGCCGGCGGTGGAGACGTCGACCAGGGCCAGGAGGCGCAGGACGGCACGGGGGATCGCGACGGGGGCCTCTGTGGGAGGGCTAGGGACGTAAGAGCTGCTCACGGAGCCTCACCACTTCCGATCAGGTCGACGTGTAACGAGGATATGCCGCGCGAGGTCATGCGCTCGCCTTGCGCACGGGCCGCCGCTGCCGGAGCGTGACGACCTTCTCCTTGCGGCGGGCGGACTCCGCGGCCTTCTTCTCCGCCTCCCGCGCCTGGCGCCACTCGGTGGGGTAGTCGGCGTGCGGGATGAGGCAGGCCGGGCCCTCCGCGCTGTTCCAGAGCGCCTGCCACTTCTCCTGCTCGCCGGAGGTGCCGGCCACCGTGAGCCACGGGTTCAGCTGGAGGACACCGCGCTTGGCGGTCCGCATCCAGCCGACGTGCGCGAAGAACTGCGACGCCTCGTTCACCGAGGCCGCCGACAGGTTGCACCGGGCCTGGAGGTCACGCTGGTTGGTCTTCACGAAGCCACGGGCAGCAGCGCGGGTCTGGTCGTCGGCGCGGTTGGCGTTCTGCAGCGCCACGAGCTTGCACCAGACCTGGAACCAGGAGCCGGGCATCTTCAGGCTGCCGAGGACGTCCATCAGCAGCCGGGCGTCCAGCACGTAGCCGCTGCACTCCGCGCTCGCGGCGAACTCGCGGCCCTTGATCTTCTCCACGCCCAGGATCAAGCCGCCCTTGCCGTCCGACCGCGCAACCACGCGCTCGCCGGGGCGGACGATCGGCAGCTGGTCCATCAGCACAGTCCTCCAGGATGATCAACGTTTCAGCCTGCACGGTAGCACTAGGTAAACCGGCTTGTTCTGGAGGGGCAGAACAAACCGTGCCGCACAGTCACCTGATGACCCGTCAGATTCGGGGGGTCTTTGTTCTGGATCTCCAGAACACCCGGGAACCGTTTGTTCTGGAGATCCAGAACAAACGGTTTCGTATCACCGCAGGTCAGAGCCGGTTTCGGCGCGGAACGCTCTTATGTGTCACTAGACACCGGCTGCCACCTGAACCCCTACCGCCACGCCGCGCACCGCGCGGCGCAAGCAGCTGGCGGCGACGGGCGTGTCGCCGTCGACAACCACCGGTTCGAGGGGGGCCGGCGCCTGTGGCTGAGCTCGCTTCGCGTGCGGCGCCGTGGCTCGGCGCGGGCTCGGGACAGCAGCAACGGCTCTGAGTCTCGGGTGGTGCCGACCGTGACGCTCAAAAGCCCGGAGGCGTGGCTGGTGTTGGTGGTGGGCTCCGCCGTACGGCCTGGCGGCCGGACGGCTCATGTACCTCCGCACGCCGAATTCCGGCATTCCCATATCGGGCTTCCGTTCTGTGGCTAAGCTATTCGAGGCCGCGCAATCCTGAATTCAGCCGGTGAGTTTATGGGCGGGCTTAGGGGTGGTGCAGCTAGGACCCAAACGCTACACACCCGCGCCGCGTGATGCATCACGCTGGCTGCATGTTCGCTAGCTCGGGTGATGCATGTGCGCAATCCGTCGCCCAGTGGCGGGTTGACGTGTAAGCTGGCGGGGTATTCGTGAACGTGAGCGGCCAGGTTCGAGGGTGGGGGAGTGGTCAGGGTGGAGCGCAGCGGAGCCCGTCACTACGGTGGGGCCGGCACCCGATCGGGCCGACAGTCCGTCACTCCCGTTGCGGGGGTGGTGGGCAGGAACCCCAAGCCCTACACAGTCCCGCGCGTGATGCACCTCCCCTCGTAGCCAGCCCCGGTGATCGCGCTTGCGCGGTCGCCTCCAATTCGCGCTTGCGCGAATTGCATTCCGTTAGGAATTCCGCTCGCGGAATTCCATTCCCGCGCTTGCGCGGGAATCCGAATTGCGCTTGCGCAATTCGCGCTCTATGCCCCGGCTTGCCGGGGCATATCCCGCGGAGCGGGATATGCCCC
>NZ_JBEYVS010000056.1:0-36670 GCF_040644095.1 Streptomyces sp. NPDC047028
GGCGTGATCACCTGCCGGTGATCACGCCATCAGCCACCCCGCTTCGGCGTCCGGTCCGGCAACAACGGCTCGATGCGCGCCCACTGGGCGTCAGTCAGCGACACACCAGGCCAACGATCCGATGATCTGAAAGAAACGGCCTAGACCCGCTCGGATCACTTCCCGACATGAGCGCGCTGCGACACGTCCGCTGAGCAGCGAGGCCCGCCAGCCGGCGAGTTCATCCGGCCGGAAAAGCAAAGGCTCGAGTTGCGCGCGCCACGCACTCGATGCCGCCAGAATCTCCCCATGACGTCGCTCGCTGCGGCCACGCTCTGGTGGCATGACTGGCTCAAGTGGACGCCCGGCTGGCTGGCTTTCGCATGGGCTGTTGGCAACGGGATCTATCTGGGCATCCGGAAGATGCTGGACCGCCGCAACATGCTCGCCCTGGGCACGGCACCGGACGACTTGCGCACAGCGCTCATCACTGCGCGGACTCGACTCGAGGACATCGTCGCCGAGGGACGCCGGGCCGACTGGTTCGCCGCAGAGGAGCGCAGGGAGACCGGCCGGGCCATCAAGGACATGATCGGACGCAGGACGGATGAGACGCTTCGCGAGCACTTGACCGGAGTGGTGGCTGCATGGACTGAGGCGTCCGCTCGGGCTCCCGGCGCGACGGGCCCGATGATGCGGTGGTCGGATCACGTCACCACCCCGCAGGAGCGGGCCGAATCAGCACGTGTGCAAGAACAGTTCAGAAAGGAGACCGAGGAAGCGCGCAAAGGTCTGGCGCACATTACGGGCGCCCTCATGCGGCTCGACGATTTGGAGCGTCGCACTCACGGCCGCTGAAGCCGCTCGCGGCACTGCGAGGTTGGCGCCTCCCCGGCCCCGTACCCGCCGTACGACGTCAGCCGGTGCTCTGAGGGGCCGTCAGAGCCGCAACCACGACGTCCTCGTTGAACCGCCACGGCCCCAGTCGGTTGGTCGCCGCGATGGGCGACGGGACCTGCCGGAACCTTCGAGCACCCACATTAGCACGCACCGAAAGGGGAGTACCCCGGGTGGTCGTGCCCGGGAAGCTTCCGAGAATGCGAGACCCGCTGTAGCTGTCGTGGATGATGTGGAACTCAAGGCCCTCGAGCGGTGGGCAGAAGAATTCAGATGGGACCGGACGTCGTGTCGAACCGAATGCGCATGGAGTTGTCGTCCTGATTGTGATGGACGAGACTATGGTCCTTTACTGCCTGAGGGGTCATAATCTCCCCCGTGCTGGACCCTTACGCCTTTCTGTTGACGAACGTTCGGCAGTGCCGATAGGGGGCCAATTTCTGTCGTGTTGCATAATGCCTCAGTCGTGATTCGTTGTGCCACGCGCAAACTCCTGCGTTATCCCCCTGTCCTCGACCAGCGGCCGGCCCTCTGCTGCCGCTCTCACTGCCCTAATGAGGGAAGGGTGGGGGCGGGCTAGGGTGGCGCGGCAGTTTCGTGGATCGGGGCCGGGGTTTCGCGTTGCGCGTCGGCGGGGACCTCCGCGCTCGGGGCTGGCGCCCGGACCGCACAACGCCGGTCTGACCTTTGGGCGGGACTTGCCCCATAGCCGTGAATGGCCTGCCGTTTCGAACCGCGAAAAAAATAGCGAGGAATTGAGGGCGGATCGGATTCCTGATAGGAAAATATGGATGTTCTTCGTGGGGAAGGTGAAATGAGGGGCAGTGGACGTAATGCAAATACTGACGTCTCATCAGTAATGCAAGAGGATAGAAAACCGCCCTGCTGCTCTGCGTGGCCTGCCCGAGGGATTAGCGGAGCGAATCCCGTTTCATGATATGTGTTGGTTTGTCGGTGGGTCTTCGTCACTGCATGAACCTCAACTTCCCCTGCAATCAGGGACTCCACGTTGCGAGGCTAGGGACAGTAAGCGGAGCGCTGTTCATCCGTGATGTACCCCGCATAGGATGTGTCCTCGGCTCGTTGGTCTACCGAAGGGCTCGTGATTGCTTGGCGGATTCGGAGACCGCCAGTGCGGCTGCCATGATCGTGACCTGTGGGTTGACCTCGGGGCAGGTCGGCAACAGCGAGCCATCCGCGATCAGCACGCCGTGTACGCCGCGCAGCCAACCGTCCGGATTCACCGGCGCGGTCTGCGGGTCGGCGCCCATCGCGACCGTCCCGGTAGGATGGAAGGCCGTCAAGTGTAGCTGACTGGGCGTCACCCCGCGCAACACCTCGAGGAATTTCTCCATCGTGCGCGCCCGTGGGGCGGCCGCGATGCCAGTCAGGACTTCCACCGCGCCCGCGGCGAACAGAATTCTGCCTTGCGCCTCCATCGCGCACAGCAGCTTACGAGCGTCGTCACGGTGCAGGTTGTAGCGGATCAGGCTGCGGCGAGCACCGAAAACCTGGCCGGACGGACGGTCGGCGATCATTGCGCCCAATGTGGAGAGCGAAGCCACGTCGTCCAATTCGGCCCGCAGGGCGCGACCCACACCGGGCAGAACGAACGAGGTCATGCCGGGCGGTCCGGCCGTCGCCTCGAGGAGAATACCGTCACTGTGGAACTTCTCGACTCCCACGCTTTGCAACACTCCTCGCCACGCGGTGACCGGCTCCGAGAAACGCCCGGCGGTGCTGATGGCCGGGTGAATGGCCAGATTCCGACCCAGCCTCGGGTGCCCGCCGAGGCCGGAGCGGCGCAGCAGTGGCGGTGACTGCAGCGCACCGGCCGCTACCACGACCAGGGGACTGAGAATCTCGAGCGTCGTGCCATCAGGACGTCGGACGGCCACGCCGCCCGCGCGCGGTCCGCCCGGACGGTCCCTCTCGGTGAGGATGCGCTCGACGCGGGCGCAGGTGACGATACGGGCCCCGGCGGCGCAGGCGTCGGGGAGCACGGATAGTTGTACGCTCTGCTTGGCGCCCGATGGACAGCCGACGATGCACTGACACGAACCCTTACAACCGGGCGCGTTGCGGCGTAGTGGCCCTGCGTCCCACCCTAGGCGCTCCGCGCCGTGCAGCGCGATGCGGCCGTTGTCACCGAGCACGTCGAGGGGCTGGGTTGCGACCCGGAGGGTACGCTCGACTTCGTCCAGCCGCGCCCCGAACGCGTCGGCGTCGGCGATGTCGAGACCGAAGTCGTCTCGCCAGCGGGACAGAACGCGGTCCGGAGTGCGGTAACAGGTACCGGAATTAACGATGGTGGTGCCGCCGACGGCTCGGCCGGTGGGTATGACCACGGGTGGGTTGCCGAGTGCCACGGTTGCCCCACCATCCCGGTACATGTTCATGAACCGGTCCAGGGGTGCCCGCCGCCCGAACTCTTCGGTGGTGTGCCACTCGCCTTCCTCCAGCACGACGGTAGTCATCCCAATGCGTGCCAGGGTGCGGGCCGCGATGGCCCCGCCCGCGCCGGAGCCGATGACGATGGCGTCGGCAGTCGTCCGGTCCGGCCACTCGGTCGACGGCACGCAGTCCAGCGGGGGGTCGGCAGTCGGAGTGATGGTCAGCGACTCCTCGTGGAGCATCCGTTCGGTCCCCGCCGCGAGCATCAACGGCACTTTCACGACATCGAGGAGCGGCAGCAAGGCCTTCTGCCCGGTGATCGAAGCGAGGAGCGCCTCGCGGCGGTCCGGGCTGAGAGCGTCCAGTCCTTGGCCGGTGCGCGCCCGGGCGTAGGTGTCGAGGGCGGCGGCCGCGCTGCGCACCCCGGCTGCCGCGGCCCGCGGCATGAAGGCGAGCATCCCTTCGAGCCGCCGCGGCACCGCCCTCACCCACGGCTCACTCCCGTCGTCGGCCAGCACTGCGGCGACCAGGCCGCTGAGCCGGCGGCTCACCGAGTGCCCACTTCCGCATGCGCGGTGCCCTTGAGAGTCCACTCCGCCTCGGTGCGCCAGGCGCGGCCCTGTCGTTGTTCGAGGATGACGTGCGCATCGGCCGCCTCACTGTTGTGGCACACGGCGGTGCTCCCATCGGGGTCCGTGTAGTCCACGGCGAGGGTCCGTTCTTCCGGCTGGGTGATCGTGACGTGGATGCGGCGTCCTCCTGCGCGGCCGGTCACCGTCCACACCGGCAGGCCGATCCGGGCTTTGAATCGGCCCAGACCTGCCCAGCCGACCGCAGTGCGCTCGGGGCGCCGCGGCCAGGTTTCGCAGTTCTTACGGAGCCGTAGGAAGACGAGCGGGGGCAGCTGCTTGAGGGCGGACCGTGTCGACACGGCGGCCACGATTTCCAGGACATCGCCGCCGCCAAGATCAGCGTGCAGCCAGGCCCAGCGGCGTGCATTGCTGTGCCCGTAGATGCGCGCTGTGGCGCCCGGAGCGTCCGATAGATGAAGCTCGCCGCCCTGATAGGCGACGATCCCGGAGTACGAGGAGCGGGCCGCGGGCACCATGTGTGCGGCGGGCAGCAGTTGGTGCCGCCACGACCAGCGGGGGAAGGTGTACAGAGGATCGCAGTCCTCGGGGGATTCGGACAGCTTCCAGCTGATCTTGCTCGCGCTGCCGACCAGTTCGCCAGGCCTGACGGAGACGCCCCCGGTACTGAATCCGCGGCTGCTCAGCTGCCACGGCTGGGGACCGAAGCGGGCGTGGAGTGGGGGCCCTCCTGTGGGTAAAGGGCTACCCAGCCGTGCGCATACGCCTGCGATCCGTCGCTGGGTGCTACCACTTCGTGGTGTAGCCAGAGCCCGGTGCGGGTCATAGGGTCGGTCAGCGTGGTGTACCAGACCTCTATGTGGCCCGGCTTGCCATCCCAGCGCGGAGCCAGGTGACGGTCGGCCTCGTCGCGGCGGGGGAAGCGGAAGCTTGCGAGGAACGGCAACAGCTCGGTAGTGACCGGGAAGCGCAGAGTTCCACGCCCGGCCAGCTTGCCGTCCTTTAAAAGAGTAAAGGGAAGAACGGTCATGGACTTCAGCGGCCGCGACAGAGAGATGGACTTCCAACCGTCGAAGGAGTAGCGGCTGCCCTGAGCGGTGAATACCACTCGATAGCGTATCCGTCTTTTGGTCAGAGGCGAGATTTCGATCGCACCCGTGGCATGCGGGTCGTCCGTTAAGCCAGCGATCCGCACTCGCGCAGTCGCCCGTGCGTCAGTGGTGCGGTGCAGCAGCATCAGCTCTTGGGTGCACACGGAGAGGTCCAGGCGCATCCGCCGCGGGGATTCCTCTCCGTCGAGGTGCACTTCACCCAACATGAATTCTTCGAATGTGGTGCTGGGGCTCATCAGGAGGTCCCCAGTTCGTCGAGCATGATCTGCGCCGTCTCGGCCAGATACGAGTCGGCTGCCGCATGGGCGGCCTGGTGGTCACCGGCCTCCACTGCGGCGACGATGGGCTCGAGCCGGTCGTGAGCCGATCGAGGGTCTAAGAACGGAGCGACGAGGTGCGAACGCATCGGTAGGTAGGCGTTGAGGAGGGTGTTCGTGAGCAGGCCGTAGACCCGGTTGTCCGTCGCACGTGCCAGAGCCCGGTGCACCTCCACATCGGCGAGCTGGACTGCGTCGCGGTCGTTCGCCTCGCCGACGGCTGTGAGCAGCATACGGAGTTCGATGCGCTGCTCCGTGGAGGCCTTTACGGCGGCTCGCTCGGCGATCAACGCTCCGACGGTTCGCCTGACTTCGAATACCTCATGGAGCCAGGAGGGGCTGTGGCGCACCAGTATGGGCAACAGGTCGGCGCCACCCAGTTTCGCGAAGTCCCGGACCCAGGTCCCGACGCCATGCCGGGTCTCCAGGAGGCCGGCCTGGATGAGCCGGCCGAAGGCGTGCTTCAGCGTGGTGCGGGTGACGCCGTACCCTTCGGCCAGCTCCCGCTCTGGCGGAAGGTAGCTGCCCGTAGGGTGGCGCCCGGCGAGAATGTCCTCGCGCAGCTGGTTCTCCAGTACGTCGACCATCGTATTGCGTGGCAACGTTTCCAATGAATCGTCCTCTCTTACCAGCTGATGCCTGGCTGAGCTGAGTGGCTGAGTGGCTGAGTGGCTGAGCCACTGAACCACGCCGGATGTGCATGGGCAAGACCCCGACCACCGAAACGGCCAAAGTTTGCGGATTAGGCCACGTGCAGTGCAGGCAGCCCAGCGCCGGTCATGTCCTGCGAGGAGTAGTGACGGAGGCTGTTTCGGTTCCGGTTGTTGGGTGTTCTGCGGGTCCGTTGGCTTGGTGGTGAAGAGCTAGGTCATGGAAGCTTCGTAGAGCCAGCGGCGGTTGAAGACCTGCCACTCGTCGTGTGTTCGGCCGGGACGCCGGCGGCGAGCACAACCAGGGCGGTGGGGCTGGGGAAAATCTGGACGACGTCGGCCCGCCGTTTGATCTCCCGGTTCAGCCGCTTCAGTGGGTTGGTCGACCCGATCTCCTTCCCTTGTGCTGGCTGAAAGTCCGCGATGGCGGTAAATGCCCGTTGTTGTATCCAGCAGCATCCCCTTGCCCCGCGGAAATGCCCTCCGAGATGCCGGTGCGTTCGCTGGCCCGTGATGTGGAGTCTGTGGGGCTGGCGGTCGCGGATGTCGCCGTAGTGCACCTTGAGGGCCGACTGCTCGTCGGGGAAGTTGCTACAGCGGCGGTCCCCTATGGCACTGGCACTGGCGTCTGGTGGAGGGATGAGCCGGCAATAACCAGGGTGCCGACAGTGGTGGCACCGGTGGTGTAGTGGGCACGGGTGACTCCAGCGATTGCCAGGGCCTGCTGGCAGCGGGGGCAGGGCCGGGCAAGTAGCGGCGAGCCCGCTAGGTTGACGCGGGCGATGTAGATGACCGCCCCTGCAGTGTGGCGGGCACGACGAAGTACGGCTTCCTCGGCGTGGAAGGTGGCATGCCTGAAATCGATCATCGGATTGTTGCGGCGGAGGTTCGGGGACCAGGCCAGCACCCGGTTGCCGGCCACGAGAACTGCAGCCATTCGGTAGCGGCAGCGAGATCGCATGGCCTGCCGGATGGCAAGATCTATCGGTGCCATGTAGCCGAACCTTCCAAAGGATTCTTCAGGCCGCCGCCCTCGCTCCCGCTGGACGTGCCCACCAGATGTCGGTAGTCCCATTGGCTCACATGAGTTAACTATGTGTGTGACGCCTTCGCTGCCTTGAGTATTACATACTCGTAAAAGGCAGGGCGCTGATCAGAGCATGCGTCGGCGATGGCTGCGGTATTGACGCGGGGTGATCGTAGACGCTGAATGTTTCGGTTCTGGCAAGTTTCCCAAGGTCGCAGCTCACTTGGATGCCGCTCAGGGCGAGGCGCTGGCGTTCACCGCGTCCCTCGCGAGATCTCGCGGCAGATCTAGCCGAACAACCCGAAGGAACGGCTGAACAACGAGATCCGCCGCCCCGCGGGGTCGGCAATTCTCCTACCAACCTGGCTAGGGAAATCTTAGCACATAAAGGACAATTCGCCCCGGTCCGGGCACCTCCTGAGTATCGATCGCTCTGGGGCGCTCCTCGAGGCGGTTGCATTTTTTGTCTGTCCGGGTGGTTCGACCGAAGGAGACAGACTAGATATGATTCCGCTCACCGTCCGATTCTGCCAGCTTCGCCTCACGGCAACGAAACTGATGCTCTCGGCAGTCGTAGCAGCAATGGCATCCCTAACGGTATTCACCCCTTCTGCCAAGGCGGCGGACAACCAAACAGTCGACACGTGGATCGATCAATCCCTCACGATTTTGGTTGCGTATCACATTCCCGGGAGTTTCTCAGGTATCCACCGAAACCTCATGCGAGAGTCCAGCGGGAACCAGTACGCCATCAATCTGTGGGACTCGAACGCCCGGGCTGGCCACCCCTCCAAAGGGCTGATGCAGGTGATTGAGCCAACATTTGAGGCCTACCACGTCGATGGAACCTCGTGGGACATCTATGACCCAATTGCCAACATCACTGCAGCATGTAACTATGCCGCCCATGTCTACGGGTCGATCGACAACGTGAATGGACCTTACTGATCATTTCAGAATGAGCTTGACTCAGGTGGCTGGGCCGTTGAGCTGTTCGGGCGGCAGAGTTTGCGCGTGATGACCTGTGGGGACGTGTCGCCCCGCTGGTACCGCCGCACCCGTGGCTCGGCTCCGTCCGGGCCGTCTGACCGGCGGACACCGCTGCATCTTGCGAGTGAGGCATCGTCGAGGTCATATGCACCGGTGTGACTGGGCAGACGTGCCAGCCGCGAGGTTCGGCAGCAGCGGGGTGAGGTGCTGGCAGCGGATACGGGACTGGACCGAGGTCGGCGTGGGCCCCGCTTGCGCCGGACCCTCCTGGTCGCGTGGGACGCGTCGGCGCGCGAGGGTAAGGGGACGTGTTGGTGCCCCTACTCTCGATCCGTTTTCGTTGGTAGTACGCCTTGGAGGCGGCGCAAGATCTTAAGACTTGCCAGCGGCCGCCGAGTGCATGGCTCTCAGCACACCCTCAATGGTGTGGCCTGCGTAGATTGCTGCTGACGCGACCGAAGTCAAGCTGGCCAGGTGATCGGCACTTCTGAAGGCCAGGTTGCCCACGTTGCGGCGATGAACTCGGCGTCTGGTGCGCATGCCGGGCAGGCTGCCGATCATTTTGGCGCGCGAATGCTTGGCCTGCGCGAGCGGCTTCGTGCAGCGGATGGCGGTCCGAAGTCTGGCAGCCGGTCAAAAGCCCCCCGACCCTTGGCGCCCACCACGCCCATCCGTATACCTCATCTTTAGGGCCCTGACGGGCCATCAGCTCACCAACTGGTTTGGCCCCATTTACGCCTCTGCCCTGCGCCCCTGAGGGTCACGGCTGGCTGACCTGATAAGGCTCGAGCATTACGGAAATGGGTGAGGGTGGGGGTTGATCTCCTTGAGGGCTCTGTCGGTCTGGCCCAATATTCGATGCGCCCGTTGCAGCCGAGGCAGACCGTGGGTCCGTCGGAAGCGATAGCCGAATGTGAGCGGCAGGGCGCCCGGGACCAGTGTCTTGACGCAGCGAAGATTGGCGCGGCGGTGCTCGGCGTTGGTCTGGTCCACGATGATGACGTCGAGTCCGTCAGCCAGACAGCGGCGGATCAGCTCTCGGACGTCGTCACACAGATCAGTGTGATGTGGCCACTGAGCGTGCTCTACGAGGTCGGAGAATTCCAGAACCCGGCCGTCGTTGAGAAAGTCGAACCGGTCGGACGCAGCTGGTTGTCCATACAGCACCAGATGGTCTGGCATCTCGCGGACGAGTGCACTGTTATGGACCATGGCCAGTGCGTCGGCCTGCTGGCCGGCATACCGGTGGGGGAGGACGGCTGCCATCGTCGCTACCTCGTGCAGGACACTGGCCACGGCGGTATGTGGGTCGGGTCCTGCGCTACCGGAGCATATACGGGCTGGCCGGTCTGCTCGCCGGGTGAGATCGGATGCCAGGGCGAGAAAGGCGGGCACCCCGTGGTTCAATGTCATCGCGAAGACCTCGATGTCATAGCCCGTGAAGGCGGTAACCCGATCGGCCAGCAAGGGGATTCTCCTGTCCGGTGCTGACGCGAGGGAAACTCGTGACGTGGCGGCGCGGGAATACCAGGTGAGAAGGAGGGCGTCGCGCTCTAGAATTTCCAGTAGGCCGTGGAACACAGCTTCCGCCAGACTGCTCCCCACTGCACAGCCACTGGAAGTCTCCTGAACGATGGGCAGGTCCCGCATCGTGGCACTGCCGTAGTACGCCACGGACTCCGGCACGAGGACGGGGCGTCCGGCGCGGCACGAGTACCCCCAGACCCAGGGTAACTCCGTGTCCGGCGAGTACGGTTGGTGACCGAAGCCGTCTTCGAGGTACTGCTCCGGGGAGTGGAGTCCGAGCAGGATGGGATCTAGCGCATCACCTGCTAGGTCCTGGAAGCTGCCTCGGACCACGGTGCGGCGGCCTCGGGGCCGCCACCCGCCCAGCCGTTCCAGCGCTTCGGCCACAGCGGTAGCGGCCGCCGCCTCTGCGTTCGTGCCGCGTCCGACGGCGATCTCTGGCCGTCGGCCCGCCAGACCGACCGCGGCTTCGAAGGTCGGCAGCGCGGTATCTTCAACTTGTGCTAGACGTCCTATGACTCCGGTTCTATTACCGATGAAATTTCCCTTCAGATAAGGTAGTTGAGGTCCAATGTCATGCTCGCGAAAGGTGCTTGGCCGGGGCTTGCGAGCTCTGTCCAGCACGAGCAAACCTGCCGTGCGATCATCGTCGTAAAGGGGGTCACACACGCATCCCGCTTCCGGTATGAATCTGTGAAGTTGTGGCAGGTGTGTGTGCCGGGCCACGACGAGAAGACCAAGTTGGGTCAGTGGCAACTGGCCCATGCAGAATCGGCGGGTCTCCTCGGCTGCGATCGACGAGGCGACGTGAACGAGCGTCGGAAGGAGTCGCGCGGTGGAGGTCTCCGACCGCAACGGCACCTCAGGCGCAGCACGCGCTTCGGGGCTGAGCCGCTCTCCGCGTGATCGCACGCATCGGTGGCAGCCGGGGACACCGGGGGAGACCAGGGGGCCCACTAGCACTTCTGTGGTGGTGGCCCGCATGGGAAGCCAATGCTCCCCACGGGAAGCCGCCAGTGCTGCCAGGGCGTCGTCCCGCTCGTCATCCACAGTGTCGTAGGCCGAGACCAGTAGAGTTTGCGAGCCGTGAACGGTCGTGGTGACAGTGTCATCGAGAGCGGCCCGGAGCATTCCCTCGCCGACGATGTGCCACATTGTCTCTTGCTGCTCGGTCATGTGCCGCCGCCCGGTGTATTGCATGCGGGCCGGGCCGCCGGCAGAAGCTGGCGGTACGTGGCCTCGGTGCACCGGGCGCTGATCAAGCGCGGAGTCATGCGTTCCCTTTCGTTCGCGCGGACGATGCGTCCAACGATTCATCAATGGAGAGGAATGACCGGAACCGCCGCGGGGCTACGGATGATCATCGCGGGCTTATACCAGATTTCGCTCCGCTCGCAGTCCAGCCTGAGTGCCGGGAATCTGCGGAAGAGGGCGGGCACCGCCACCTCCGTCTCGAGCTTGGCGAGCGCGGCCCCCAGGCACCGGTGAACCCCGTATCCAAATCCGATGTGTGCGTTCGGACGGCGGGTGATCCGGAATTCGTTCGGTGAGGGAAACGCCGTCGGGTCGCGGTGGGCCGCGCCGAGCACGGGGAACACTGTCTCTCCTGCGGGGATCGTGACACCGGCGACTTCGACCGCCTCCGTGGTCCACCTCCACTGGGACGTCGCAGTGTCGGTGTAGCGCAAAATTTCGTCCACCGCGGCGGACGCCAAGTCCGGGTGCTCTATGAGCAAGCCCAATTGGTCCGGATGATCAAGCAGAGCTAGTACTCCATTTGCGATGAGGTTGGCGGTCGTGTCGTAGCCGGCTACGAAGAAGCCCGCGACCATGACCACGAGCTCCTCATGGGTCAACTGCCCTTCCTCGTCGCACGCCGTAATGATGGACGTCAGCAACCTGTCGTCCGGGGCGGCCCGCTTGGCCGCGATCGTCGCGCGGGTGTACTCCCTTAACTCCCTGACATAGACCGGTACGTTCGCGCGTTCGGCAGGCTCTGTGCTCGACATGGCGTGGACCCACCGGCCGAGCTGGCCTTGGTCGGCAGTGGGGATCCCGAGCACCTCGCAGATCACCATGATGGGGAGCGGGTAGGCGTAGGACATCATTAGATCGATACGCTCCCCGGACGCATGGCTGTCGAGAAGTTGCTCAACGGCAGATGCGATGACTTCGCGCCACCTTGCGGCGCTGCGCGTGGTGAAGGCGCGAGCAGCCACAGACCGAATTCTTTCGTGGTCTGCGCCGTCGGTACTATTCATCGAAGCTGCGCCGGAGAACGCGTCCAACATTTCGGTGAACATCTTCAGGGCTGGCCCCGCGTATTTGGGGTCGCTGCTGAACCGCGGATCGACGAGAACAGCTTTCACGTCGTTATACCTGGTCACCATCCAGATATGCTTTGGGCCATAAGGGACCGGGGCCGGGTAGACAGGCGCGTTATCGCGGAGCCACTGGTACGTGGGGAACGGGTCCTGGAAGTACTTTGGGGTCATCGGGCGGGTCGGGGGTATCTTGATCGAATCTGTCATGGATGGATCCTCTTCCAACTTGAGGGAGTTACAGGCTTCGCTCCGGCCGGGTGCGGTGTGGCGGACACAGCCCCACGGTCAACAGGGCCGCTATGTGCTCGCCACTCGGGCCGAGAACGCGCCGGACGGCATCCGCGTCGAAGTCGCAGTGCATGCGACTCCCAAAGCCCATTGCTGCGGCGGCCAGGGATGCCTGCTGCAGGGCCATTCCGGCGGCGACCCAGTGCTCGTGGGGCGACCTTGCACCTGACTGTCGGTAAGTCGGCAATGGAGGCGGTATCGCCGCTATGACGAAATTGCCTTCGAGACATTCACGTTGCAGGACGCGGGAGGTTGCAGCCGAGGCCAGGTCGGCCGGCATGGATGAGGTACGGGAGCAGGCCAGCGGCCTGCAGCCCTCCACCCCGCCCGACCACAGCGCTGGTATGCCGGGAGCGCGTTGCACGGCGATCCGGAGGCGGACGGTGCTGTCGAGAGCGTCAACCGCTGAGGGTGTGGCCACCGTACCCAGCAGTGCTTTGGCTCGGGCAGTTGTGACGCTTGCCGGGTGGTACCCCAACGCGGCGGAGGCCCGGTGGTCGATGGCCGCCACAGCCGATGCGAGAGCGTCATCGGAGACCACCCTCCTCAACGCCCCGCCAAGGCCGCCCCGGGCGAACACGACCAGCGCAGTTGGCCGCAGGCCGGCCGCGGTGTCGCCGGTAAGGGGAGCGAGAACCGTCCCGCCACGCAAGTGCACCTGAGCGCCCAATCCGGCCGCGGCCCCCGCAGCCACCGCCTGAAACACCGCCGCTCCCGCTTCTAGCGCTGCGAGTTTCTCCGCGAGCCGGCCGTAGTATGGGGTCGACCGTTCGGGGATGGCGGTCACCATCAGGGCGACCGTCGGGCCGGGACCGGGGGTCCCTTGCTCCAGCACTGCGTCGGCATGGTTTTTGCCAGCCACAACGGCCAGCCGGTGATGACGGGGATCGAAGCGGTAAGCACCGTCCTGCAGACCAGCGACACCCCGCACGACAATGGCCACATCGACCGGGTAGCACCGCCCTCCCGACGGTACCGGCCGGGCCGCTACCGATACCGGTGGGTCGAACGGCACTGGACCACCGATCGTCTCGCTGGCGCGCCGCCAGAGGAACCGAGACAGACCAGCGGTGCGATGCAGCATCAGCCCGACATCCGACACGTTGATCGGGCGCCCGGCGATCGCTGGTGGCGGCCGCAACGGAGGCGCCGGCAGAGCCAAGACATCGCCGCGTCGGACGTCCGCAACCGCAGGGAACGGGTGCTGAGTGCCGCGGACGGCTGTGAGTTGCCAGGTCCGGACAGGCGGATTTCCGATCACGGCCGACCTCCGCCCGTGGCCTGGGCGCCACTTCCACCAGCGGCCACGCTGCGGAGCTTTTGCAGAGCCGACCCCCCGAAGCGGTCCTCGACCGCATTCGCGGCCAGGTGGCAGAGCGCGAAGCGCTGCGGCGCGGCCAAGCCCAATCGGCGCAGGTGCAAGTACGTGTACGAGAGCATCACCCGGTACGGTTGGAAGTCCGGATCTTCGTACAGGTATCTCCGCACCACCTCGCTGTCGCGGATCGTGCTGAGGACTTCGCTGTTGTCGATCCACGCTTGTCGCAGGATGTCGCTGCTCACCCCGTGGTGACCTGGCCGTGGGAGCGACATGGCACCCCCGGCCAGCAGGCGGTGTGCCTCGTCGCGGAACGGGGTCGCGACCTCCACCCACGGACGGACCATTGGGAGTTCGGGATCCTCGTGATCCACCGCTGCGATCACCCGGTCGAGCCGGCGGATCAGCGCTGCCCGGCGGCTTTGGTACAGGCCGTCGAGACGCGACCGCATTCCCTCGGCGTCACCGCACGCCGCGATGAAGCCCTCGGCATGCCCGCGGAACGCCGCGAATCCGTGAACGAGCGCCGGGACGCCGCCGGGGCCCTTGCACATGGTGTGCGCGGTGGCTATGAGCAGGTCGTAGGCCACGGATTCTACTGTCCGCCCTCGGCGTACCTCCTCCAACATGGTGAAGGAGAGTGGTGTGGTGGCCGACAGAAACCGGGTCAGCAGGTCCATTTGCACGGGATCGGTGACGCCGAAGTGGGCGGTGGACTCGAAGCGAATGGTGTTGGGATCGGCCAACGGCCAGTACGGCTCGGGGCTGAGTTCTAGCTCCGCCCGCTTGGCCAGTTGCCGGGCTGTCCATTCGCCGTCGAGTGTGGTGGGCCCCGGATGCTGCCTCAGGTATGACCCGATACATTCCTCGAGAGACGGTCGTACGACGGAATCGTAGACCTCGAGGTCACAGAGGACGTTCATTTGCAGATGCGGGCCGCGGCGCCACCCGGGTGCGTGGTAGGCAAGAACCACTGATCGCTCGAGCCGCTCGAACAATGGGCGAACGGCATCGAGCACTAGATCGGTGATATCCCCGCGGTAGTACACCCGCGCGCCGTGCCAGGCGACGGCACCCATGCTTCTGGCTCGTTCGTTTGAATCCATTGCGTCCTATCCCTTTGGTGCCGTAGGTTCCGATAGATCGGCGACGGCGCGGCCGACCAGATGGCGGGCGTACATTTCGTCCTGGACGGACAGGCCTAGGCGGTTGCAGAACAGGTGGGTGCAGGCATCAACCACCGTCCCTAGCCGTGGTGTTGAGCAGACCCTGGGATCGGGGGCGGTCAGCCGAGCCCGAAGCCTTGACGCGGACGCCCACCACGCCTCTTCCACCCCCGGTGCCGCAGCGCCATCCGCGTCTCGGTCTTGCCAGCGGCGCATCAGGCGGCACAGCGGGTCACGTTGTGCCTCGTAGGCCGTGTCGAAATCTCTTCGGACGCTTTCGGACACTGCTTCGGCTAGGGCCCATGCGGGCGTGTCGTTCCATGAATAGATGGCGGAGACGGCCGACACCCCGAGAGCGATCCGGTGCTGCCGGGGTAATTGGGCCTGGACCACTCGTAGTGCGATCTCACTGGACTCGGTGAAGTGCTGTTCGACTGCGGCGAGTTGCCTGCCTACGCCATAGCGGTGATGTTCCGGCTGGTAAGGGACGAACAAGAGGGAGTTATCCGGGACGAGGGGGATCGCCGGTGTTCTCTCCAGCCGAGACAGCTCGTGTGCCCATTGGGCGTACTCTGCCTCCGTCATGGCTGTCGGCGATGGTGAGTGCTCGATGCGTGCCCGGGCTGCTGCTGCGATGGCGGCACGAGTGTCGGGCTCTGCCGCGGCAGGCACGAGGAGCCGCAGGCGCAGATGGGGGCCGCCGTTCCAGTACCGGAGATAGAACCACTTAACGAGGCTCCCGTCTCGTCGGAGCTCGTCGAGCAGGGGGCGGACGGCTTGACGTAGGAGGTCGTCCAGATCGTCGTGGAAGTGCAGGTGGGCGCTCACCCAGACGAGGTCACGGGTTCCGTTCATGCGGCTTCCTCCTTGGCCGTGATCTCGATCAGGAACTCACTTGCCACCGGTTCGCGGGCACCGATGGTCTCGGCGGGGTCGGGCAGGGACTCCTGGAAGCAGACGAGGACGGGGCTGTCATTGGCACGCTCAAGTTCGCGGACCAGGGTGCGGACCAGGAACCAGTTCGCCGTGTCCAGGTAAAAGGGCTTACGGGACTTGGTCAGTTGGAGCCGCGAGGTGGTCGACGTGTCCGAGACGTCCAGCAGCCGGACGAACGTGCGCGGGGGGATTCCATGCTCGCGCAGCCAGCCGGACAGCCTGAGGAGGTACTCGGACGGCGGCTCGCCAGGGCAGGGGCGCGGGACCTCGTTGCACGGGGTGTTCCAGTAGGCGCGCTGGATGGTGACGTCGCCGATGTCGATGCGCGGCATGTGCCAGGTTCCGCGTAGCACGGTTGAGGTGTCGATCTCTCGAGTCCACCGCCATGTGGAGTGCAGGGGTGTTGCCGGCGCGCCGAAACCATCCATGAGTAGGTGTAGTGGAGGCGGCAGTAGCATCTCCGACATACTCGCGGTGTGGACCGGTTCGATGGTCCGGTGGGCCCGGGGCCAGTAGAGCACGGGGTAGTCGTTTGCGCTGCCGATGTCCAGGACGAGTTCGCCGAGGGGGACGAGTCGGTCTGGTCGACGCCTGCTCACCAGCGAGGGATAGTCGATGGCGTACTCGGTGGCCGCCTCACGGACATTGAGGCTGGTGCCCAGGACGTTCTCGATCTCGGCGCGAATCGGCCCTTCGGATGGGGTTATCGTCTGCTGACTGCCGCCGAGAAGCCCGGTGAGCCGGCTGCGGCCCCGGCCGTACCCGCCATTGGCCTGATTGACCGTGAAGTGCAGGCGGTCCTCAATGACGGACGCCTGACCGTAAAAGGCTACGGAGCGCGGCGGGCGGAGGAAGTCGGGCCACGAGGCGACCAGTGACTCGATCTCGGAGCGGCTGATTTTCCGAGGTTCCGGGCCGGTCGGATTGATCAGGGCTGATGCCTCGCGGCGTAGGGCTGGCAGGGCCTGAAGCCGGGGGCAGGGAAGTCGTTCCAGCAGTTCGAAGGCCGAGGTGAGAGGGCGGAAGGCGCGCAGCTGTTCCAAGAGGGACGGCCGCAGGAGAAAAGGGTGTTCGTCGGCCGAGCCGAGCTCGGTGTAGTAGTCGCCGTACAGCTTCAAGAACGGGACCTTGGCGTGTTCGCCGTATCGGTGCCTGGCGTAGGCGGCCAGGCCGAGGCGGAACGGCAGAGCGGGGTCGAAGAGGCCGAGGAGGAGTCGGAACGTGTCGAGATCCTGGGCGACGCCGTTCCAGCGGGGGCGGGAGCAGGCGGCAGCAGGCTCGGTGTATACCCCGGTCTCGAAGAGGGGGCGTCCTGACAGGGGGAGTTCCTCGGGGCCCGCGCCGCATGCCTCGGCGGTCCGGCTGAGCGCGTCTTCCACGGATTGTGCGTGCAGGTAACGGCTTTGGGGGTCGGTTGCCTTCGTCCACGACTCAATGTCCTTCTGGAGGCCTTCGAGGGTCGGCCAAATCTTGGTATCGCCGCGGATGCCTGGATTGTTGGCCAGTTTGATGAGTTCTCCCAGAAAGTCCGAGGACTGGTCCGCGATGGGCAGTCGGGCTTCGACGGCGCCGATGTTGGTCAACCAGTCGAGCAGTTCCGCGGCCCGGTGCCGATTGCGTCCGAGGGCGTGCCCGAACGTGTCGAGCACCTCGGACCTGCCGCAGTCACCGGTCTCACGTGTGGCGGTGCGGAGTGCGTCGAGGCAGGCACGGACGACCGGTGGCTGGACGACCGTGCGGAGAGTGCCGTCTGGGGGCGGAGCCAGGAAACCGAGGGTGTCGCCGTCCTGGCGTGAGGATGGATTGACTCTGATGCGAACCGTGTCGGCAAATCCGGGGTGTCGCGCCAGCGCGCGGCTGACGGCGGCGATGCGTGAACGGTGCAGTTCGACGCGGAACGCGGTGGGAGCGGTCGGCACGAGCACGATCGCGGGACCGGATTCAGTCCATTCGGCGGCGCCGCTAAAGGTGAGGGAACTCAGCGGGCTGGTTTTCGCCGCGGCCCTGGCCACATAGCGAGCCAGACTCATCAAAGCCTTCTCGGGAGGGGTTTTCCCACCCTCCACCCATGGTTCGAGGCGCTCCAGGAGCTCGGGGCTGGTGGCCAGCAGACCGTGACGGAGGTGCGGGTGGGTGGCTGCCCTGCGCAGGGCGTCCCGGCTGCGTGCGAGCTCGTCGGCGAAGACGATATGAAACGTGTTGCGCAGCGCGGATCGCCTCTCTAGAGCGGTGGTCCAGTGGGCCAGGTGTTCGGCCAGTGGGCGCGGCAGGGCCGCAGCAGCGGCGATCTCCTTCGCGGCCGGTCGCCGCATGCCGTGGACGGCCCGGCGCAGGCCCACCAGATGAGGCCGCAGCGAACGGTCGGGGAGGCTGCCGATGGCGGTGTACAGCTCGTTCACGAGGTCTGCAGATGCGGACGCGAACCGGGCCTCGTGATCAAGGACCTCCTCGATCCGTTGGGCGAGGTCTGGGGAACGCACCTGTTCGATCACGGTCGCTGGAAGGCCGGCGATCCGCACGAAGAGTGGTGGTGCGGTGTCCGCCCGCACCGGTGCTGGTGGACGGCAATAGGGGTACACCGTGCTGTTCAAGGCGTCACCTCCATCTGGTAGCGCCGACTGGGGCGGGACCTGCCGACGAGGATCTGGATGACCGGTTCGACCCCCGCAGGGAGGCCCAGCACGGCCCCGACCGCGGCAGCCGGATAACCGTTGTGGATCCTGGCTGCCAGCCCGCTGGCGGCAGCCAGAGTGCACAGCCGCTGTGCAACGATGCCGGCTTCCTGGTGCAGAACTCGGTACGCGCGGTCGCCGAAGACCCGTTCTGCCCTGAGGCGGTCCACCGCTAGATAGAACATCAGGTTGGCGCTCTGGTGGCGGGGACTGAACGTCCACATGGGGATGCCGAACGTCAACTGGTAGCACTCATCCAGCCGCTTGTAGGCTCCACCTACAGCCTGGGTGTGCAGCAGCCCCTCATCCGGACACCACCGGTAGAAGGCGTCCGGCAGTCCGGATACCGCTGGTGCAGCAAAGTAGCAGTTGACCGGAGGCCGCTCGCCCGGAGTCACCAGGTCTGAGGGGTGCGGGTACAGCGCGTGACGCAATGGTGCGGCGATCGAGACCAGATCCACGTCCGGAGCGGGAAATCCCCCTAGGCTGCCGAAACACGAGCCGGAGGTGCGGTTCGCCAGAGCAGCCGCCGCGTCGATGGGGACGTCGGAACCATCGGGCAGGGCGAAGGAGGGGCCCTGACCGGTCGGTGCAGCGGTCCGTACCGCCGGCAGAGTCCGGTGAGTGGGTTGCAGCTGGCGGCTTCGGAGGTCGAGGTCGAGGAGTACCGCACAGCGGTCGGCGTCAAGATCGGACCCGTTCGGATCTCCAAGCCCGGACGCGTCTGGCTCCGGGCTCTTGCAGGTTCCCATGCGGGCTGTCTCGGCCGAGCGGCGCACGGCGGAGTGGCAGCGGTCGTGGAGTGAGACGACCAAGCCGGGACTCTCCGTGTCACCGAGGCCTAGGAGGCTGGAGAACGAAGCGCTCCGAATTCGGTGATGCACGAAGCCGCGGAGCCCGAGAACCCCAGCCGCCATCAAAGCATTTCCTGCCACCACCCCTGCTTCCTGGGCACACAGGCGGTATGCATAGCTGTTGTAGTGCCGGGCCGTACGGGCGTACCGGCTGGTGATCAGGAAAGCCACCCGGGCATCGTCCAGGGAGTCACCCGTTACGTCGGCCAGGGCGGCTCGGGCGTGCCTATCCTCCTCGGCCCGCACGAGCTCAACGGCGTGGTGTAGCGGGTCGTAGGCGTGGAACCCAGAAGAGATTCCGTCGGTTTCGTCCGGAACCCAGCAGTAGAGCTGGGTGGGGAAAAATCCCCGGGCCGACGGTGTTGTTCGGTGGTATGGGTGATCGGATGCGTCGGGGCCCAGTGCCATGCGGACGAGACCGTAGCTGTGCTGCAGGAGGGCAGACAGCATCTCCGCGTCGAGCCGGCGGGCAGCCGGTTCGGATGGCTGATGTGGTGTGAACGCTGTTCTAAGGTCGCCGAGCTTAGGTGAGACAGGCCCCGTCGGTAGTGTGTGGCGCCGCCGCGGCCGTCGTCCTGTCTTCTCCCTGTCCGTGCGGGGGGGTGGCCGGGGCGGGGGTGCCCATGAGTGGGAACCAGGCGTTCAGCGACTCCTGCCAAAACTGGCGCATCTCCGGGCTCACCCGGGCGCGCCCGTCGGTCGTGGAATGGTCCATGCCCGTGCCTCAGGGGAAGGGATGCGGATTGGCGTTTACATCGGTCGCTTCGAGGGGAGTGCTGCGGTGCCCGAGGAGCTGTGGCACAGTGTGCAACCGGGGTAGTCCGACGACTCGGCGGTTGCGATGGCCGAAGGTCATCGGTAGCAGTCCAGGGACGACTATCTTGTAGCTGGCCAGGCCAGTGGTCGCCAGCTCGGGTGTGGTGAGGTCGACCGCGATGACGTCCAAACCGGTTGCCAGGTAGCGGCGGATGAGTTCCACGCAGTCCGTCCGCAGATCGTCGTGCTGTGGCCATGCCCACTCACAAGTCACGTCCGCGAACTCCTGCTCGGCGCTGTCGAAGAGGAACTCCAGGCGGTCGAATGCCGCTGGATGGCCGTAGAGGAGGCCGTGGTCGTCCATGGACGTGACCAGGGAAGGGTCGGCCACCAGCATGCCAGCGCGCTTGTACTGGTGCGGGTAGGCGCTTGGCTGTAGGTCCAGCATGGCGGTCAGCTCGTGGAGCGCCCCTGTGAGTGCAGACGTGGCGTCGAGTCCGCTGCCAGCTGCAGAGAGTGTCTTCATCTGGCGGGGGTTGTCGCCCTCCCGTCGGCCCATAACCCAGAATGACGGGACGCGGTGCTCCATCGTCGTCGCGAAGACGTCGACCTGGTATCCGGTGCGCTGCCGGACACGCTCGATCAGCAGCGGCACCGCCGGATCCGGCACTGATCGAGGTGCGATCCGCGGAACGTGCAACCTTGCGTACCAGGTCATCAAGAAGGCATCCCGTTCAGCGAGTTCGAGCAGGCCGTGGAGGATCGCCTCCTCGGCGCACCCGCCCATTGCCGTTCCATTGGACGAGGTGAAGATGAACGGCCTGTCCTCCTGCTTTCCATGTTGGTTGTGCCCGCCGTAGTAGACGTAGCTCTTCGGGACGAGGACGGGTTCGTCCCGGGCGAAGGAGTGGCCCCATACCCAGTCGCAAAGCGAGTCCTCCGTATAGCGGCGAAACGGGAACTCGGGATCCGCGTAGCACTCTTCGAGGTGCAGGCCCAGTGTGAAGGGATCGATCGCAGTGTCTCCGAGTGCCCGTCGGGACGAGTGGACGACGGTCCGACGACCGCCCGGCTGCAGTCCGCTGAAGCGTTCCATGGCCTCTGTGATCGCCGTCAGTCGGGCAGTCTGTAGGTCTGTGGCTCGGCCGAACCCGTTGGTGATTCCCATCGGTGCCAGGGCCGTTGGCAACGTCTCGAGGCCTCCGGGGCGGAGGTCCCGTATGATCCCAGCTTCGGAGTCGACGTAGGTGTTGACCAGCGCTGGTCCCATGGGTGCCAAGGCTCGCACCCGGAAGGCCCTCCCGGGCTTCGGCCGCGACTGAAGGACGAGGCGCGCGGCTTCCGGGTTGTCCTCGGGTAGACCGCTGCCGCAAACGGGGCAGCTGGGGACGGGCAGGAAGGAATGTGACCGGGAAGTCAGGTCCCGCAGATCGACGGTCAGGAATGCTTTTCGGATGCGGCTCTCAGTGCCAGCCCTCCTGACAATCGCGTCCACCTCCCGGAGCACATGTGCGGCGGCCACCTGCACTGCGAAACCATTGCGGTGCGCGGCGATCGCGGGGACCGGCAGTATCGGGTCGACCGCACTCTCCCGCCGCAGGGTCGCGCACCGGCCGCACCCGGGCGATCCGGGCGACGAGAGCGGGCCGACCTGGACCCGGGTCCCGCGGACGTGAGTCGCTAGGCACTGCACGCCCGAGGTACGGCACGCCCCCTCGACCTCGGTAAGAAGTGGGCTGTCGGCCCGGTCCGCCGCCACGACCACGATGCTGTGTTGCGTGGGCGGGGTGGATTCGACGAAGCGGGCAGCGTCGGGCAGGAGCGCACTGATTGCCGAGTCGAGCTCTCCGCCATCCCCGGCGATCGCGATCAGAAACTGCGTGGTCGTTACGTTGTCAGACATCGGAGAGAACCACTTGAATAATGTAGGGAAGGACGGCGCTGACGTTTGGGCCCGCGTCCAGCGGTACGACGACGGGTTGCCACGGGCCGGCCGCTGTCAGCGAGGCAGCCACCTTCCGTACTCGGGCAGCAGGTGATGGCGAATCGTCCCGTCGTACGACTGCCTGGGACACGGAACGGTCGTTGCCACAGGGGAGGGGCGGCACGGTGGGAGGGGCGATGTCGGATCGGCCCCAGCTAGTCGCCTGGTAGGCCAGCAGGACTTTGCGTAGGCCCTCCCGCACAGCGTCTGCTGTGGAAAGTGCTGCCTGATAGCAGATGGTCGCCCCATCGAGTAGGAACGCGTAGACGGCAACGCTCGCGATCGAAATGTGCCGGATATCAAGGCACTTGCCGGTGATCTCCAGAAGGCGCAGCAGATCGTTTCCCTCCTGGTCCAGCTCTACGTCGGAAATCCGGAGGCGGGGCCAGGACACGGAGCCGGCGAGGTTCTGCGCTGCCTGTGCCGCGAGGTTGGCACAGTGGTCCAGCAGGCCTTCCTCCACAGCCGTGTGCCAGGAGGGTGCCGCGGCCATACCAACGGGCGGACGGTAGACTGCGCCGCCCCGCACTGCGTACCAGCTTGGGAACGCCTGCCGTTCCGGCACGGGGGCTGCGACGCCGTCGAGTGCACGTACGCCGTGGACCCATGCTTCATCCGCCGACCTATGGGGATGCACCCTCCGTCGGGGGTCTGGCCTTAAGGACGCATGGACCGCTAGTGCTCGCCGGGCGGCCCGGAACCTGGCTTGGGCGAAATCGAGGGCCGCACCGTGGACGACTACTGGACCACTTCCTGCTCCTGGATCGTTGGACGTTACCCGGGTCACGCGAAGGGGAAGCTGAGGAATGTCTCCTTCGTCGAACGGTGTGAGGACTCCGGTCCGCTCGTCTAGCAGGGCTGCCACTGTTCGGGAGAACGTTTCGTCGTCGACCGGGGCCGACCGAGCACACCGCTCAGCCAGGCGAAGCACGTCGTCAGCACCTGACGGTTCCGCGGCCAGTGCATCGGGATGGGGCACGACGCTGTGGCCTTCTCCGGTCAGCGTTTCCAGATCTAGCCGGATAACGCTCGGCCCCACGCCGGTGGAGGTGACCCCTGTGACGTGATTGAACGCAGCGAACACCAATTGGTTCGCGAGCACCGCCGATGCTGGCCCGCTGAGGAATGGACTCGAAGCGTCCCCGGACCGCTCCGCTGTCGGCGCGCTGCCCCTTTGAATCCGCAACCATGCGGCCCTCCAGCCGGTGTCGGGCCGTCCAGGCGCGGTTACGGGCCCGATCCAGACCTCGTCACCTTGGGTGACGGCCTGCACCAGTGTGGTTCCTGTGCGCTGACAGAGGTCGTCCAGCGCTGCTGCGTGGGCGGCGCACGGCAAGCCGCATGCGTGCAAGACGACACCGGCTGGCGGCACCACGAGGCCTGCGAGGGTTTCGACTGAGGAGAGCCCGGCCCGGGCGTCTTGGACGGTGAGCCGTTGGGCCGGGTCCCGCTCGAGGGCGATGGCACGGTGCTCCTTGATCCGTGCAAGGTCCTGGTCAAGGCCGCCTATTACATGGACGGTGGTAGACCTTACTCCCGAGCGGAGGACCGCACCGGCCAGTGCCGCGACGGTGGAGCCGGCCCCGACTATGACTGTCTCAATGTCGCGCCAGGCTTGAAAGCGGCTCGCAGCGGAATCCCGGAACGATTCCACGAACGCGACCTCAGCACCATAGAGCTGGAGCTCCTCAGGGCTGAGTCGGTGCGGGCGGTCGAGACCGGCGTCACGAATGAAGTTCTCGTCCCGCAGGACCGAGACCAGGCGTTCCACCATGCCGCGCTTTTCATCATCGAGGGCATTGGTCAGGTCTGCGACAGAGCGGTCCCCGGTGAGATGCGGAGCGAGCCGCTCCAAGAGCGGATAGGCCCACTGGGACTGTACCGTGACGACGCGTTCACCGTCCACGAGGTGGGCTCCTCCGGTGGTGGGCGCGAAGTACACCTCGTTGCGCAGGCGGGGGTAGACCTCCGTGATGTCACGTGGTGTCGACATGGCCGTCCTATCCGTCTCAGTGGGAGGGCGGCGTGCCGCCACGCGAACATCGCGGCGGCACGCCGTTCGGTCAGCAGCAGCAGCAGCAGCTGGCGCAGGGGACGGTGGAGAAGCACGACGCCCCACCCTTGGCCAGCATGTGATCGCTCGTGAGCGAGGCGACGGCGTCGCTGCTCACGATCAGCTCTCCCACTTCCAGGGAGTCGAAGCTGCTGAGGTCATCAAGGCTGAAGTCATCCATGAGGAATCACCTTTCAATCGACAATTGACGCGCGGCCGGGCTGATGTATGCCACGTCTCGATTCACTCAGGTCAGCCGCTCGTGAGCCTGAGTAATTGATGCTTTGCTGGCGTCGTTCGACTTCTGAGTTCGGCGGTCGTCCTGTCCTGGTGTGGAGGGGATGAGTGCTGTCGCTGACTGAGAAGGTGAGCGCGAGTCGGTGTTCGTGCAGGTGGCGGGTCGGGTTGCTCGGGCGGTTCTGCCGTGCCGCGTGCGGGGTTGCGTCCGCGGTCTGCTAGCGTCTCGTGAGCCTGTTCGTGTCACCTGAAGCTCTTCAGCTCGTTGGCCAATGTGTGGATCTCCCTCCAGAACAGGCCAGGGAGTTGCGGGCTTTGGCGGTAACCGGCATGTCACGGACGTGGCGCTGCGAGCCCGGATCGCGTTGTGGGCCGGAGAGGGCCGTCGTCGTAAGGACATCGCCGAACTGACGGGGGTGTCTCAGCGGACGGTGGACGGCACCAAGGCCCGGTACGCAGAGCACCGTCTGGCGGGCTGGAGGAAGAGAGGCGCCGCGGCGGAAAGGACCAGATGCACCGCAGACCCGCGCCCGCGTGATCGCACTGACCAGGATGCAGGTGCAGGCGCTGGACCGGACCCATCCGGTGCTGCCGATGAGTCACTCTGACGGTCGCTCGCAGCGAGGACCGCCTCGCGGACGTGGTGATGCTGGAGTGTGAGCCGAGTGTGTTCGCCCCGTTGCATCCGACCGGGCCATCTCCCGCCTGATGAACACGCTCGCTGCCTCCGACGAGGAGCCCGGCGGGCCATCCGGTCTGCGCGGTCCCAAGTGCACGGCCGTCTCTGGTCGTTAGCGGGGCAGAAGGCCCCGGACACCGACGGACAGGTCACGGTCGACCTCGATGGCTTCCTCGTGATCGCGCACTCTGACAAGGAGGACGCAACCACTGCCTTGAGAAGCATCTGACCATCACCTGCTCACGGCTCTTGTCGAACACCACCCGGGCTACTAGCAGGTGAATCGATCGCTGCTCGCCTGCGGCAGGGGAACAGCAAGGGCGGTAGACGCCGATCCGCTCGGGCGCGGCCAACGGCACCCATGACTTCGTGTCCTGGCTCGCGAAATGAGGCCGATGTTCTACTCAGTCGGCATGATGATCACCGACACAACACCAGCACCTCCTGCAGATCCCGGTTCAGCGCGGGACCCGGTCGCCCAGGCCGAGGCCAAGGTCCGCGACGGCGCCTGGGCCGCTGAACTCACCAGCAGGCTGCTTGACGGCTGGCCGAAGGGCATGCAGCCTGCCGTCCGCAGGAACGACCGTAGCCGGGGACCAGGTGAGGGTCACGGACACCGCCGGCATACAGATCACGTGCTTCACGACCAACACCCCTGGCAGGCCGCTCGCCGAACTCGAACTCCGCTACCGACTACGGGGCCGGACCACGACTGTATTCCGGTCGCCCGTGCCGCCTGCTCAACCTGGCCCTGCACCACAACGCGCAGAACAAGGCCTCGCTCGAGATCGCCCAGCTCGCTCTGAACCTGCTGGCCTGGATGCCAATGCTCGCCCCCGGCAACGCCCCGCACTGGGAACCTCGCCGACTACGGTTCCGCCTGCTTCCCGCAGCCGCCCAGATCGTCACCACCGGACGTCTCAGGATCCTGCGCCGCTCCCTGTACACGTTGGCACCACCGCACTCGGACGACTCGCGCTCATGACTCGCCCAGGCTGACCAGCAGACCTCCCGTCCCGAAAAAGCAATACCTGAACCAGGGTAGTGGAACCCGGCTCCCACCCGACGCGAGAGCCAGGCCGCCAGCTTGCTCAGCATCCGCCGCGAATGCCGGAAAGGCCCGCTGACTGCGTCGACCGACCCTCGCCTAAGATCGAGGTTAGGGTATCTAGTGCTCTATCACCCCCCTCGATAGTGTGGCACGCTCAAAACGTTCGAGGTCCAACAGTTCGGCGGAATGAAATGTACAGAATGTCAATTCATTTTGAAGGGTAAGCTTAAGAAGATTCAGTACCGCCACGAGGTGATCAGCGGGTTCGGCATTGCGTCGGCCATGGAATCCATCACGATTAACTAGGCGGACACCATGAGGTGACCTGAACAGTGTGCAGGACCATAGATCGTCACTGCCCGGAGCATGGACTCGGATTCAGGTGACGCTCGAAGAACGGCCTCATGAAAGATCAGACTGACCCTGACATCAATGACTGAATATCAGAGGCCAGGTAATCATTCAGAAATGTGGAGCGTTAGAGTGCGAAATAGAGCGCGCAACAAGATCGCGATAGTTGGCGGAGCAGTTGCTGTTATCGCGGCAGTATCTGCGGGTCAGGCTTCAGCCTTCTCTCTGTACTTCCCAGGAGTTGTTGACGGAATCAGGTGGGGCGACTATACGGGTCCGGACGGCAGTGCAAGCAAGACACCGGATCCGGTAACCAAATTTACAACCCCGGATTGTCGGACCTACCTGTGGGGAGGGCCAAATGCTGACCAGCATATGCATTGCTACACCGTGTGGACCATGGTGGACGTGCACGACCCGTTTGGTGCTGACCCTTCCAAACTAGACGCGATTTCCATGCTGATGGACGAGAATAAATATTCCGAAGAGAAAGCTGCGGATAAGGTCGCGATGAACTACAAGGACTCCGCTCCTGTCTTCCGGGGATCGGGCTCGGGGGACTGC
This sequence comes from Streptomyces sp. NPDC047028, assembly GCF_040644095.1. Lineage (NCBI taxonomy): Bacteria > Bacillati > Actinomycetota > Actinomycetes > Kitasatosporales > Streptomycetaceae > Streptomyces > Streptomyces sp. NPDC047028. Next base: position 26,717 of record NZ_JBEYVS010000056.1, read on the forward strand.
TATCCTCAAACTAATCAAGGTGATATTAAATGGACCTGCGCAGTCTGGGACGTATTCAGCTACACAAGTAGTTGACCTGAAACAGCAGACGGCTGCGCCGAGTCCGAGAAAGGCGAGGTAGTTGTACGGGCGGTAGCCTGTCTGGCAGGAGAGGGTGCGCTCGATCGCCCAACTGCTGCGTCACGAACGCCTGCTGGGTTCTACGCCTTTGCGAGAGATGCGCACTCCGATCCCTCGCTGACCATTTGCCCAGTGAGGGATGTTGTAGGTCTCGTAGGCATAGAGACGCTGGGCCTTGATGTGTCGGCCGCGGTGGGGCCGTGTCACGTTTTGGTGACCGGCCACCATCGGCTTCAGTGCTTCGCGGTCGTAGACGTTGGCTGGTGGGAGGCCGACGGCAGGGGGAGTCCGTTCGCGTCCACAGGACGTACATCGTGGACCGAGGTTTGTCCGGTCCAGGGGGCGCGGGCCCGTCTTTTCGCCCCCTCTTTTTCGCTGGGCGTGGGCGGGGCCAGCGCGACGCGGGCGCCATAGACAGGGCCGGCGTCGTCGACCCGGTGCGGCACGGCTTCATGGAGGCCCCCCACGCGCCGACTCTGGACCAGAAGAGGAACCAGCGACGGGCCGTCGACTTCGAGGTGCTCGAGCAGGGTGGCGGAGCCGGCCAGGCGCAACCGCTCACCATGATGTAGATGATGGCCGCGAACAACCGCTCATCAGGCGTGTCCTGCGTCCCGCCGTCCTGAGGTCGCACCTGTCACGGCGGGATCAGCGACTTCGCGATCACCCACGGTCCATTCGGAACGATCGAGGCCGCCTCGCGACATCGGAACCGCTCTGATTGAGCGTTTGGTTCACTTTTCAGATGTTCAATACTGATTCTCAGTGCCACACAGCAGCCCTGGATTAAGCGGTCCCCCGGAAAAATGGCTTTTGCGGCAATCGGCAGACCGATTGTGCGCCGGATTCCTCTCAAAAGCTCCTGTCTCATTTAGAAATCTGCGGGTCACGAGATTGAGAACGCACAACCCCGTGCACCCAACACCCCCGCACACGCCCTGCTCAGGCTGGCCGCAACCGCGTACACAGGTATCTTGCACCCCTCACGGCCCTACCCCAGTGACCTGTCCGACGCCCGCTGGGAAGTCATCCGCGCCACCCTCGAAGCCTGGCGCCAGGCCGCAACGGCATCCGCAAACCCCCCCCACGAACGGTGCGCCCTGACCAACGCCATCCTCTACGTCGACCGCATTGGCATCCCCTGGCTCTACCTGCCCCACGACTTCCCACCCGACCAGACTGTCCACGGCTACTTCGCCCGATGGGAAGCCGAGGCATCTTCGACCAGCTCACCGGCCTCTTACGCGGCAAAGTCCGCCAGGCCGAAGGCCGCACCAGCGAGCCCAGCGCCTGCCTGATCGACAGCCAGAGCGTCAAAACCTCGCACCGTCCACCTGACCGGCCAAGGGCATCGACCCGGCCAGAAGATCATCGGCCACAAGCGGCACATCGTCACCGACACCCTCGGCCTCTTGCTGACCGTAGCCGTTACCGCCGCCAGCGTTCAGGACTCCGCCGCCGGTACCCAACCCCTGACTCGCGTCCGCGAATACCACCCCACCGTCACTGCTACAAGCCCGGCGAGCAGTCCCGGCTGTTACGCCGCGAGTACACCGGGCGCAGGGACCAGCCGAAGGGATTCGGCTGGCGGGACTTTCGCGACCTGATCGTCCGAGCACGCGTCGAGCTCAGTGGTCCGATTGCGGTGGTCTGGGACAACGTCCGGCTCCATCTGACAAGACCGCTGCGCGAGTTCACCACAATGGTGACGTCGGCGACCCACCGCTCGGTCGTACGGGACGCGGCGAAGTTGCGTCCGAGTAGTCCAAGGCCCGCTCGACCAGCGTGGCGGACGGTGGTGCGGAGCTGTTCGGGGGCCCCGAAGAGCGAGGTCACGCATCGGCCGAGCGACCATGCAACGGGGACGCCCCCGTGGTGCAGTTGCCGCCAGACCCGGGACTGTAAGAAAAGCGGTGTAACTCCGATCATGGAAGAGTGCACCTGTGACCAGCGAGAACATAGCCACGGCGTCTGAGGTGGGGGTTGCGCCTGCAGCTGTGGATGACCAGTTCCTGAACGAGCTCGTGGCCCGGGCCCTAGCCGAGGGCCTGCAGCTGACGGGGGAGGGCGGTCTGCTTCAGCAGCTGACGACGCGGCTGCTGGAGTCCGCCCTCGAGGGCGAGATGACGGACCACCTCGGCTATGACCGGCACGATCCGGCGGGCAAGAATGGCGGCAACTCGCGCAACGGCAAGCGGTCCAAGATGGTTGTCACGGACGTCGGTCCCGTCGAGATCGACGTTCCGCGGGACCGGGAGGGCGGCTTCGAGCCGCAGATCGTGAAGAAGCGTCAGCGCCGGCTGACCTCTGCCAGGTGGGCGGAGATCTCGCCGTGGGTCAGGCCCTTCGCGGAGCCGAGGTCTCCAAGCAGACCATCTCCACGATCACCGATTCGGTGATGGAGGGCATGGCCGAATGGCAGGCCCGCCCGCTCGACCGCGTCTATCCGGTCGTGTTCATTGACTGCATCAACGTGAAGATCCGCGAGGGCCAGGTCGCCAACCGGCCCATCTATATGGCCCTCGCGGTCACGGCCGAAGGCCACCGCGACATCCTCGGGCTGTGGGCCAGCGGTGAGAGCGGCGAGGGCGCCAAGCACTGGCTTCGTGTCCTGACCGAGCTGAAGAACCGCGGCGTCGAAGACGTCCTCATGCTGGTCTGCGACGGTTTGAAGGGCCTGCCCGACGCCGTCGGCGAGGTCTGGCCCGAGACCGTGGTGCAGACCTGCGTAGTCCACCTGCTGCGGGCGTCGTTCCGCTATGCGGGCCGTCAGGACTGCGACAAGATCGCCAAAGCGTTGAATCCCGTCTACACCGCTCCGACCGAGAACGCCGCCACCAGCCGGTTCCTGGAGTTCTGCGAGGAATGGGGCGGCAAGTATCCGGCGATCGTCCGGTTGTGGGAGAACGCCTGGGCCGAGTTCGTGCCGTTCCTGCAGTTCGACGCCGAGATCCGCAGGATCGTCTGCACCACGAACGCGATCGAATCGGTGAACGCCAGGATCCGCCGGGCGGTGCGGGCCCGCGGCCACTTCCCCTCCGAGAACGCGGCTCTGAAGTGCGTCTACCTTGCGGTGATGTCCCTCGATCCGACCGGCACCGGCCGCAAACGCTGGACCACCCGCTGGAAGCGAGCCCTCCAGGCCTTCGACATCGCCTTCGACGGCCGCCTCACCAACAACCGAATCTGACCTCAGCAACCAAACCGGTTACACCGTTTACTGGACAGACCCCCAGACCCCTCGTAGACACGGAAGTTGTCCATGTGGACGCGGCTGATCGGGGCCTTCAGCTACGCGTCGCGGACTGCCTTGGCACTGGGGGTTACGATTCTTGGCCGCGTAGTAGGTGGTCGCCGCGATCTTCAGTCTCCGTGGCCGATTGGGACCTTGCAGATCGGCCCCACTCTGAACACCTGCCGGTACGGGTCGAGGACCTCTTAGAGGCCCTAACAAAGGCGTGTGACGTGTCGGTGTGTGATGAGGCAGGTGGCGAGGCCGAGGAAGGCTTCGTGGATGTCGTCGCGTTGTTCCCATCGGATCCGTAAGCGGCGGAAGCCGTGGAGCCAGGCGATGGTCCGCTCCACGACCCACCGGTGGATGCCGAGGCCGGAACCGTGTAGGACGCCCCGGCGGGCGATCACCGGTTTGATGTCCAGCGCCCAGACGAGACGGCGGTATTTGTCGTGGTCGTAGCCACGGTCGCCGAGCAGGCTGTCGGGTCGGTTGCGTGGCCGTCTGACCAGGCCGGCGACCGACGGGATCTTTTCCAGCAGGGGTATCAGCTGGGTGACGTCGTTGCGGTTGCCGCCGGTCAGCGAGACGGCGAGTGGGATGCCCTGGCCGTCGACGATGAGGTGGTGCTTGCTGCCCGGACGTGCGCGGTCGACCGGGCTTGGACCGCTTTTGGGTCCCGCCGAGTGGCCCGGACGCGGGAGGAGTCGATCACCGCCCGCGACCAGTCCAGCCTCTTCGCGACCCGCAACTTCTTCAGCAGCACCAAGTGCAGTTGGTCCCACACCCCGGCATCGTTCCACACGGCCAGGCGCCGCCAGCAGGTCATGCCTGATCCGAAGCCCAGCTCCTGCGGCAGGTACTCCCATTGGATCCCGGCACAGTTCATCCGACACGATCCACGGCCGCGACTGACGTTTCCCCACGCCCAGACCAACGACCATCCGAACCGAAAAGGCACATGATCGACGGCTTCTGTTAGGACCTCTAAGAACTCTTCGACGGCTCGGTCGAGCTCGGCCGCGAAGGAAGCCGATGCCGCCTTGAGGAGCTCATTCTCCCGGCGCACCTCGGCATTTAAGGCTTGCGGCCGCCTGATGTGTGTGGCCTCCTTAGAAGTCACCCCGCGACGTGGGCCGCGGTCGACCTCGGTCTTGCGGACCACGTCGGCACCGTCTCAGCAGTACCGGTGACTCAGCCTCGGAGCAGCCGCCCTCATCGTGGGCCGCACGCTCACGAAGCTCAGCAGGATAGGGGGGACTGACGGGCTATGACTCGATGATTTCAGGGAATCGAGCCTGGGTCAGACCCGGGCGGTTCAAGGTCGGAAATTCCCCTTTCCGTCGACCTCGAGCGCAAAACCCATCCACATGCAGGCGCGCGGGCTGCTACCAAAGAACCGGTGCCCGGGAAATTACAGGTAGGGCCCTGAGCGTAGGGTGTCCCGGTCGGTCGCGGTTTGGTCACGGCTGGACGCACTGTGGGCAGGCGGCAGCCCGTGGCGCACGTGAACAGGCTGTGCCTGTGTCGCCATGTGCTGCGCGGCGAGCGCTGCATGGATGCCTTGAAACACTCCTTCGAGCCAGCCGACCAGCTGGGCTTGTGCAACGCGTAATTCGGCTTCCGTCGGGATGGCTTCGCCCGTAAAGGGCAGAGACAGTCGTTCCAGTTCGTCTCTCAGCTCGGGGGAGAGGCCGTCTTCGAGTTCGCTGACGGAGCTGTGGTGAATTTCTTTCAGCCGGGCCCGGCTTGTTTCGTCTAATGGAGCCATCCGCGCTTCCTCCAGAAGCTGTTTGATCATACTGCCGATTCGTGCAATTTTAGCGGGCCGCCTCACCATGTCCGGAGACTCTTTCTGTGGCGCTCCACCGGAATCACCCATGCTGTGGGCGGCAGTGTCAGTAGCTGCTTCATATTGTTGGTGAGATTCATGCGGCAGATATTGAAAAGGGCTCTTGAATTGATTCCCATTCGATGTTTTCATAGTATATCTTTCATGTTGCCTGCTGCAGTCGATGCCCCATATCGGAGCGTGTAGGTTGATGAAGATATTTTGTCCTGCTGCGACCGAGAAACTCAACCTGATGGCTGCCCGTGCTGTCGGCGATCACAGCTCGACTGGGGGCTGGCGTTCGCCAGTGGAAAACTCGGCTACGTCGGTGGGCGACGTCGCACGCCGATCCAAGCATGAGAGCGTGTGCATGCAACTGAGGGGCCACTTACTTGAGGGGCACGTAAGGCAGAGTTTTGGCGAAATTGGCCCCGAGGTGCGATTCGATGCCACGATACGGACAGCGATGCGGAGTGGGCAAGACTCATTGATGGACCGTACCTGTCACATCAGGCGCCGCAGGACCGCTGTCATTCAGCTATGTGAGTACCAAGTACTCATGACCGTAAGCCTTGCACGGCACACGGTGGAGTGAACCCCGTCGGCACATAGGGAGTATTACACAAGCGCTGCACTGCTCTGCGAGTTGGCTCGCTCGTCAAGGCTATGCCAGTGAGATTTAATCGGAACATCTGGGCCTGACGATCTTACGTGTGACCCTCTCAGGCCATGGTTGGAAGGTGTCCGCGGTAACAGTCAAACCGTGTGGTTGCAGGCCCCTGCTGCACCAGCGTGCGTGCCGGATCGGAGAGACCATTGAGTGGTAGTCGGTCTCCATGAGGCGGTCCGCATCGTACCTTTCCCTGGGGTGAACGCTATCGCTACTTTACTCAGATCATGATGATGGTATATGGCATGTGCACGGCCAAGAAGTCGCTCCAAAATGGAGGTTCATGAAGTGCGGTGCATTCTACTCACTTTTGTGGGGATCGGTGTATGCCTGTGCATAGCTAGCGGAGAGCACGGTCTACAAATGGCCGTTGCGTGTTCACCCATGAACGCTGTGCGACTCGGTGTCGATGCACCAAAACCATTCTCACCCCTGTGGCTCTTTGGCGGCTTGTTAGTCGGGACTTGCCGTGTTCTCGGTGGCATGAAATGGATTTTTCCCGACTCATCCATCGCCGTTGGCGCAGGGGCTGCTACCGTGGGTTTCGGTGGTCCAGCCGCTGACTGGACCTTACTGATGATCGCTGGACTCACCCTCCTGCTCTTGATCTTGGCGCCTACCGGCATGGCCTGGGCCTTCGAAAATTGTCACGAAATCAGCGACCGGGTGCTGGCGTGCTGCGGGAGGGCTAATTTACCGGCCCATGAGAGTGCGCTAGTAAGCAGCCCTCAAGGGAAGTCTCAGCCTGAAACGTCAGATTCCGAACTGGTGGGTGCAGTCCAGCCGCCTGACCCAGACGTGGGTCCCTTAAACCTCTTTTGCGACGGCATCCAGTCAGAGCTCCCATGCAGCACTCGCCATAAAACTCATCCAACTACACAAATCAAACATGAGGTCGCGAGGAGCCAGCGCCGTCTGTCCAAGAGCGAGGGCGGAAGTGAACATCAGCCACCGAAAGTGTCGTGACATGTTTCGCGGCAAATAAGACAGATGACCCTCCCGAGGCAAAGACTCAGGCAAGGAATGACATGCGTGTACTCCTCGTAGGTGCTGGCGGTGTCGGCACGGCCATTACCCGGATCGCGTCCCGCCGCCCGTTCTTCGACCACATGGTCGTCGCCGACTACGACTCCGCGCGCGCCGAGGCCGCCGTCGCCGCGCTCGGCGAGGCCGACAGCAGATTCACCGCCCGACAGGTGGACGCCTCTGACGAGGCCGCAGTCAGGTCCCTGCTGGCCGAGGGGCAATGTGACGTCCTACTTAACGCAACCGACCCGCGTTTTGTGATGCCACTGTTCGAAGCGGCCCTTGCCGCAGGTGTCCACTATGTCGACATGGCGATGTCGTTGTCGCACCCGCACCCCGAGCGGCCTTTCGAGCTGTGCGGGGTAAAGCTCGGCGACGCCCAGTTCGAACGCGCCGAGCAGTGGCGTAAGGCTGGCCGGCTGGCCCTGATCGGCATGGGCGTGGAGCCCGGACTCTCTGACGTCTTCGCCCGCTACGCCGCGGACGAGCTCTTCGACGAGATCGAGGAAATCGGCATCCGCGACGGGGCCAACCTAGCCGTCGCGGGCTACGACTTCGCCCCGTCCTTCAGCATCTGGACGACCATTGAAGAGTGTCTCAACCCGCCGGTGGTGTACGAGGCTGAGCGCGGCTGGTTTACCACAGCACCGTTCAGCGAACCCGAGGTATTCGACTTCCCGGAGGGCATCGGCCCGGTTGAGTGCGTCAACGTTGAGCACGAGGAGGTGCTGCTGGTGCCCCGCTGGGTCGCGGCCAAGCGGGTCACGTTCAAGTACGGCCTCGGCGACGACTTCATCGACAAGCTGAAGACGTTGCACGCACTCGGCCTGGACAGCACCGAGCCGGTGGTCGTGAGCAGCGACCTCGGCCCGACCGCAGTCTCCCCGCGCGACGTGGTCGCGGCAGTCCTGCCCAACCCTGCGGACCTGGGCGAGCTGATGCATGGCAAGACCTGCGCAGGCACTTGGGTCAAGGGCGCCAAGGACGGCCGCCCGCGCGAGGTGTATTTGTACCACGTGGTCGACAACCAGTGGTCGATGAGCGAGTACGGATCGCAGGCCGTGGTCTGGCAAACGGCGGTCAACCCAGTCGTTGCCCTGGAACTGATCGCCACCGGCGCCTGGTCCGGCTCCGGCGTGCTCGGCCCCGAGGCAATGCCCGCACAGCCCTTCCTCAACCTGCTCACCGAGTACGGCTCTGCGTGGGACCTACGCGAGCAGTAGCACCCGAGCGGTCGAGGCATCCGAGCCGCACAACCCCACAGGAATCGCTTTCGCGTGCCCCGGGCGTCCCCGCCCCGTACAGATCAGGATTCACCACACCATGGCCGACACCACGTCTCCTCTCTCAGGCGCACCAACCCCGCAGGCCCGCCCCGAAGCGGTGGCGAAGGGTTCCTTGCCCGGTTCGAAGGGCCTACGGACCGGCGCGCTCGGTCTGGTTTCGTCCGTAGCCATGGGGCTCGCGTCCACAGCGCCCGCTTACAGCCTGGCAGCGACGCTGGGCCTCGTAGTAGCGGGGGTAGGGGTGCAAGCCCCGATCGTCATCGTCTTGGCCTTCGTCCCGATGCTGCTGATCGCCTACGCCTACAAGTCGCTCAACGCCGCAGACCCGGACTGCGGGACCACATTTGTGTGGGCGGCACGGGCTTTCGGCCCGCGAATCGGATGGCTGGGCGGCTGGGGGATCATCGTCGCCGACATCATCGTGATGGCCAACCTGGCCCAAATCGCTGGCTCCTACGGGTTCCAGTTCGTCGGTCGTGACGACCTGGCCGAAAACCCTCTGTGGACGACAATAGCCGGCGTGTTATGGATCGGCCTCATGACAGCCATTTGCTACGTGGGCATCGAGGTTTCCGCGGCACTCCAACGCTGGTTACTATGCGCCGAGGTCATCCTACTGCTTCTGCTGTCAGTGAAGGCTCTGTTGCACGCCTACGGGCCGAACCCGCCGTCGGCGTCACTCCACATTTCAGCATCCTGGTTCAATCCCTTCGCGGTATCCTCTGCCTCCGCGTTCACCAACGGCATTCTGCTGGCGATCTTCATCTACTGGGGTTGGGACACTGCCGTATCCGTCAATGAAGAGACCAAGGACGCAGACAAGACACCCGGCCGCGCCGCCGTCATCTCCACCGTTCTACTGTTGGCCATCTACGCACTCGTCGCCACATCGGCCCAGGCCTATGCTGGCAATGGAACCACCGGCATCGGCCTGGCCAACCCTCACCACTCCGGCGACGTCCTGTCCAGCCTAGGCAACGCGGTGTTCGGATCCCACGGCGCGGGCGCTGTACTGAGCAAACTTCTGATCCTTTCGGTCCTCACCTCCGCAGCAGCATCCACCCAAACGACCATCCTGCCGACCGCCCGCACCACTCTCTCCATGGCGGTCCACAGGGCCATCCCGCAACAGTTCGGGCGCATCCACCCCCGCTTCCTCACTCCCGCGTGGTCAACCGTCGGTATGGGCATCGCATCTGTCTGCTTCTACGTCGGTCTCACCTCTGTGAGTGAAAACGTGCTCACCGACTCCATCGCCTCAGTCGGCCTGAGTATCGCCTTCTACTACGGACTGACCGGGTTCGCCTGTGCCTGGTACTTCCGCAGGACGCTCCTGCACAGCGCCAGGAATTTCTGGCTGGCAGGCATCCTGCCAGCCGTGGGCGGAGTCATCCTCCTGTTCTTGTTCTGTTACGCCGCGTTTTATGTCTACGCGGACCCCGAATACGGCACCACGGTCATCAATCTGCCTCTCCTGGGGACAACGGGTGGCGTCAGTATCATCGGTGTCGGCGCCCTTCTCATGGGATGCGCGCTGATGGCGGTCCAGAAACGGGTGCAGGGAACATGGTTCCACCACCCGGACGTCTCTGTCGGCCCCGCGCTCGGAACTCCGCCAGCCTCTCAGTAGCCGTGATGACGAGCGCGACCGCTGCAAGCTCCCCAGCAAGCAGCCGGAGTGGCGTGCGTAGCCGCACTAAGGGCTGTCCCGTAAATGACTTCGGGCATGCCCGCTGACCTGGCCGTCTGCCTTGTCATCCGGTGAGGGTGAGGTTGTGCAGGCGGGCGA
>NZ_JBEYVS010000057.1:0-35596 GCF_040644095.1 Streptomyces sp. NPDC047028
GGGTGGGCGGCGAGGGGAGCCGGATCGCGCCGGCCGAACTCGTCCTGTCCAGTGGGCTGAACGCGCCCGCGGACCGGATCGACCCATGACGATGACGACAACCGCACTCTCGTCGGCGACCCTGCCGTCCTGGACGGGGCGCGCCGGTGCCCGGGGGCCGGCCGCGCCCCGGCGGATCCGCCCGGCAGGGGCCCGGCTCCGGAGGCTCCTCGCGCGCGTCCGCGCGGGCACCGCGCCGCCCGGCCCCACGCCGTACGGCACCGGCGGCGGCCCCCACCACCTCCCCCTGACCGAGCCGGACCGGGAGTCCCCGGTCGTCCTAGAGGACCTGTATCACCACCGCCGGCTGTCGCTGGTCCGCCTGGCGCTGTTGCTGGTCGACGACCTGCCCACCGCCGAGGACGTGGTGCAGGACGCCTTCACCGCGCTGTTCCGCCGCCACGGCCACCGGCTCGGCTCGCTCGACAACCCGGAGGCGTATCTGCGGACCAGCGTCGTCAACGGTGCCCGCTCGGTGCTGCGGCGGCGCAGGACCGCACGGGCGCACACGCCCGAGCCGGAGCAGCACGCGCCGGCCCCGGAGGAGGACGTGCTGCTGCACGAGGACCACCAGGAGGTGCTGGCCGCTCTCGGGACACTGACCCCACGGCAGCGGGAAGTGCTGGTCCTGCGCTACTGGTCGCATCTGACGGAGGCCGAGATCGCGTCGACGCTCGGGCTGTCCCGGGGCACGGTCAAGTCCACCGCGAGCCGGGCCCTGGACGCCCTCGGCCGCCGCCTGGAGGGACTGCGATGAGCGAGTCAGGGACGTCGGCGGCGCCGACGCAGGTCGAGAAACGGCTGCGGGCCGCCCTGGCCGCGCGGGCGCACTCCGTCCGCCCGGCCGACCTGCGTCCGCTGCGCCCGCCCACCGCCGCGGGCCCACCCCGCCGGGTGGTCCTGCGCCGGGTCGCCGTGGGGTTGCTCGCCCTGGCCGCCGTAGCGGCGCTGGCGTTCTTCACCGTACGCGGCGAGACGCCACACCCGGCCGAGCCGGCCCGCTCCCCCAGCCCGACGAAGCACACACCGTCCCCGGTGCCGAGCCCCGTCCGCCCGACACCGGAACCGACGGCGGGCGGACCGGCGGGGTGACGGACCCGCGGCCCGCAGGCGAGGCAGACGGCGCGGGCGCCCGCCGGAGGAGCCCACCCGCATCCGCACACCCACCGGCGCACACACCCGCCGTACTCTCGGCAACCCCGTCGGCGGGCCGCTAGGTTGGGCGGTATGAGCAACCTTGACCGTGCGCCGGTGCCCAGTGTGTGCGGCGGCCGCGGATTCGTCGTCGCCGAGCCCGTCCGCGAACTGCTGAGCCCCCGCCACGTGAAACTCGGCGAGTCGACCGAGGTGCGCCGGCTGCTGCCGAACCTGGGGCGGCGCATGATCGGCGCCTGGGCCTTCGTGGACCACTACGGCCCCGACGACATCGCCGACGAGCCCGGCATGCAGGTCCCCCCGCACCCGCACATCGGGCTGCAGACGGTGAGCTGGCTGCACGAGGGCGAGGTGCTGCACCGCGACTCCACGGGCAGCCTGCAGACGATCCGGCCGAGACAGCTGGGCCTGATGACGTCGGGCCGGGCGATCAGCCACTCCGAGGAGAGCCCGAAGCCGCACGTCCGCTTCCTGCACGGCGCGCAGCTGTGGGTGGCCCTGCCGGACGCCGACCGGCACACGGACCCGCGGTTCGAGTTCCACCCCGACCTGCCGTCGGTCACCGCGCCCGGACTGACCGCCACGGTGATCCTCGGCGAGATCGACGGCGCCGCGTCACCCGGTACGACCTTCACCCCGATCGTCGGCGCCGACCTCACGCTCACCAGGGGCGCCGACGTCCACCTCCCCCTCGAACCCGACTTCGAGTACGGCGTGCTGGCCATGTCCGGCGAGGTGCACGTGGACGGAGTGCCGGTCCTGCCGGGTTCGATGCTCTACCTCGGCTGCGGGCGCACCGAACTCCCACTCCGCGCCGAGTCGGACGCCGGCCTCATGCTCCTCGGCGGCGAGCCGTTCGCGGAAGAACTGATCATGTGGTGGAACTTCGTCGGGCGTCACCAAGACGATATCAGGCAGGCCCGCGAGGACTGGATGAAGGGGACAGGATTCGGGGAAGTGAAGGGCTACGACGGAGCACCACTCCCCGCGCCCGAACTACCGCCCGTGCCGCTGAAACCACGGGGTCGAGTGCGCTGAGCTGGCGCTTCCCGCCCGTCAGACATGTAGCTGGGCGAGCCGCAACGCACCTCGCTCAGCTCACTGAGACTGCACGAGCAAACCCCCGTACGGTCCCTCGTTCCACCCCATCTCGAAGTGCATGTTCCGCCATACGTAGCCAGCTTTGGTCGGACTGATGCTGACCCAATGCTGACGTTGCTGACGAGTCGTCAGGCGCTTCTCGGAACTTCCGCCCGCACTTCTCCCGCCCTTCTGACCACCGCGTTCTCCAGCCCGCGCGGCAAGCCGCTGACAGCTCACCGTTCCCTCAGCGAGGGCGAAACCCCACCCTCGTTGGGATGATGCTGACTGCGGGCCTCGTTTATGTGATCTCCACAAACACAAAGCAAGACACGGACCGCCTTCCCGATGGCGGCGCCCGGCCGTTCGCTGTAGGCACGGCAGTTGTTTCGGTGGTGGTTGTGAGGTGACCCGCGGCTCAGGTTCGGCGGGCTTTGCTGCACAGAACTCGGCCGTGGAGGCTCCGGAGAGGTAACCGGAGGTGAACGCCTACCACTCGTCGTGGAGTTCGGCGAGCGCCGCGACGGCGAGCCGGTCCAGGGCGGCGGAGCCGGGAAGACTTGGCCCGAGTCGACCCACCGTTTGATCTCTCGGTCCAGCCAGTCGGCGGCGCCTTCAGCTTGGTGCGGACCTCTTCGCTTGCGCTCCGTGTGAACGCCGGCTCGTCGTCAGCTTGCAGAGACAAGAGCCTCACCATGGAACGAACAGGGTGCGTGGCTGCCGTTCCGGGCAACCGGATGACCGACGTCGGCCGTATCGCCGGGTTGCGGTTCGCTCTCACCCAGACATCCTGGGGGCGCAACGTCTACGCGGTCGGTGACGACGAGGAAGCCGCCCGTGTTTTCAAACCCAGAGGCACCGGTCCCGGACGGCCACCCGGCGCCAAGAACAAACACCGGGCACCTTGCTACGACGTCGGCAAGACCGTCAAACGCCCCGAGACTCTCAAGGCCATCGGCAAGCCTGGCATGTCCTGGCAGGTGAAAGAACAAGCTCAGGTCAGACCCAGATCGACTGGGCGAGGGCAGCTCCGATGAAGGCGCTCCGAGCCGTCGACGATGCTGGCACACGAGCGGGGCAACACAGTTCGGGATCGCCGGTTGGCCATACCGGCGATCCCGCGCACATTCGTTCGCGGCGCACTCTGCCCCGTTCCATCGACGCCAGGTCTGGGATTCCGCGGCCTCGGCCGTAGCACGCTCAGGCCGCTCTGAGCGAGACCGTGGGGTCTGATGCCACCGGGCCGAACGCACCCTGCTCGGCCCGCCGCATGCCCACGTCCGCGAGACAGCCCCGCTGCCGCCGCCCTCGACGCGGACACGCGGGTACAACGGTCGGTCTAGGCCCGTCCGGGGGGACACCTACGGGCGACCCTTCGGGACGACGACCGGTGCGCCGTCCGAGGGGGCCCGCAGGATGTCCGCGTCCACCTGGTACAGGTCCTTGACGAGCGCCTCGTCCACGATGTCGCGGGGTGGTCCCTGGGCGAGGATCCGGCCGTCCTTGACCGCGATGACGGTGTCGGCGTAGCGCGCGGCGGCGGCGAGGTCGTGCAGGACCATGACCACGGTCCGGCCGGCGGCGGCCACCTCGCGGACCAGTTCCAGCACGTCGACGACGTGGCCCAGGTCGAGGGCGCTGGTGGGTTCGTCGAGCAGGACGACCGGGGTGTGCTGGGCGAGGACCATGGCCAGCCAGCAGCGCTGGCGCTGGCCGCCGGAGAGCCGGTCCAGCCGCTCGCCGGCCAGTGCGGTGGTGCCGGTGGCGTCGAGGGCGTCGGCGACGGCGCGTTCGTCGTCGCGGGACCACTGGCGCAGCAGGCCCTGGTGGGGGTGGCGGCCGTAGCGGACGAGACCGGCCACGGTGACGGCCTCCGGCGCCTTGGGCGATTGCGGCAACAGGGCGATACGGCGCGCCGCCTGGCGTTGTGTCATCTTCCAGATGTCGGCGCCGTCGGCGTGCACGGTGCCGGAGTCGGGGCGGTGCAGCCGGGCGACGGTGCGCAACAGGGTCGACTTGCCACAGCCGTTGGGGCCGACGATCGCGGCGACGTGACCGGCGGGGACGGCCACGTCGATGTCGTGCAGGACGGGCCGGCCGGGGTATCCGGCGCGCAGCCCACTGACCTCCAGGCCAAGGGGACGACCGGCGGGGTCGGCGGGGCTGACGGCATCACTGGGGTCGGTGGCGGGGGTGGTGGTCATGGGGGCGGTCATGCCTTTCCGTTGGCCCGGTCCGGGCGGAACAGCACCCACAGGAGGAAGGGCCCGCCGAGGACGCTGGTGACGACGCCGACGGGGAGTTCGACGGGGGCGGCGACGCGGGCGAGGGCGTCGGCCGCGGTGATCAGGCCCGCCCCGGTCAGGGCGGAGCCGAGGACGGGCACCCGGGTGGGTCCGCCGAGCCGGCCGGCGAGGATGGGGGCTGCCAGTGCGACGAACGCGACGGGCCCGCCCACGCCGACGGCCGTACCCGCCAGTGCGACGGCGAGGGCGAGCGCGGCGGCACGCAGCCGGCGCGGATCGGCGCCCAGGCCGGCGGCCGTGTCGTCGTCGAACCTCAGGAGTTGCAGGCGGTGTCCGGCGGCGAGGGCGAGCGGCAGCAGGAACAGCAGGACGACGAGCAGCGGTGTACCCACGCTCCAGTCACGGCCGTTGAGGCTGCCGACGGCCCACAGGAAGACCCCGCCCGCGGTGTTGTCGTTCTCGCGGGACATGACGAGGTCACCGACGGCCCCGATGAACGTGGACACTCCGATGCCGACGACGAGGAGGCGGTACCCGGCGCTGCCCGCTCCGCCCGCGCACAGCACGACGAGCACGGCGGCGGCCACGGCGCCGAGCGGGCCGAGCCACCAGTGGCCGATCATGCCGGTGGAGGAACCGGCGGCGGAGGCCACCACGGCAGCGGTGGCGCCCTCGTTGACGCCGAGCAGGTCGGGTGTGGCCAGCCGGTTGCCCGCCAGCGTCTGGGTGAGGCAGCCGGCGACTCCGAGGGCGCCGCCGACCATGATGCCGACGAACACGCGGGGCAGCCGGAAGTCCTGGACGATCATGACGGTTCCGGGGTCCGCCGTGCCGAACAGTCCCGACAGGGTGTCCGACAGGCTCATGCCGGTCGAACTCGCCGCGACGGCCAGCGCGGTCAGCAGGACGAGGAGGGGTACGAGGAGCGCGGCGGCGAGGGCGCTGCGCCGCGGGAACAGCCAGGAGAGGGTACCGGTGCGCAGGACGACGCTGTCGGGCGGGACGAGGGCGCGGTCGCCGGCGCGGCCGGGGCCGGGGACGGGGGCCGGGTCGGTGGGGGGCGTGGCTGCTGCCTCGCCGGGGCGGGGCGAGGCGGGGGCGGCGTCGTTCATGCCGTCGCTCCGGCGGTGGACAGGCGGGAGGAGCGGGCGATCCAGACGAGCAACGGGCCGCCGACGAAGGCGAGCAGCACGCTGACCGGTGTCTCCCACGGGCGGATGACGACGCGGGCGAGGATGTCGGCGAGGATCATGATGTCGGCCGCGACCAGCGCGGAGAGGACGAGTTGGGCGGTCATCCGGGCTCCGGCGACGGCACGTGCGGTGTACGGGGCGAGCAGCCCGAGGAAGGCGATGGGGCCGGCGACGGCGACCGCGCAGCCGGCGAGCAGCGAGACGGCACCGGCCACGACCAGCCGGACCCGGCCGGGGTGGTGGCCCAGGGAACGGGCGCTGTCGTCGCCGAGGCCGACGGCGGACAGCGGACGGGCGCAGCCGAGAGCGACGACGAGGCCCGTGGCCGCGAGGGGCAGCAGCGGCAGCAGGTCGGAGGTGCGGACTCCGGCGAGTGAGCCGATCGTCCAGTAGCGGTAGACGTCGAAGGTGGACTGGGTGCCGAGAAGGACGTAGGCGGTCAGTCCGTGGAAGGTGGCGCCGAGGGCGGAGCCGGCGAGGACGAGGCGCAGCGGGGAGCCGGCGGTGCGTCCGCCGGCCGCCAGCAGCAGGACGACCGCGCTCGCGGCCATGCCCCCGGCCAGCGCCCACAGCAGGAGGGCGGGCGGGGAGTCCACGCCGAAGAAGGTGAGTCCGAGGACGACGGCGAACGCGGCGCCGGAGTTGACTCCGAGGAGGCCCGTCTCGGCGAGCGGGTTGCGGGTCGCGGCCTGGAGCAGGCAGCCTGCGGTGCCGAGGCAGACGCCGACGAGGACCGCGGCGAGGGTGCGGGGCAGCCGTACGTCGGCGACGGCCAGCCGGAGTTGGGGGTCGGCGCGGGCCGAGGGGTCGCCGAGGAGGTAGTCCCAGGCGCGGCCGGGCGGGCTGGAGCCGGTGCCGACGAGGAGCGAGAGCAGGCCGAGTCCGAGCAGCAGCGCGAGGAGCAGGAGCACCGCCGGGGCGACGGGACGGCCCGCGGAAGGGCCGTCCGCGGTACGGCGGCCCCCGACACCGAGTTCCGCGGTACGACGGCCCGCAGAACGGCGGCCTCCGACACGGAGTTCCGCGGTCCCCCGGTCTCCGGTGCGGCAGCGGCCGGTTTCCGGCGTCATCGACGACCCACTTGAACAATAGGCATAAGGTTAGCCTAACCTAAGATTGCTTCGCCGTTCCGACACCGCTCGCGGGATCCTCGCGTGCCGCGGTGCCGGATGCCCGCATGCCCGACGCACCCTCACACCCCCTGTCCGCAGCCCCAGTCGGGCTCTGGACAGCCGACCAACGGGAGATGACAGACTATGAAGCCGGCGTCCCGCAGGCCCGCCCGCACCCTCCGCCGCACCGCCGCCACGGCCGCGCTCACCGCCCTCGGGCTCGCCCTGACCGCCTGCGGGACGTCGGACGACGGCTCCACGGACACCAAGGGCGGCACAGGCGCCCACACGGTCACCGACGCGACGGGCACCGAGGTGAAGGTGCCCGCCGCCCCGAGAAGAGTGGTCACCCTCAGCGAGATGGACCTGGACTCCGCCCTGGCCCTCGGGGTGAAGCCGGTCGGCCTGAGCGCGGGGCGCGGACAGAAGGGCGCTCCCGAGTACCTGGCCGCGCAGGCCAAGGGCATTCCGGTCGTCGGCGCGGTGACCGGCCCCGACATCGAGAAGGTCGTACGCGCCAAGCCGGACGTCATCCTCGCCGGGCAGAGCGCCGACGAACAGGTACTGGCCCAGCTGAGGAAGATCGCGCCCACGGTCGTCACGATCGACGGCAGCAAGAGCTGGAAGAAGTCCCTCCGGCTCACCGGCGAGGTCCTGGGCAGGTCCGGCAAGGCCAAGGCGTTCCTCGCCGGCTACGACACGAAGGCCGCCGCGCTGAAGAAGGACCTGGGCGCGAAGGCGGGACTCAGCGTGTCCGTCGCCCGCTACTCCGCCAAGGGCACGGCCGTGATGCAGCAGGGCGTCTTCATCAGCGACGTCCTGAAGGACCTCGGGTTCAAGCGCCCCGGCATTCAGAACCAGAAGGGCGAGGGCCACTCGACCCCGATCAGCGACGAGAACCTCCAGCAGATCGACGGCGACTGGCTGTTCATCGGCACGCTGTCCACCGCCGGTCCGGACGCCGGGCTGCTCGACCAGCTCGGGCGGAAGCCGGCGTACCGGCAGCTGAACGCCGTGCGGGACGGCCACGCGACCGTCATCGACGGCTCGAAGTGGACCAGCCTGGGCGGCGCCGAGGCGGCCGACTCCGTGCTCGGCGACATCCGGAAGGCCATGGTGAAGTGAGCGTGACCGCCGAACGGGAACTCGAGGGGCGGTTCGCGCTCGTGACCGGCGCCGCCCGGGGCATCGGCGCGGCCGTCGTCACGGCGCTCGCCGAGCGCGGCGCACGGGTGCTCGCCACCGACACCGCCACCGCCACCGCCACCAAGAGCGCCGGCGACGGGGACCGGGTGGTCCACCGCACGCTCGACGTCACCGACGCCGCCGCCGTGGAGCGGGTGGTCGCCGAGGCCGAGGACAGGCTCGGCCCGCTGGACATCGCCGTCAACGTCGCCGGAATCCTGCGTACGGCGCCCGTGGTGGACCTCGACGACGCGGACTGGGCGGCGGTGTTCGCCGTCAACACGGACGGTGTCTTCCACGTCTCGCGGGCCGTGGCCCGCCGGATGACCGGCCGGGGCCGGGGCAGCATCGTCACCGTGGCCTCGAACGCGGCCGGCGTCCCGCGCAGCGGCATGGCCGCGTACGCCGCCTCGAAGGCCGCCGCGGTGATGTTCACCAAGTGCCTGGGCCTGGAGGTCGCGGCGCAGGGGGTGCGCTGCAACACCGTCTCGCCCGGTTCCACCCTCACCGACATGCAGCGCTCCCTGTGGGCCGACGCCCCCGGCGGCGCCGAGGCCGGGCGGCGGGCGGTCGTGGAGGGCGACCCGGCCGCCTACCGCACCGGCATTCCGCTGCGGCGGATCGCCGAGCCGTCCGACGTGGCCGAGGCCGTCGCCTTCCTCGTCTCCGACCGCGCCCGTCACATCACGATGCACGACCTGTACGTCGACGGCGGCGCCACGCTGCGGGCCTGACCGGCGCCGCGCGGACCCCTTTTGCGCCCCCTATCCCTTCCGGGCCGCCCCACACCTCACGGAGAACCCATGACAGCGTCACTGCGCGAACCGGGCCTCGTTCCCGCCGGCTCCGTCCCCGCTCGCCCCATATCTCCCGCTGCCCCCGTACCTTCCGCTGCCCCCCTGCCCTCCGCTCCCCCCGTTCCGGGTACCGCGGTCGCCCTGCTCGACGCCTACGGCGGCGGCACCGACCGCTTCCTCGCCACCCCCCGGCAGACCCTGCTCGGCCACGGCACCGCCGCACAGGTCCCCCACGACGAACGCCCGCTGCCGCGACGGGTGCACGAACTGCTCGACGGCCTGCGCCGCCCGGACCGGCCCGTTCCCGTGGTCCTGGGCGCCGTCCCGTTCGCGCCCGAGGCGGCGCCGGCGCTGGCCGTCCCGGACCGGCTGCGCCGCTCCCCCGCCCTGGCCGCCGACCCGCTGATCGCGCTGCCCGCGCCCCGGCCCGCCGACGGCGGCGACTGGCGGGTGCGAGAGTGGCCTGCGCCGGAGGGGTACACGGCGGCGGTGGCCGCGGCCGTGACCCGGATGCGGGCCGGGGAGTTCGACAAGGTGGTCCTCGCCCGCACCCTGGAACTGACCGGTCCGCACGCGCCCGACCTGCCGGCGCTGCTGAACCGGCTCGCCCGACGCGACCCCGGCGGCTACACGTTCGCGGTGCCCAGCGGTCCGGGCCGCACCCTCGTCGGCGCCAGCCCCGAACTGCTCGTCGCCCGCCTGGGCGGCCGGGTGACCGCCAATCCGCTGGCCGGCTCCGCGCCCCGCAGCTCCGACCTCGCCGAGGACGTCCGCCGGGCGGCCGCGCTCCTTCAGTCGCCGAAGGACCTGCACGAGCACGCCGTCGTCGTGGACGCCGTACGGGAGGCCCTGGCGCCGCTGTGCGGGCGCCTCCAGGTGCCCGAACGGCCCACGCTGGTCCGCACCGCGACGATGTGGCACCTGTCGACCACCGTCACCGGCGAGGTCGCCGGCCCGTCCGTCACCGCCCTGGACCTGGCGTCCGCGCTGCACCCGACCCCCGCGGTGTGCGGGACGCCGACGGAGGTCGCGCGCGCGGTCATCGCCGAGTCGGAGCCGTTCGACCGCGGCCCGTACACGGGCATGGTCGGCTGGCAGGACGCGGACGGCGACGGCGAGTGGGTGGTGACGATCCGCTGCGCCGAGGCCGAGGGCAGCACGCTGCGGCTGTTCGCGGGCGCGGGTGTCGTCGCCGAGTCCTCTCCGACGGCCGAGACCGCCGAGACCGCGGCCAAGTTCCGCACCTTCCTGGACGCGGTGGGAGCCACCCTGTGAACACCGACACCACGGCCGCCACGGGTACGGCTGCCGGTACCCCGACGGCCGGTATCCCGACCCCGGGTACCCCGACGCCCACCGTCCCGACCCCCGACGCGCTCACCCCCGGGCTCGACGCGCCGGCCTGGCCCGCGGAGTTCGCCGAGCGGTACCGGGCGGCCGGGTACTGGCGGGGTGAGACCTTCGGGGGCATGCTGCGCGAGCGGGCCGCCACGCACCCGGACCGGATCGCGCTGGTCGATCCGGCTCCCGAGCGCCGCACCTGGACCTACCGGGAGCTGGACGCGGCGGCCGACCGGCTGGCCGCCGGATTCGCGGCCCGTGGCATCGGCCGCGGTGACCGGGTCGTCGTCCAGCTGCCGAACGTCGGGGAGTTCGCCGAGGTCGTCTTCGCGCTGTTCCGGATCGGCGCGCTGCCCGTGTACGCGCTGCCCGCCCACCGGGACACGGAGATCGCCCACTTCTGCGCGTTCACGGAGGCGGTCGCGTACGTGATCCCGGACGTGCACGCCGGGTACGACCACAGGGAGCTGGCCGACCGGATCCGGCCGCAGGCTCCCGCCCTGCGGCACGTGTTCGTGGCGGGCGACCCCGGCCGGCACACCGCGCTGGCCGACGTGCCCCGCGACCCGGGCGGCCCTCCCGCCGAGGCTCTACCCGGCCCTTCGCCGCACGAGCTGGCCTTCCTTCAGCTGTCCGGCGGCACCACGGGCGTACCGAAGCTGATCCCCCGCACCCACGACGACTACCTGTACTCGCTGCGCGGTTCCAACGAGATCTGCGGGGTCGACGCGGACACCCGCTTCCTGGTCGTCCTGCCGGCCGCCCACAACTTCCCGATGAGTTCGCCGGGTTGGCTCGGCGCGCTGTACGCGGGCGGCACCGCCGTACTGTGCCCGAAGCCCGATCCGGCGACCGCGTTCCCGCTGATCGAGCGGGAGCGGATCACGATGACCGGGCTGGTGCCGCCGCTCGCCCTGGTCTGGACGGAGGCCGCCGCCGGCACCGACGCCGACCTGTCCGTCCTGGAGCTGGTGCTGGTCGGCGGCGCCAAATACAGCGAACAGGCGGCCCGCCGGCTGGAGCCCGCGCTGGGCTGCCGGCTGATGCAGGTCTTCGGGATGGCCGAGGGCCTGGTCAACTACACGCGGCTGGACGACGACCCGGAGACGGTGCTCACCACGCAGGGCCGGCCGATCTCGGCGGACGACGAGATCCGTGTCGTCGACGACGCCGGCCGGGACGTGCCGGACGGTGGGTGCGGGCACCTCCTCACCCGCGGCCCGTACACGATCCGCGGCTACTGGCGGGCGCCCGAGCACAACCGGACGGCGTTCACCGAGGACGGCTTCTACCGCACCGGGGACCTCGTGCGCCGCACGCCGACCGGGCATCTGGTGGTCGAGGGCCGGGCCAAGGACCAGATCAACCGCGGCGGCGAGAAGGTAGCCCCGGAGGAGATCGAGAACATCATCCTCGCCCACCCGTCCGTGCACGACGTCTCCCTCGTCGCCGTACCCGACGACTATCTCGGCGAACGCACCCTCGCCTACGTCATCCTGCGCGAGGGAACCGAACCGCTGAGGCCCGTCCAGGTCAAGCGGTTCGTGCGGGAACGCGGGGTCGCCGCCTACAAGGTCCCCGACCTGGTCGAGTTCGTCGCGGCGTTCCCGCAGACCGGCATCGGCAAGGTCAGCAAGAAGGGCCTGCGGTCCGCCGCGGCCTCCCACGAGCAGCACTGAAAGGCCGCCACAACCATGGCACTTCCCGCCATACCCGCCTATCCGCTCCCGGACAGTGGGCAGTTGCCCGCCAGCCGGGTGTCCTGGACCGTCGATCCCGCCCGCGCGGTGCTGCTCGTGCACGACCTCCAGGCGCACTTCCTGTCCGCCTTCCCGGCCGGCGAGCAGCCCCTGACCGGCATGCTCGGCAACACGGCCGAACTGCGGGAGCGGGCCCGGCTGCGCGGGGTGCCGGTGGTCTACTCGGTCCAGCGCGGCGGCCAGACAGCTCAGCAGCGCGGTCTGCAACTGGACTTCTGGGGGCCCGGGGTCGCCGACGACCCGCAGGCGCTGGCCATACCCCCGGCCGTGGCGCCCGGGCCCGGGGACGTCGTGCTCACCAAGTGGAAGTACAGCGCGTTCGCGCGCACCGACCTGGAGACCCGGATGCGCCGCTGGGGCCGGGACCAGCTGGTGATCACCGGGGTGTACGCGCACATCGGCGTGATGATGACGGCCTGCGACGCGTGGATGCGGGACATCCAGGCGTTCGTGGTGGCCGACGCCGTCGCCGACTTCTCCCGCGAGGACCACGACATGGCCCTGCGCTGGACCGCGGGCCGCTGCGCGGTCGTGACCACCACCGCCACCGTGTTCACCGACACGGGCACGGGCACGGGCACGGGCAACGACACCCCCACCGACACCGACACCACCACCGACCCCGTCTCCGAGGAGGTGTGAGCGGCATGGCGCTCACTCTGGAACAGCTCCGTGACGACGTCGCCGACTGCCTCGGCGAGGACCCGGCGGACATACCCGTCGACGAGGACCTGGTCGACTACGGCCTGGACTCGGTCCGCCTGATGGCCCTGCTGGAGCGCTGGCGCCGCGACCATGCCGTCACCGCGGACTTCGCCGACCTCGCCGAACGGCCGTCGGTCGAGGCGTGGGCGACCCTGCTGGGGCTGTCATGACCACCTTGCTCACGGACGAGGCCGTCACCGGCGGCGACGCGGCCCCGGACGAATCGACGGACACGGCGACGGACACGGCGACCGTGCTGCCGCTGACGTCGGCCCAGGCCGGCATGTGGTACGCCCAGGCGCTGGACCCGCTGAGCCCCGCGCAGAACACCGCCGAGTGCGTGGAGATCGACGGCCCGCTCGACGCCGGGCTGTTCGCGTCGGCGCTGCGGCAGGTGGTGGCGGAGACGGACGCGCTGCGGGTCCGCGTCCAGGACGGACCGGACGGGCCGCGCCAACTGGTGCTGCCGAGGGCGGAGTTGCCGCTGACCGTGCGCGACCTGCGCGGGACGGACCACCCGGAGCCCGCAGCCGAGGCGTGGATGCGGGCCGACCTTGCCGAACCCTGCGACCTGGCGGCCGGTCCGCCGTTCCGGCAGGCCCTCTTCCGGGTCGGGGACGAGCGCTGGCTGTGGTACCAGCGCATCCACCACCTGGTCATCGACGGCTACGGCTGCTCGCTGCTGGTGCGCCGCACCGCCGAGCTCTACACCGCCCTCGCGGACGGCACCCCGCCGCCCGCGAACCGTTTCGGCCGCCTCGCCGACCTGGTCGAGGACGACCAGGCGTACCGCGCCTCGGACGCCTTCGCGGCCGATCGCGCGTACTGGTCGGCGGCGTTCGCGGACCGTCCGGAGGTGCCGCGGCCGGCCGGCCGGGGCGCCCTGCCGGGCCGGACCTCGCTGCGGCGCGGCGCCCGGCTGTCCCCGGAGGCGACCGGGCGGCTGCGTGAGCTGGCGGACCGACTGCGGGCCACCTGGCCGGACGTCCTGATCGCCGCGCAGGCGCTGTACCTCTCCCGGGCGACCGCGCGCGCCGACGTCGTCCTGGGGCTGCCGCTGACGGGCCGCATGGGCTCGGCCGCGCTGCGCGTGCCCGCGATGGTGATGAACGTGCTGCCGCTGCGGCTGACGGTCACCCCCGGCATGTCGTTCGCCGAGCTGGTGCGGCAGGTGGTGCTCGCGGTCCGCGAGGTGCGCCGCCATCAGCGGTACCGCTACGAGGACATCCGCCGCGATCTCGGTCTGCTCGGCGAACACCGGGGCCTGGTAGGGCCGTTGGTGAACATCATGCCGTTCGACTACGGCGTGGACTTCGCCGGTGTCCGGGCGCGGGTCCGCAACCTGGCGGCCGGGCCGGTGGAGGACATGACGGTCAACATCCACGACCGGGCTGACGGCCGGGGCCTGGCGATCGACCACGACGGCAATCCGGCCCTGTACGACGAGGCCGCCCTCGCCGCCCACCAGGACCGCTTCCTGCATCTGCTGGACCGGCTGACGCACATCGACCCGCAGGCGCCGACCGCTGCACTGGCCATCGCCACGCCCGCCGAACTGACCCTGATGGAAGGGAAGTTCAACGCCACCGAGCAGGAGGTGCCGCCCACCACACTGATCGGGCCGATCGAGGCACGGGCCGCGCACCACCCGGACGACCCTGCGCTGGTGTACGGCGACACCACGCTGACGTACCGCGAACTCGATGTCCGCGCCAACCGGCTGGCCCACCGCCTCGCCTCGTTCGGTGCCGGACCGGGCAGGGTCGTGGCCGTCTCGGTGCCCCGCTCGGTGGACCTGGTGGTGTCCCTGCTCGCGGTGCTCAAGACCGGTGCCGCGTATCTGCCGCTGGACCCCGACTACCCGGCGCCGAGGCTCGCGTACATGCTCGGCGACGCGGCGCCGGTGTGCGCGATCGCCGACCGCGCGGACCGCCTCCCCGCCGGCACCGGCACCCCGCTGGTCGTCCTGGACGGGCTGGACCTCCGTGACGCCCCCTGGGTGAGCCCGCCGCGCCCCCTGACCCCGCACCATCCGGCGTACGTCATCTACACGTCCGGCTCGACGGGCCGCCCCAAGGGTGTGGTGGTCGCGCACCGGGCGATCGACAACCGGCTGCGCTGGATGCAGCACGCGTTCCCGCTGGCCGCCGGGGACCGGGTCCTCCAGAAGACCCCGTCGTCGTTCGACGTCTCCGTCTGGGAGTTCTTCTGGCCGCTGCGGGTGGGCGCGACCCTGGTGGTGGCGCCGCCGGACGCGCACAAGGACCCGCTCGCGCTGGCCCGGATCGTGCGCGAACAGGCCGTCACCACCTGCCACTTCGTGCCGTCGATGCTCCAGGTGTTCCTGGCCGAACCGGAGTCCGCGCGCTGCGCCGCGGTGCTGCGGCGGGTGTTCTGCAGTGGTGAGGCGCTGCCCCGGGAGACCGCCGGCGCCTTCGCCCGCGCCCTGCCCGGCGTGGAACTGCACAACCTGTACGGGCCGACGGAGGCCGCGGTGGACGTCACCCACCACGCCTGCGACCCGGCGGACACCCGTCCCGTGCCGATCGGCCGCCCCGTGTGGAACACCCGCCTGTACGTCCTGGACGCCGCCCTGCAGCCGTGCCCGCCCGGTGTGCCCGGCGAACTGTATCTGGCCGGGCGGCAGTTGGCCGACGGCTATCTCCACCGTCCGGATCTGACGTCGACGCGGTTCGTCGCCGATCCGTTCGGCCCGCCCGGCAGCAGGATGTACCGCACGGGCGACCTGGCCCGGTGGACGCGAGACGGCGAGGTCGAGTACCTCGGCCGGACCGACCACCAGGTGAAGCTGCGCGGGCAGCGCATCGAACTCGGCGAGATCGAGGCCGCGCTCGCCGCCCGGGACGGGGTGCACGGCGCCTGCGCGGTGGTCCGCGAGGACCGGCCGGGCGAACAGCTCCTCGTCGGCTACGTCACCGGCGGCGCCGATCCGGTGGCCGTCCGGGCGGCCGTGGCCCGTGAACTGCCCGAGCACATGGTGCCGTCGGCGGTCGTCGCCCTCGACGCGTTCCCGCTCGGCCCGAGCGGCAAGCTGGACCGCCGCGAGCTGCCCGCGCCCGAGTTCGGGCGCCCGGGCACGGGCCGGGAGCCCGCCGGTGAGCGGGAGGCCGCCCTGTGCCGGCTGTTCGCCGAGGTGCTCGGGCTGGAGCGGGTCGGCCCCGAGGACACCTTCTTCGACCTCGGCGGCACCTCGCTGCTCGCGGTCCGCCTCATGTCCCGCATCCGCGAGGAGGAATGGGGTTCCGGCACCGGCACCGGCACCGGCACCGGACTCACGATCGGCTCGCTGTTCGCGGCGCCGACCCCGGCCGCACTGGCCGCCCGGCTCACCACGTCCGCGCCGGCGCGGGACGCCCTCGGAGTCGTCCTGCCGCTGCGCGGAGGCGGCGACCGCGTCCCGCTGTTCGCGTTCCACCCCGCCGGCGGGCTCGCCTGGTGCTACGCCGGGCTGTCCGCCCGGCTCGGCCCGGACCAGCCGCTGTACGGCATCCAGGCCCGCGGTCTGGACGACGCCGAGCCGCTGCCCGCCACGCTGTGGGAGGAGGCGGCCGACTACGTGGACCGGATCCGGGAGGTCCGGCCGCACGGACCGTACCGGCTGCTGGGCTGGTCGGTGGGCGGCATCCTCGCCCACAGTGTGGCCGTACTCCTCCAGGAGGCCGGTGAGCGGGTGGACCTGCTGGCGCTGCTGGACGCGTTCCCCGCCGAGCAGTGGCGGGAGCGGCCCGCGCCGGAGGAGGGCGACGCGCTCACCGCCGTCCTGCGCATGGCCGGATTCGACCGGGCCGGCGAACGCACCCGCGACGACGTGCTGGCCACGCTGCGCAGGGCGGGCAGCCCGCTCGCCGGGCTCGGTGAGGGCACGCTGTCGCGGATCGTCGACATCGTCCCCAACCACGCCCGCATGATGCGCGAGCACCGGCACCGCCGCTTCGACGGCGACCTGCTGTTCTTCACCGCGGCGGCGCCCCGGGCCGAGGACTGGCTGACCCGCGAGGCGTGGCGGCCGCACGTGCGCGGCGCCGTCGACAACCATGACCTGGACTGCACCCACCCCCAACTGCTGCGCGACGCCCCCCTCGACACGATCGCCGCCGTCGTCGCGGCCCGCCTGAAGGAGCTGGACGCATGAGCGGTGTCCCCTCCGCCTTCGATCCGCCCGAGGAGGCGTCCGACGGCCACCTGGTCCTGCGCTCGGACAACGGCACGCTCTCCCTGTGGCCCGTCTGGCGCGCGATCCCCGCAGGCTGGCACCCGGTATTCGGGCCGGCCCCACACGCCCGTTGCCTGTCCCGCACCGGCACGTACGACACGTGAGCGGCTCCGCAGCAGATCTCGGCACGCTGCCCGCGGGCGACCCGGCCACGAGGCTCGGCATGCCACCGGTATGCGGGCAGGCTGCGGCCCCCGGCACGCCGCGCGCGGGCGGCCCCGCCCCGGGCCTCGTCGCGGCGCCCGGGAGTGGCCCGGCCGCGGACCTCAGTGGGCCGTACGCGAGTTGCGCCGTGGGTCTCGGCGCCCCGGTCGTGCGGGTTCGCGTGTGGGGTCGCTCGTCGGTGGAGGTACTGCCCGATCCGGCCGATGGGCCGCACGTGTGGCTCGTGACGCCGGGGGCCGGCGGGTCGGGCCGTGACGATGACGCGGACGCGCGGGTGCTCGACGCCGTGGAGTCGCGCCGGGCGGCGCGGCTGCGGGACCCCGTCGTGCGCGGCGGCTACGTCGCCGCGCACGCGGCGCTGCGGCGGCTCCTCGGCGCCTACCTCGGCATCCCCGCCGCGCGCGTACCGCTGGTCCGGCTGCCCTGCCCCCGGTGCGGGCTGCCGCACGGGCGTCCGGCGCCGGTTGGTAGCGGACCGCAGTTCTCGCTGTCCCGGGCCGGGGCCCTGTCGATGCTGGCGGTCGCGTCGGCTCCCGTGGGCGTGGACCTGGAGCGGATCGCCGGCCCGCGCGTCGCCGAGGACGCCTCCGGCATCCTGCACCCGGCCGACCGCGCCGACCTGGCCGCGCTGCCCCCGGCCCGCCGCCCGGCCGCCTTCACCCGCTGCTGGACCCGGCTGGAGGCGGTGGCCAAGGCCGGTGGGGAGGGGCTGTCCCTCACCGAGGCGGGAGCCCCGCGACTGGGCACCACCGCGGTACCGGAGCCGGTCACGGGCTGGCTCGTCACCGACGTCCCGGCCCCACCGGGGTACGCGGCGGCCTGCGCGATGCGGTCATGACGACGCCCCGGCCGACGCACGGGCGGGCGCGCGGCGCCGGGGTGGCTCGGCGCGGGTTCGCGGATGGGTGAGCGGGCGAGCGGCCCTGGGGAGGCGGCTCGGCGATGGGGAAGCGGCTCGGCGATGGGGCGTGGTCGGTCGGGGGGCGGGCGCGCGGTGCCGGGGTGGCTCGGGAGCGGGGTCACGGGTGGGCCGGCAGAGGCGTGGTGACCGGGGGTGGCTCGACGGGGGCCGGGCGGTGGGCTGGGTGTTCAGGGGGCGCCGAGGAGGCCGACGAGACCGTCGGCGAGTTCGGTGCGCCAGCAGAGGTAGTCGTGGCCGCCGTTGAACTCATGGTAGACGGCGTCGTCGTAGCCGGTGGCGGCGAGGGTGTCGCGCAGTCGGCGGGCCGCGGGCAGCGCCACCCACTCCTGTTCCCCGAAGGAGAGCCAGAACCGCACCGGCTGTCGTCCGCCGGCCGCCAGCCTGTCCGTGAGCCACTGCGCGTCGGGGCCGTCCGGCCACCAGAACGAGCCCGACTGGACGAGTGCGTTGCCGAAGCGGTGCGGGCTGTGCAGGGCGGCGTAGGCGGCGGTGAGCCCGCCGAGGCTCTGCCCGGCCACGACCGTGCGCGCGGGGTCCGTGGTCAACGGGAGCCGCGTCGCCGCCCAGCAGAGCAGTTCGTCCGCCAGGAACCCCACGAACTCGGGGCGGCAGGTCAGTTGGGCCCAGCGGATGCTCGCGTCCACGGACTCGGGCAGCACCGCGGCCACGGGCGGGATACGGCCGTCGGCGATGAGGTTGTCCAGCAGGTGCGCGATGCCCAGCCGGGGCTGCCAGTGCTCGCCGTCCAGCAGCACCAGCACCGGCAGTCCGTCCGGCGGGGTCGCGGCCACGGGACCGTGAACCCCGGGCGGCGCGTAGAGCCAGACGCGCCGGCGGTCGCCGAGCCGGTCGCTCGCGATCTCGTGCTCGGTGACCGTTCCCCTGGGCACACCGGGCCGCTCCTGCCAGTCCACCGCGCGCGGCGCGTCCGGCAGTTCGGCGTACGGCACCGGTTCGCCGCCCCAGCGCCTGGGCAGCGTACGGGAGTTGAAGGGGTCGCGGCGGCGATTGCCGCGCAGCCACTGCCAGTAGCCGGGATCACCTGGTGCGGGCCCGTCGCCCGGTGCGGTTCCGTCGCCGCCCTCGTCCACGAAGAGATCGTACGTGCCGCGCCAGTCCGCGCGCAGCCGTACCGTCCAGTGCCATACGTCAGTCCCCGGCACCCGGCGCATGAGGTTGCCGGCTGGATCGCGCGGGTCGCCGAGCTTGTTCGGCAGCACTTGTACGGCTCGGGTGCGTGCGGAACCGCGCCACAGGAAGGTGACGGCGCGGTGATCGAGGGTGCCCTGCGGATCGTCACCGACCAGAGGGGTGCCGCGCCTGCGCGCCTCCGCCCAGAACTCCGCGAGAGCGTCGGGCGCGGGCGCGGTGAACGCCGGTTCGGCCAGCAGCGGTAGCGGGTCGGGGCGGCCGAGACGGGGCGGGTGGTGCGGTGCGCCCACGGGCGGCGCGGTGAACGTCATGGCGGGCAACTCCGTTGGGGGGCGGGCGGGTCGGGGACACGGTACCCAGTGAGGTCACGTCGTCCGCCGGCATACCGCGGGATCATAACTTAGGTTAGGCTAACCTAAAATCGCTGGGTGGCCGAAAATCACCGGCCCAGCGCACCCGTTGTCCTGCCCGGGTGCCCGCCCGTGGACCGCGCCCGTGTCCCCACCCCCTGTTCTGGAGCGACTGCCATGCCCCCTGGAAGACCCACCCGACCGTCCCCGCCCGCGCGCCGGGGCGACCAAGGACGGCGTGCCGCGCGCGCCGCGGCGCTCGGCGCCGGCGCCGCGCTCGGACTGGCCACCCTCGTCGCGCCGTTCACGGCCACGGGCGCCCACGCGGCGCCCACGCCGGACGCGGTGGCGCTCGCGGCGGACGCCTCGGCGCCGTCCGTCACCCTCGGCACCGGGACGGTGGAGGCCGGCGGCGAGGTGTCCTTCACGGCCACCGGTTTCCCGGCCGGAGCCACCCTCACCGTCAAGTTCGACGACAAGACGCTGCTGAAGCAGTTCGCCATCGGCGCCGACGGAAGTGTGTCCGCTTCGGTGACGGTTCCGGCCGACGCCGCCGCCGGCACGGGTCACTGGCTGCGCTTCCTCGCCCCGCAGACGAGTGTCCGCAGCGCGGATCTCACCGTGACCCCGGCTGCGCCGCCCCCGCCGTCGCCCATCCCCACGCCAACCCCCACTCCGACCCCGAAGCCCATCCCCACGCCCGGTCCGAGCACCCCGGCCTCCCGCCCCGCGGTGAAGCTGGCGCACGGCGGCAAGGTGGCGGCGGGCGGCAAGGTCTCCTTCTCCCTGACCGGGTTCAGGAAGGGGCAGACGGTCACCGTCAAGCTGGACGACACCGCCATCCTGGCGCAGTGGAAGGGCGCGGTGCGGGCCGACGGCACCTTCTCCGGGACGGTCACCGTGCCCGCGCGCACCTCCGCCGGGGCCCATTGGCTGCGCTTCCTCGCCCCCGACCCGCCCACCAGCCTCAAGGCCGACCTCACCGTGACCTCTTCCGGCACGGGCGGCGGCTCGGGCGGAGGTGGAGGCGAAGGCGGCTCCACCGATGGGGGCAACTCCTCGGGCGGCGGCGATGACTCCGGTTCCGGCGGCGGATCGGGTGGCGGATCGACCGGCGGGTCCGGCGGCGGCTCCGGCGGCAGTTCCGGTGACGGCTCCGGCGGCGGGTCGGACACCTCGCAGGGCGCCTCCGTCACCATCACCGCGGGGTCGAGCGTGACCGCCGGCGGCAAGGTGTCGTTCCGCGTCACGGGCTTCCCGGCGGGCCGTCAGCTCACCGTGAAGCTGGACGACAGCACCATCATCGGGCAGTGGCCCGGCGGCATCGCCGCGGACGGTTCGCTGTCCGCGAGCGTGACGATCCCCCGGGGCACCACCTCCGGGGCGCACTGGCTGCGCTTCCTCGCCCCCGACCCGCCCACCAGCCTCAGGGCCGACTTCACCGTCACCTCCGGCGGCACGTCCGGCTCCGGCACGGCGGGCGGATCCGGCGGCGGATCGACAGCGGGCGGCGGATCGACGACGGGCGGCGGCACCCCGGTTCCGGCCGCGTCGGGCGCCCCGGCCGCCGCGTCCGACTCACGGGGCGCGACAGCACGGATCACCGCCGACCAGGTCCAGCCCGGCGGCAAGCTCCACTTCACGGTGACAGCGTTCCCCGCACGGCGGACCCTCACCATCAAGCTCGACGACGACGCGATCCTCGGCCAGTGGAAGACCGACGCCCAGGGCGCCTACGAGGGTGACGTGACGATCCCCCCGGACACCTCCGCGGGCGCGCACTGGCTGCGCTTCCTCGCCCCCGACCCGCCCACCACCCTGAAGGTGGACTTCACGGCGACGGCACCGGGTACCGCCGCCGCGGTCACGGGCACGGCGCCGTCCTCAGGGGCGGACGACGCGACGACGACGGCCACCGCACCGGTCGCGGCCCCGATGCGGGCGGACGTCTCGTACGCCACCATCGCCTGGTCCGCCGCGGCGGCCGCGGCCGGCGGCGCCGCGGGCGCCGCGGCCACCACGTTGCTCGTGGTACGCCGCCGCACGACGCGTCCGCCCCAGAGCGCCTGACAGTCGGCCTGACGTCTCGTCAATTCCCTTTTCCAGCACGTCAATTGTGACGCTCAGCACACCCACAGACCCATTAACTTAGGTAAGCCTAAGCTAAGTTGAAGCCATCGCCTCCTCTCCGAGGAAGGCTCTCTCTCGTCAAGGAGACACAAGCAGCATGTCCCACCGCATTCGCCGTACCGCCGCCGTCGCCACCGCACTCGCCTCCGGCAGCGTGCTGGCCTTCGCCGGCGGCGCCTCCGCCCACACCGGGCACGCCCACCACGCCTCCGCCGTCACCTCGGCGCCCCTGGCCGCCGGCCTCTACCAGTCGGCGTACTCCGAGCGGAACCACGTGCTGTGGGCCACCGCCTCCGCCGGACGCCCGGTCGCCAACTCCGCGCTGCTCAAGGTCGACCCCAGGACCCTGGCCGTCAAGAAGTCGTACACCCCGCCGGTGACCGACGCCGCCACCGGCGCCGTGGAAGCCGTCTACGGCGTCGCCGTGGACGACGAGCACAACACGGTGTGGACCACGAACACCCGCAACAACTCGGTGGCCGTCTACAGCCAGCGCACCGGGGCCCACCTCGCGACCCTGCCGAACGTGGCCCACGCCCGCGAGGTGGTCGTGGACGAGCGTCACAACCTCGCCTGGGCCAGCGGATTCGGCGACGGCAGCATCGTCGCCTTCGACACCCGCACCTTCAAGGAGAAGAAGCGCGTCACCGTCGAGGGCGCCGGCCCGGCCGGGCTCGCCGTGAACGAGCGCACCGGCACCGTGTACGCGGCCGACCTCAACGGCGACCGCCTGATCGCGGTCTCCCCGTACGCCAAGGACCCGGTGTTCATCCCCGCGGGCGACGGCCCGATCTCCGTGGCCCTGTCCGCCAACGGCCGCACCGCCTACGCCGCCGACCAGGCCGCGGGCGCCGTCTCGGTCGTCGACCTGCGCAAGAAGGCCGTCACCGCGACGATTCCCACGGGCGCCGGCGCGCTCTCCGTGGCGGCCGACGAGCGCAGCGGCCGGGTGCTGGTCGCCAACCGCACCGCCGCGAACGTCACGGTCGTAGACCCGCGCAGGAAGGCCGTCGTCGAGACCCTGCCCACCGCCGCCAACCCCAACCATGTCACCGTGCACCACGGCACGGCGTACGTCCTGGACAAGTCCGGCTCCGGGCCCGCCGGCCAGGACCAGGCGTACCGCGTCCGCCTCGCCCGCTGAGCCACCCACCCCGTCCCGGTGTCCCGGCCCGCCCCGATGTCACAGGTCTGGCCGGGACACCGGCGGATCACAACCGTACGACGACCAGTGCGGTGTCGTCGGTGGGGCCGCCGGGCGGGGTCAGGTCGGAGAGGAGGGCGTCGGCCAGGGTCTCGGGGCCGGCGCCCCGGTGACGGGCCAGGGAGCCGGCGAGCCGGGCCAGGCCGACGTCGATGTCCTCCTGCCGGCGTTCGACCAGCCCGTCGGTGTAGAGCAGCAGGGTGGCCCCGTCCGGAAAGGGGATCTCCGCCTGAGGGCGGGGACCGGGGTCCGGGCGGGCGTCGAGCGGCGGATCGGTGGCCCGGTCCAGGAACTCCACGGTGCCGTCCGGGTACAGCAGGGCCGGCGGAAGGTGACCGGCGCTGCTGTACGCGATGGTCCGGCGGGCCGGGTCCACGACGCACAGGACCGCCGTGGTCGACTGGGCTCCGTCGACGCAGCCGGCGTACAGGTCGAGGGCGTCCAGGACGTGGGCGGGGTCCCCGGCGACGAGGGAGGCGGCACCGAGGGCGCTGCGCAGCCGGCCCATGACCCCTGCGGCGGACAGGCCCTGGCCGACGACGTCGCCGACGGTCACCGCGAGCCGGTCGTCGGACAGCTCCACGAGGTCGTACCAGTCCCCGCAGACATTGAGCGTGCCGACCGCCGGCCGGTAGCGCACCGCCGTGCGATGGCGCCGGAAGGGCGAGACGACGGGCAGCATCGACTCCTGGAGGCTCAGGGCGACCTCGCGCTCGCGGGCGTGCGCCTCGCGCAGCCGCTCGTTGACCTCCTGGAGCTCCCGGGCCCGGGTGTACAGCTCGGCCTCCAGAGCGGTGCGGCGGCCACGGCTGCCACGGACCCGGATGAGTTCGGTGATGTCCTCCTCCCGGTGCAGCAGCAGCGCCACCCGCCCGTCCGGGCCGGAAACCGGGACGTTGACCGGGCTCCAGTACCGCTCCTCCCACACGCCGGGCCGGTCCGGGCGCTCCACGTCGTAGCGCAGGAGGGTCATGGCGTCGCGCTGCCCGGTGTCCGCCACCCACCGCAGTGAGGCGGCGAGCCTGCGCATGCCGCTCGCCTCAGAATCCTGCTCCCCCTCCGGATTCCCGTCCCGGTGCTCCGGAGCGTCGGGGAAGGCGTCGGCGAGGTGGCGGCCCACCACCTCGTCCCGTGTACGGCCCATGCTGCTCAGGAACGCCTCGTTGACGTCGGCGTACACCAGGTCCGTGGTGAACAGGGCCACCGCGCTCGGCAACGCCTGGAAGACAGCCTCGTAGTCGATCCCGTCTGCGTTCACGATGCCACCCGTCAGCGTCCGTGTACCGAATCACCTTCCTTCGCACCATATGCACCGGACGGGTGTCTGATGGGTTCGGCACCCCGAAGCAGTCGGGCTTCAGCCGGTCGAGCCGGACGTGGGTGACACCGGTCCGGCCATGCGCGGGAAGCCGGTCCCGCCGTCCCCATCGAGGTTCGTGAACTGGACGTCGTCCGGGAAAGACGTCGTCGTAGGGCCGGTGTCCGGGCGGGGAAGTCGGCGGCGACCAGGTCCGCGGTCGGCTGTAGGGCGGCGATGGCGGCTGGTGCCCGCTGAGCGACCTCGGACAAGCTCTGCTCGTCCTGCTCCGTCTGCAACGTCAGCGGGGGGAGGCCGCACCGACGTCGGCAGACGCACCGGCACAGCTCTTCGCGGTCCTTCCGCAGGCTGGACGACGCACTTGGCTCGTCTCGGGGGGGTGCGGGCGCGAATTTCACGCGAGGAGCTCTTCTGCCCAGGTGTGACCGGCGGCTTCGGGGCCGGGCGGGCAGGCGAAGAGTCCGGAACCGACGTGCTGGATGTACTCGTTGAGCGCGTCGTGCGTGGCGAGTCTGCGCTGGAGCGCGACGAACTGCTTGCGGGGGTCCTTCTGGAAGGCGATGAAGAAGAGACCGGCGTCCAGTTCGCCGCTGGACGGGATCATGCCGTCGGTGAAGGAGTAGCCGCGTCGCAGGATGCGGATGCCGGAGTTGTTCTCATGGGCCGCCAGCCGCATGTGTGCCGTCGCCGGGATGACCGGCAGGCCGTCGGGGCCCTTGGCCTTGAAGTCGGGGGTGTCGAACTCCTTGGATCCCGTCAGCGGTGCTCCGGAGTACTTGTGCCGGCCGAACACCTTCTGCTGGTCGGCGAGGTAGTCGCGGTCCCATCCTTCGATCCGCATC
This sequence comes from Streptomyces sp. NPDC047028, assembly GCF_040644095.1. NCBI lineage: Bacteria > Bacillati > Actinomycetota > Actinomycetes > Kitasatosporales > Streptomycetaceae > Streptomyces > Streptomyces sp. NPDC047028. The sequence goes on from NZ_JBEYVS010000057.1 coordinate 24,931, forward strand.
TGGATGCGCCGGGCCACCAGGTAGCTGCCGCCGCGCATCCACGCCTGGTCGGTCTCCTTGCCGACCCACACGTGCTCGTCCATCAGGTCGGTGTCGTGGCCCGGAATGTTGCGGGTGCCGTCCTTGAAGCCCATCAGGTTGCGCGGGGTCTCCTGGTCGGCGCCGTTGGAGGCGGCCTTTCCGAAGCCGAGCTGGGACCAGCGCATAACCACGGTGTCCCGGCCGATCCGGGCCAGGTTGCGGATGGCGTGGAAGGCGACGAGGGGATCGTCAGCGCAGGCCTGGATCGCGAGGTCGCCGTCGCTGCGGTCCGGGTCCAGTTCGGCCGGGGGGAGGTGTGGGAGGTCCTCCAGCGCGGCCGGGCGACGGTCGGCGAGTCCGAACCGGTGATCGAACAGGGACGGGCCGAGACCGAAGGTGATGGTGAGGTTGGCGGGGGCCAGTCCGTGGGCCTCGCCCGTGTCGGCCGGCGGGGCGCCGAGGTTGGTGTTGACGCCCGGCACCGGGTGGCCCTGGGTCATCGCCGCCGCCGCCGCGGTCCAGGTCTTGAGCAGTGCCTTCAGTGCGGCCCTGTTCTCCTTGACGCTTGCGTCGACCGTCAGGTCGTAGGCGGCGAAGGCGAGCCGGTTCTGGGTCGGGGTGGCGATGCCGGCCTGGCGGGTGCCGTAGAACGGCACCCGGTCCGCGGGCGGGGCGGAGGAGGACTCGTGCCGGCAGCCGGTCAGGGTGGCCGACGCCGCCCCGCCGGCCAGGGCCGCCCCGCCGAGGGCGAAGAGCCCTCGGCGGGAGTGGTGGCGCTCGGCCATCAGCTGTTCACCTTCGCGGCGACCTGGGACAAGGGTTCGGCGAGGCCGTCGACCTTCTGGGTGAGCACGCGCCGCTTGGCCGTGCCGACCGTGGAGTAGTCCACGTATCCGCTGCCCTTCTTGTACGGCTTGAGCGCGTCGAGCACCTGGCCGTACTGCTGCGTGACCTTGTCCGCCAGCTTCGGGTCGATCTTCTCCAGCGCGGGCTTGAGCAGGTCGAACGCCTTCTCGCCACCGACGACGTTGGCCTCGAAGTCGGACAGGTCGGTGTGGCTGTAGCGGTCCTCCTCGCCGGTGATCTTGCTGGAGGCGACCTCGTTGAGCAGATCGGTGGCACCGTTGGCGAGCTGGGCCGGCTGGTAGGAGGTCTTGGCCACCAGCGTCTTGAGCCGGGCCACGTCGGCGTCGAGCTTGTCGGCGAGCGGGGCCGTGCCCTTCAGCGACTTGTCCTGCCACAGCGCCTTCTCCAGGCGGTGGAAGCCGGTCCACTTGGACTGGTCGGTGACGTCGTTGACGCGGGCGTCGATGTCCGGGTCGAGGTCGCCGAAGCTCTCCGCGACCGGTTCGACCTCCTCGTAGTAGTAACGGGCGGGCGCGAACGCCTGCTCGGCCTTCGCGATGTCGCCGGAGCGGACCGCGTCGGTGAACTTCTTCGTGGCCGGCACCAGCTTGTCGACCTCGCCGATGACATAGGTCTTGTAGCCGCTGACGGCCTGTTCCAGATCGGCCTTGACCGCGGGGTCCTGCGAGGCCTTGCCCGCCGATCCGCTGACCGTGAAGGCGGTCTTCTCCGTCTTGGCGTTCGGGCAGTACACCTGGTACTTGCCGCCGTCCAGGTGCAGCGAGAAGGTGCCGGACAGGCCCGGGGAGAGGTTCTCCTTCTCCCCCATGATGATGTCGTCGCGCAGCAGTTCGGCCTCGGAGACCTTGTTGGCGTGGGTGTTCTTCACCGTGAAGGTCACGGGCCCCGCGGCCACGGACTTCGGGGAGACGTGGCAGCCGTTGTCGTCGAGTTCGACGGAGACCTTGGCGGCGCCGGCGGGGGCACTGTCCGTCTTGTTCTTGGCGCATCCAGTGGCGACGAGTCCGGCGACGGCGAGCACACCGGTGACTCGCAGGACGCGTGGCGTGATGGATCTGTGCATGGGACAGTGCTCCCTCGAGCTAGAGGTGATTCAGAAGGACCCGGGGGTAGGGGGTCGTTCGGGGGAAAGGGGAAAGGGGAAAAGTGACCGGGGGTGGGGCGGACGGCCCCGCCGGACGGCCGGACCGTCAGGCGTGTCCGGTGATCTCGGCGGCCACGGGAGCGCCCTGGGCCGGGCGCCGGGAACCCCGGCGCGGCCAGGCGATGTAGGCGAACATCGGCACCGCGTACACCAGCCAGGCCGTCACTTCGGCGACGACCGGCCGCGGCTGCACGCCCAGCACGCCGGTGAGCAGGGAGGACAGCACGGTGCCCGGACGCACCAGCCAGTTCAGGTCCAGGGCCTGTGCCTGACCGGCGTTCAGCCACCCCGCCTCGTGGGCGGTGTGCATGACCGTCATCGTCAGTCCCGCCGCGACCAGGACCAGGACCAGACCGGTGATCTTGAAGAACCGGCCGAGGTTGAGGCGGACTCCGCCGCGGTAGATGCCGTATCCGACCACGACCGCGATCAGGATGCCGATCAGCGCACCGGTGGTGCCGCTCGCGACGCTGGTGCTGTTCTGGATGACGGAGATGAGGAACACCGCCGTCTCGAAGCCCTCCCGCAGCACCGCGAGGAAGGCCATGGCCACCAGGGCGCGCGCGGACCCCTGGGCCAGAGCGTGGGCGGTCTGGGTCTCCAGTTCCTTCTTCATGCCCCGGGCGTGCCGGTTCATCCAGAGGATCATGAAGGTGACCATGACGACGGCGAACGCGCCGATCACGGTCTCCAGCGCCTCCTGTTGGCGCTGCGGCAGTTCACGGGAGAGCGTGATCAGCCCGACCCCGATCAGCAGACAGAGAACGACCGCGGCCGCGACGCCGATCCACACCTGTCGCAGCGCGTCACGGCGGCCGCTGCTGCCCAGGAACGCCGCGATGATGCCGACGATGAGCGACGCCTCAAGGCCCTCTCTCAAGCCGATCACAAGAGTGGGGATCACGGGGACATTCCTTCCGGGCAGCGGTCGAACCGGTTCGAGATTAAGCCCCCCGCATACAAGCTAAGGTTAGCCTTACCTAAAGATATGGCAATGCGATGAACCTTCCGGCCCGAATGATGCGAGATCGCCCCCCCCCAGACACTCCATGAGGGTGTACGGCCTGGATAGAACTTAGGTTAGCCTCACCTTCATGAGCACCCTTCTGCTGGCCGCGGACACGGCCGGATACACGCTGCCCACCACCTGGCGAGCCCTGACCAAGACGGGCTACTTCCTCGGCCTGAGCGGGACCATCGGCGGCCTCGTCACCTATGCGACCACGGTCCGCCCCACGCTCAGGAGGACACCGGACACCGACGACGCCTCCCTGCTGCGTCACCGCTCGTCGGTCTGGTTCGCCTGGTCCGGCGTGGTTCTCCTGGTGGCCGGATACTTCCAGCTCGCCGCTCGGGTGGCCCGCAACGGCCGAGGAATGCCGTTCGGCCACGCCCTCGCGCCAAGACCCATATGGCAGTTCCTCAGAGCCCCCGCCGACGACGGCACCTGGATCGCACAGGGCACCCTCTTCCTGGTGCAGAACCTCGTCCTCCTGGCGACCGCGATCCTCCTCATGACCCTGTTCACACGCGCCGCCCGCCGCCGCGTCGACCCCGTGGCCCTCACCGCTCTGCCCCTCGCCCTCGCGGTGACACTGATCGGCGCGGTCCCGGCCACCGTCCCGCTCAAGGCCGACGAGGTGCTGGACCTGGTCCTGACCCAGACCCACATCATCAGCGGCACCGTCTGGCTCGGCGGCCTGGCCCTCCTCAGCGTCCTCGCCGGCGCCCGCCGCCGTCTGAGCCCGGACGCGGGCCTGCTCTGGGCCGACCTGTGGCGCCGCTTCAGCCTCGTCGCGATGATCTGCGTCGCCGCCGTCGTCGTCTCCGGCCTGTGGATGAGCTGGAAGCACGTCGGCGCCGTCAGCCAGTTGTGGACGACCGGCTACGGCCTCGCCCTGCTCGTGAAGATCAACCTCGTCCTCGGCATGGTCACCGCGGGCGCCTTCAACCAGTTCTGGCTCATGCCCCGCATGGCCCAGGCCCGCCGAACCGGCGAGAACGCCTCCCTGCTCCACCTGACACTCCGGCACTTCCCCAAGGTCGTCTGGGGAGAAGTCGCCCTCGGCCTGGCCGTCCTCGTCGTCGTCCCCTTCCTCAGCGGCTCCGCCCGCAAGGAAGCCGGCGGCGCCCCGGCCGAACCCTCCGCGGGCGTCTACACCGCGGGCCTGGCACTCGCCCTCGCCCTCGCCGTCTCCCTCTACGCCACGGCCCGCGCGTCCGACGCCCTCTCACGCCGGACACCCACTCCCGACCCCGCCTGACACACGGAGCCCTCGCACGATCGATCGCGGGCGGCACCCGACGCTCGTCCGGCATCATGCCTGCACCGGCAGGGCGAGAATCGCGGACAGCCGCCCTTGCGTGGATGCTACGTTCGCGGAACATCGACTCACGGCCATCGCCCCGGACCGGCGTACGTGCGTGCCGCTCGCGGGGCGGGCCAGCACGCCCATGACACCGACCGCAGGAGCAACCTCGTCGCCAGCCGCGTCACCCTCGTCTCGCCCGCCACGAGCCCGTCGCTGCGGCAGGCCCGCTTCTACGACGGCGACTCGGTCGACGGCATCGGGCGGCGGGCGCACATGCGGCGGCGGGATCACTGCCCATCCCCGCACATGTCATCGTGTCGCCGAGTGCGCGTTGCCGGGAGACGGCGGCCGCGTGCGGGCTTCGACGGCGTGGAGACACCGGAGCTGGGCGGCCTGGACGTGGGCCGCTGGCGAGGCCGCACCCTCGACGCGGTGGCAGCGGCCGAGCCGGAGACCCTGGGAGAAGCTGTGTCCACCAGTGCCCTGACCCACCACGTCCGCGTTCTCGCTGACCTGGGCGACCGTCACGACGAGATTCTCACGCCCGCCGCCCTGGACTTCCTGGGCCGCCTGGCCGCAGCCTTCGGCACCCGCCGGAACGACCTGATGAGAGAGCGCCGCCGGCAGGTCCTGCGCCTGGCATCGGGCTCCCCCCTCGACTTCCCGATCGTCACCACCGCCATCCGTGCCGACCCGTCCTGGCGAGTCGCACCACCGGCACCCGGGCTGACCGACCGCCGCGTCGAGATCACCGGCCCTCCGGACCGCCGGATGACGGTCAACGCCCTCAACTCCGGGGCCAAGGTCTGGATGGCCGACTTCGAGGACGCCACCGCACCCACCTGGAAGCCGTCGTGGAGAACACGGACGCCAAGACGGAGGTGTTCGCCGCTCTCGACGAGATCGTCGAGGATCCCGCCGCCGTCCTCGCCAGCAATACCTTGTCCCTCCCGATCATGCGGCTCGGCATGGCGACAAGCCGCGCGGACAGGGTCGTGGGACTGCACTTCTTCAACCCCGTCCCCGTGCTGCCCCTGGTCGAGGTCGTGACCTCGCTGCACACATCGGCCGACACGACCGCCGCGGTCGAGGACTTCGCGGCCCGCGTGCTCGGCAAAACCGTCATCCGGTCCCGGGACCGGGCCGGCTTCGTCGTCAACGCGCTGCTCATCCCCTACGTTCTGTCGGCGATCCGCATGGCGGAGTCCGGCTTCGCCACGGCCGCCGACATCGACACGGGCATGGAGCTGGGCTGCGCTCACCCGATGGGCCCACCGAGGCTCACTGATCTGATCGGGTTGGACACCGTCGCCTCGATCGCCGAATCGCTTGACGACGAGTTCAGGGAGCCGCTCTACGCTCCGCCGCCGCTGCTCCAGCGGATGGTGGAGGCGGGACTGCTCGGCAGGAAGACCGGCCGGGGGTTCCACAGCCACGACCGGGGCTGAGGACCTGGTAGGACGCGGGCTGAGGGGCCCGCACCGCCGCAGGGATGAAGGTCCCCACGCGGCGTGACAGGGGAAGGGCGGGAAGCGCGCGTGCGGCGGGCTTCCCACCCTGTGGACCGCACGGCGCGATGTGGGCCGCCTCACCGTCCAGATGACGGACGTCCCGCTCTCTTCTCTGACGTTGACCCCGTAGGCTGGCCGGTGCAGCTGGTTCGCCCCGTCCGCCAGGCGGGATGCGTCGTAAGAGGGAACCCGGTGGGAATCCGGGACTGCCCCGCAGCGGTGAGCGGGAACGACCGCCGTCATACGCACTGGGTCCGAGGAGGGCCTGGGAAGCGACGGCCAGTAGGTGTCTCGTACGACTTCGTACGACGAGGCGTGCCCGCGAGTCCGAAGACCTGCCAACTGCCCGTGTGCGAACCACTCGTGCGCGGACATCCCGGTGACCTCGAGGGCGGGTCGGCGAACACACCGAACGGACGGCCGTCGGCCGACACCGTCCGGCATGTTGTTCCTTCGCGCTCTCGTCCCCTCTCCGGGATCTCAGGGATTCATCTCGCGAAGGAGATCTCCGTGACCACCAAGCCCGCGGCAGCACGGGCCACCGTGTACGGCTACCCCCGCCAGGGACAGGGCCGGGAACTGAAGAAGGCGATCGAGGGCTACTGGAAGGGCCGCGTCACCGCTGACGCCCTCCGTGCCACCGCCGCCGACCTGCGCCGTACGAACTGGCAGCAGCTCTCCGAGGCCGGCATCCACGAGGTGCCCACCGGCGACTTCTCGTACTACGACCATGTCCTGGACACCAGCGTCATGGTCGGCGCGATCCCCGCACGCCATCGGGACGCGGTGGCCGCCGATCCGCTCGACGGCTACTTCGCCATGGCCCGCGGAACACAGGACGTCGCACCGCTGGAGATGACCAAGTGGTTCGACACCAACTACCACTACCTGGTCCCCGAACTCGGCCCCGACACCGTGTTCGCCGCCGACGCAACCAAGCAGGTCACCGAGCTCAAGGAAGCCCTGGCACTGGGACTCACCGCCCGGCCGGTGCTGGTCGGTCCGGTCACCTACCTCCTCCTGGCCAAGCCCGCACCCGGCGTACCGGCCGGCTTCGAGCCGCTCACCCTGCTGGACCGCCTGCTGCCGGTGTACGCCGAAGTCCTCGCCGACCTCCGCGCCGCGGGCGCAGCGTGGGCCCAGCTGGACGAGCCCGCCCTCGTCCAGGACCGCACCCCGGCCGAACTCAACGCCGTCACCCGCGCCTACCGTGACCTCGGCGCCCTCACCGACCGGCCCAAGCTGCTGGTCGCGTCCTACTTCGACCGGCTCGGCGATGCCCTGCCGGTACTCGCCAAAGCCCCGGTCGACGGCCTGGCCCTGGACTTCACCGAGGCCGCCGCCGCCAACCTGGACGACCTCGCCGCCGTCGGCGGCCTGCCCGGCAAGCGCCTGGTGGCCGGCGTCGTCAACGGCCGCAACATCTGGGTCAACGACCTGGCCACATCCCTGTCCACGCTGGGCACCCTGCTCGGACTGGCCGACCGCGTCGACGTCTCCGCATCCTGCTCCCTGCTGCACGTCCCGCTCGACGCCACCGCGGAACGGGACATCGAGCCGCAGATCCTGCGCTGGCTCGCCTTCGCAAAGCAGAAGACGCGCGAGGTCGTCACCCTCGCCAGGGGCCTCTCCCAGGGCACCGGCACGATCACCGCCGAACTGGCCGCCAACCGTGCCGACCTCGCCTCCCGAGCGGGCTCGCCCATCACCCACGACGAGGCCGTGCGCTCCCGCGCCGCCGCGGTCACCGACGCCGACGCCCGCCGCTCCCAGCCCTACGGCGAACGCACCGCGGCCCAGCGCGCCCACCTCCGCCTGCCCCTCCTCCCGACCACGACCATCGGGTCCTTCCCGCAGACCGGCGAGCTGCGCGCGGCACGCGCCGACCTGCGCGCCGGCCGCATCGACATGACCGGCTACGAGGAACGGATCAAGGCGGAGATCCACGAGGTGATCACCTTCCAGGAGAAGACCGGCCTGGACGTCCTCGTGCACGGCGAGGCCGAACGCAACGACATGGTCCAGTACTTCGCCGAGCAGCTCACCGGCTACCTCGCCACCCAGCACGGCTGGGTCCAGTCCTACGGCACCCGCTACGTCCGCCCACCGATCCTGGCCGGTGACATCTCCCGGCCGGAGCCGATGACCGTGCGCTGGACCGCGTACGCCCAGTGCCTCACCGACCGACCGGTCAAGGGCATGCTCACCGGCCCGGTCACCATGCTCGCCTGGTCCTTCGTCCGCGACGACCAGCCTCTCACCGACACCGCCCGCCAGCTCGCCCTCGCCCTGCGCGACGAGGTCAATGACCTGGAAGCGGACGGGACTTCGGTGATCCAGGTGGATGAACCCGCACTGCGTGAGACCCTCCCCCTGCGCGCCGCCGACCGGGCTGAGTACCTGGCCTGGGCGACCGAAGTCTTCCGCCTCACCACCAGTGGGGTCCGCCCGGACACCCAGATCCACACCCACATGTGCTACGCCGAGTTCGGCGACATCGTCCAAGCGATCGACGACCTCGACGCCGACGTCATCAGTCTGGAGGCTGCCCGCTCCCACATGCAGGTCGCCCGCGAACTCGCCGCCCACGGCTACCCGCGCGAAGCCGGCCCCGGTGTGTACGACATCCACTCGCCTCGCGTGCCGAGCGCCGAGGAGGTGGCGGACCTGCTGCGCACCGGTCTCAAGGCCATCCCCGCCGAACGGCTCTGGGTCAACCCCGACTGCGGCCTGAAGACCCGCGGCTGGCCCGAGACCCGCGCTTCCCTGGAAAACCTGGTCGCCGCCGCCCGTACCGTCCGCGGGGAGCTGCCCGCCTCCTGACCCTGACCGGACCACGCTTCGGACCGGGGCGCCACGGGCAAGGGCCCCGACCCTGATGAGTTCGCCGGGCAGAACGCTGACGGCCGAGTGTCCCTACTCGGCCGTCAGCACCGGCCAGGCGGTCCAGGGCGCCCTGCATGATGGCACCCCACGCACCCGCCAGGAGGAGCAGCCACGTGACCAGCCGCGTTGCCTTCGTCTCGCCCGCCATGTGCCCGTCGCTGCGGCAAGCCCGCTTCTACGACGGCGACTCCGCCGACGACATCGGCGCGGCCCGCGCCCGTGAGGCCGCCGGCTCACTGCCCGCGCCTGCGGCGTCTACGGCATGGCGCACCGCTCCCCTCCCGGGGAGATCCGCCCCGGTGTTCGTCGAGGAGGTGACCGCGTGAGTCTCCTGGCTCCCGGCTCGCCGCTCGCCCCGCCTTCCCACCCTGTCCGGGCGGTGGCCTGCCGGAACCAGCTCACTGGTCACAGTGGCGGGACCACGCCGGATTCTCACCGGCTTCCTCGAACCGCCGTCGCCTGTTGTCACCGGTCATAATCTCATCGAGCGAGGTCGGCCCGTCATCCGGCCGTTACACGGAAGGGCTCCGCGAGCTGTGTGCTCGCGGGAGCCCTTCGTGGTGCGCCTGCCCAGTGAAGGGTGAGAAGACGATCACGAGCAGGACATCTCAGTGACGTGTGGTTCTCCTCCAGGCCGTTGATCGGGCCCCACGACTCCTATGTCCCGCGCCTCGGCCAACTGCTCCAGGGTGTCGTTCGCACCCTTCACGTACGCCGCGTGGTGCTTGTCGTGGTGCAGCTCGATGATCTCCGGGCTGATGACCGGGGCGAGCACCGAGTAGTCGTACGGAAGTACCGGGAGCGTGTAGAGCGCCACGTCCAACGTCCTCCGACGCTATTACGAATAATATGCAGCTGCACGCTAGCAGTAAGAACGGTACCTTGCGATCAGGCGTTAGACCTGGCTAGGACCCCTCCCTCATGTCGCGCCAGTCAGCTGAGGGAAGTTCGTGACCCGGACTCCTCGATGGCGGCAAGAAATGCAGGCACATGACCATGACCCCGCCGCCGGCACACCAGGACGCGGCAGCGACTCCGGAACTCTCGTTGCAGCTGTGGCGCCACGGCCTTCGCTGCACTCCCAGCCGACTGTGCAGACTGAGGTTGCTGTCAGCCTCCGGGGAGCACCTCTCCTCCGCGGAGCTCGGCGGTGAACTGCGGGGCCGGGGGCTGCCCTTCGATCAGGCGACCGTCTGCCGGACCCTGGAGACCTTCACGGACGTGGGCGTGGCGCACGCTGTGCACGGCCCCGGCCCGAAGCGCTACGGCGTCAGTTCCGAACCGCACCACCACACGGTGTGCGAGGAGTGCGGTCGCGTCCGGGACCTTGCGATCGATCACATGAGGATAGCCGTGGAGCGGATCACCGAGCTGAGCGGTGTGCGTACCGGCGCGGCGGGCTCGCTGCTGCTCTACGGCCGGTGTGCCCACTGCAGCCAGAAGTGAGTTCTTGTCACGGGTGCGGGACGCTGCCGTGGGAACCGACGCTGTCACCCTCCAGCTTCCCTCGGTTGTCGGAGGCGAAGATGTCGTGCTCGCGGGTGTCGGTGTTCTTCGCCGGAACCACGATCCGTTTGTGTGCCGTCTCCATCTCCTCCCGGACCGATCGCCCGTCGAGTTCGCAGTACGTTTCCTGGCGGGAGCCGAGGATGCGGGTAGTGGCACGCTCTTGGTCTCTGTGGGCCGCCAGGTCCGCCTGGACGTGCTTGATCTCGCCGGGCTCGGGACAATCCTGCCGGTGGGCTCGTCGCAGACGCAGGTCGTACGGGGCAGGGACGGCGAGGAGATTCGTCTGGACGCTCCGCCGCCACCCGTAGGCATGAATACGCCGGCGGCGCCGCTCCGCCGTGGAGCGGCGCCGCCGGCGGTGCTAGAGCCTGTCTCTTTGTCCGGTGATTCTTGTGGGGGGGTGGTTAGTCTGCTGC